>NZ_JBAGKV010000007.1:0-244815 GCF_037049705.1 Janthinobacterium sp. LPB2021202312-11-4 | reverse complement strand
CTAAGTGATCTACAAATTGGAGAATAGGGAACATTAAGAGAAGCAAGGTTACGAGTCCGCTTGCGACGGTCCAACTCATGATTTCAAGACCGACTTTCAAATTAAAAATGGCTTGCACAAACTTTCCTTTTTAAGGTTTAGCGGGATAAAAAAATCATTTAAGTTTTTTAGTATTCCAAATCTACAAGTCGCGTAGTGGGACCATTGGCTTTCAGGCGATCAGTGACGATTTTTGGCCATAAGTTTCGGGAGCGGCGTTTGGCGAGGCTGTAGGTGATTTCTTGAATGCGGCAGGTGGGATAGAAGCAGAGATCGAGTACTAAGCCCAGAACATCGATACTGCGCAGATAGTTTTTACCTCCGTTTTCTCGCTTTGCCTGTTTTATCCGCTCCAGTGTCTGTTTGAAGCTGTCGCTCATTCTGGGCCGCACGGATAACTGACTTTGAACAAAAGCATCCGACTCACTGTGATTACCGTGTTCGTCGAAATAGGGGCCGTTGTTCATGTAGGAACGGATGTATTCCCAAAAGCCTTTTTGCATCTCCAGTGATTTTCCGAAAGGTGAGCCGAGACTGACCATTAGTGCGTTTTCCGGGTTTTCGAACTGCCACATGCGTATTTCCAATGAGGCGCTTTGCAGGCCCCCAATTTGCGTTCCCACTAGCTGATATTCATTGGCGACAGCGACAATGCCATCCCATGGAGAATGGAACAGTTCACCTTCGTGCTCGAGATAAACTTCGCGAGTCCGGCGGTTGAATAGGATGGGCAGCGGTAAGGGCCGAAGTATTTCCCCAAAAAAAGGAACAAGAAAAAATGCTGCTGACATGACTAGGCCCATCAAAACGCTTTCCCACTGTCCCTTGAACATTAACAACATCTCGAGACATAGCATTCCAAGTGCAACCCATCCAAAAAGACCTGCTAACTGTCCACGATTAGAATCTCCGACACTCTGCAGCGCCAAGTAGTACTCGGCATGCTCATCTGTGATGAACAGCTCCATCGGCTGCTCACCAGTAGTTTTGTGCGCCTCAAGCATAATCGTAGTTGCAGCACCGGTTCGGGGTAGCTCCGATTTACTCATATCCATTCTCGTTCCATGACTTTTATCGCAGGTAGAGTCAGTCCCTGCTGTGGGGAGCAGATCAACTGACTTTCAACTAACTGCTGCTTTTTTCGCGCTCCAAATCGACAAGCCGAGCCGTGGGACCATTGGCTTTCAATCGTTCAGTGACTACTTTTGGCCAAAGATTACGGGAGCGGCGTTTGGCAAGGCTGTAGGTAAGTTCTTGAATACGGCAGGTGGGGTAGAAGAAGAGATCGAGTACCAAGCCCACAACATCGATACTGCGAAGATAGTTTTTACCTCCGTTTTCTCGCTTTGCCTGTTTTATCCGCTCCAGTGTCTGTCTGAAGCTGTCGCTCATTCTGGGCCGTACGGATAACTGGCTTTGTACAAAGGCATCCGACTCACTGTTATTACCGTACTCGTCGAAATAGGGACCGTTGTTCATGTAGGAACGGATGTATTCCCAAAAGCCTTTTTGCATCTCCAATGATTTTCCGAAGGGTGAGCCGAGGCTGACCATTAGTGCCGTATCCGGTTTTTCGAAACTCCAGACACGAATTTCCAGTGTTGCACTTTGCATACCGCCGATGTGGGGGCCGACTAATTGAAACTCATGAGCCGAAGCAGAAATATCATCCCACGGAGCGTGAAACAGTTCACCTTCGTGATCGAAATACACTTCGCGGGTGCGGCGGTTAAAAAGGATGGGGAGAGGTAACGGGCGCAGTGTTTCCCATACAAGTGGTACCAAAAACAAAGGAATACCAATGGAAAACATCATATAGGTGATATCGAATTTACCTTGGATTGCTCCCATAAGTCCCAGCCCTATCGATGCGCAACCTCCGATGCCGCCTAAAACCCCAGTCCACAAGCCTCGACCGGAGTCACCGCCTGCTTGCAAAGCCAGGTAATGCTCAGTGTGTTCATCGGTAATAAAAAGCTCCATTGGCAGTTCGCCAGTGGGTTTATTCGCTTCAAGCGTTACTGTGAGTTTAGCGCTGAAGTGTTGGTGTTCTGGTGTATTCATATCCATGCTCGCTCCATGATTTTTACCGCTGGCAGCACCAGTCCTTCTTGCGGGGAATAGATCAACTCGCCCTCAATGCGCTTTAAGTCCCGCACTCCTTCTTCATGGTACACACGACGATAAGACGTGCTATCAGCTGGTACAGGAATGCGGCTGCCACTATGTAGAGCAAAGTCCTTACCCGTCCATTCGACACTTTTAGTTTGCTCGGGGTGATAACCGAGTGTGTCGCCCCACACTTCGATGCCTTTGAAGTGGATCATGTTATCCGTCAGCGAAACACTTTTTCCTGGCAGGTTCAGCATCAGGTAGGTGGAAGTTATTTGTCCTTGATAGGGGTGCATTTCTGCCAACCGGCGGGCATCAAAACTAATGGGAAACAAAATGGAGTAGAGCTTATCCATTGAAAGGGTATAACTACTTGACCAGTCGCCGTCCGGGCGGATGCCAAAACGGCTATTTTTCACCCACTGTTCCAACGGCGAGTCTGCTGTATAAAGCCGCGCAATAACTCCCGCGACAATCACCACAGTCAGGGCAAGTATTTTGATGGCAACATGCGGTGCAGCATTCATACCCGCTGCAATGACCGCAACCTCACCGACCAATACAGCCGCTTGTGAGGCACGATAAACTCGGAAAAGTTTTACGTAGAGCACTATTCCGGCCAGTTCAGCGCTGGCGACGGCTAAACTCGTCGCCATGGTGTCAAAGTCACCCTTTTGGTAAGCCTCAAAGGCTTCTATTCCATAGACAACAACGTCGAAGGCCAGCACGGCTATCTGCGCTCCTGCAGCAATGGCTGCACGTCCCAAGGCTTTAACCAGAATGAGTCTTGAAGAGACTGAAAATCTTCCGGTTTGGCGGACTGCTTCTCCCCAATTGACCTCTCCAACTCGCTGCCATACGGCCACGCCCGCTGCTGCAACGCCAAACGCTGCCCCTGCTGTGCTAAATGCACTTTTATAGGTTCGCTTTTCAAAAAGCTGCTCCCCCGAAGCAACAAAATTCCCCCCCGCCACCAACAACACAAGCGACTTAATCGGCGCCTTGCTCAGCGCACTTTTCAAATCAAACACGCTGCTCAACTCAACGCCCGCCGCCAGATTCACCGGCAACGGCGGCAGTTTGGTACTCGCCGGGACCAGATGCATGAACGGGATGCCATCAGCCACGCTACTGGCCAGCGGCGCGACGTTCAAGTGCGCGGGCAATGACTGGCGCGTACCCATCAAGTCGCTATACCACTCGCCTAACTGACGCGGCGTAACACCCGAGGTCTGGAGGCGCTGATCACTGCGGGCCAACGCCGCCGCCATGTACAAACGCCCTGCCATACCGGTGGCATTTTCACCCTGATGTACTTGCAGCCCAGCCGTTGGGGCGATGGACAGAAACAAGGCTTCAATACTCGACGCCGGTTTGTGTTGCTTCAGTTTGTCGGCAGTCTTGTTAATGGCCTCTGAATAACCAAAAGCCCTGGCGAGTTTGCTGGCCCCTTCTTGCAGGGCTGCCTTGTTGTCACGAGCGGCGTCGCTGAAGTCCACTAGGTATTTGATTTCGCCAATACTCAGCCGCGACGGCAATCCCAGCAAAGCCCAAAGCAACCAAGGCTTACCGGCCTGATCACCTTCCAGACTGAGGGTAATGGCCTCGGCGCCGACACTCGTACTGGCCGGCCCCAGACAAGCCGCCGCAAAATGCAATTCCAGTGCCTCACGAGCCATCGCCTGGGTGATGTCGAAATGGCCGCACGCCGTGGCCATGCTCGACGGTCCAGTGACTTGCTGGGTGTTGAACCATGCGACCCAGAGCTGAGCCAGGCGCCGCATGTCGGCGGTGTACCGGTCATTCTGGATGTCTTGATCTTTCCAGGCCCGCTGGAGTTCGTCATAGCGGGTGATGGACAGCAGTTGTGCACGGAGTTGAGGGTCGCCTTCGCTCAGTGACTTGATGACGCCGGCCATCGCCCACGCTTCGGCGTGATGCTCCTGGTAGCTGTCAAAAGCCTCTTTACGCGCACGGATCAATGCGGCGAGGTCGAACATCACGCCCCATGCGTCATCAATCACGGCATAGGTCTGCTGTTCGCAGCGCCCCATCTGCTTAAGTGTTTTCAGCCAGTCGGGGGCGTGTTCTGTTTCGGGCTCATGGCTCCAGCCGTAACTCGTCGCATCACTGTATTCGCCAATCTGTTTTTTGATCGTGTCGACTTTGCCACTGAACGGCGCAACGCCCGGCACTACGTTGCGCATGATGCGCTGGCGTACAGCGGGGTTGGTTTTGGCGGCTTGGTATTGCGGTTCGCTCCAGCGCGTGGGCGACCAAACCAGTCCGGCAGGATCACCCGCTCTCAACACCAGATGCGGTTTGACCCGGGTGTCGATGACTTTACCCGCGCGCGCGGTTTGCGTGAGTTGAGCTTTTTCGACCTGGTACTCCACCAACTTCGGCGGATTACTTTCCCAGACATACAGCCAACCATCGCGCAACAAGCGGGAGGTGTAGTTGAGCGAATGTGGGGTCAGGTCTGGGTGACGGGGGCCGAGTTCGGGAAACTGGCCGTTCAGCGCGGGCAAATCATAGGCGCTGGTATCGATGGCGGTTGTTGGGCCGAGCGCGTAACGCAGAGGCAAAACGGCGGCGAAGATCGGACAGGTTCCAAAACGGGCGGGATCAAGCACGCTCATGGAGTTTGCTCCAGTCGGGCTGGCAGACTGAGCGCCTGCAAGAGTGGTTCAGGCAGGGTGATTTGCGCGGTCAAGCCGTCATCGGCGGGTACTGCGTCGTACTCAGGACGTTGGTTTTCCCATGCGCATACCGCCGAATCTGCATGCCGTAACCAGACGCTATCAACGCCATACCAAAAACCTGCCGGCCATTGCACACCGGCCAACCAGGCACGATTCAGGGCGGGACCATCGGCCAGACGCAACCAGAACTCGCGCTGCTGCTCATCAAAAATTCGCAAGCGACGTTGCAGGATCGGAAGCAATTGATTGGCGCTTTTAGGCGATGCCAGCCAAACCCCACGTTGCAAATCAACGCCGCCCCACCACGCGTTGTAGGCGGCATCGCCAATTGAGGCGTTGAGTAAAAATGGCCCGGCACCCGCGATGGGTTCGTAAGGCGTGCCCTTGAAGAGTGACTGGGGATTGTCGGAGCCGTAGCGTTCGTAAAGCCAATCAACAGCGTCCTCGTATTGAGCACCATCAAGCAGCAGCAGTCCCTTTTCCGGGATCACAGACTTCATGCTTTAACCCCTTCAGTTTCCGGCGGCGTTTGAGCGGCATCACACACAGGGCAAATGCCTGTACTGGCCTCACGAAACACGATGTTTTGCTTGAGCAAGGCTTCGTCAGGAATGGTTTGAATGGTCGTGATTGGAATGGATGGAAGCGCGGATTGCGCAGGCGTTCCTGCCAGTGGCGCGCCTCCTTCAACAATGGCCACGCTGCTGAAAATCCCGCCGGCGTTGATCACGATGTGCTGACCGCCCGCTGACAGCGTGAGGCTGATACCCGCCTCAATCACCACATTCGTGGCGTTGAGATGCACCTGCGATCCGGCCTGAACCACTAACGTTCCAGCCGTCGTGGTGCTGCTGTTGCCGCTGATGCTGATCAGTTCGTCGCCGCCGATCACTGTGCTGCGTTCACCTTCAGTGGTGTGCAGCTCATCGCCCTTGATCAGGCTGGCGCTGTGGTGGTCCACCTGCTCAAAACGGTCATGGCCGATCAGGCTGTGGCTGTCGCGGCAGATCTGTTCGCGGCAGTCGTTGCCGATTTGGGTGTCGCTGTCGTGAAGGATCAGTTGTTCGAGATCGCGCTGGGCCCGCAGGTAGATTTTTTCCTGGCCGGCGCGGTCTTCCAGCGACAGTTCGTTGTAGCCGCCGGTGTGCGGCGAGCTGTGGCTGCGCAGCACGGTTTTGGTTTTGTGCTCGGGCAAGGCATGCGGCACGGAGGTGATTTTGTTGGCAACACACCCGGTGATCAGAGGGTTATCGGGGTCGCCTTCGAGGAAGGTCACCACCACCTCCATGCCGATGCGCGGGATGGTCACCGCGCCGAAACCCTCGCCTGCCCAACTGGACGACACTCGCAGCCAGCAACTGCTTTTTTCGCTGTTGAGTTCGGCTCGATCCCACGAAAACTCCACACGAACGCGGCCATATTCATCGCAGTAGATTTCTTCGCCGGGCGGGCCGGTGACGCGAGCGGTCTGGGTGACCAATTGCGTTTTTCGAGGGCGCAGCGGTGGGCGGTAAAACACGTCCCACGGGATGGCGCTGAAATGGTTGCGATAGCCTTGGGTGAAACCGTCTTCGGGTTTGGCGTCGCTGGTGACGGTCTCTTCCAGCACCTGCGGCTGTTTCCCGATGTGCGTCACACTCAGCAACAACCACAGATCATTGGCGGTTTTACGCGGATGCTCGGTCAGCTCAAAAAAGTGCCCGCTGCGCAGGGTCGGCTGATCGCTTCGGCCTTCGACTAGCTGGTAATCGCTGCGGTGCCGCTCCAGGGCTTGCCGGGCGAGTTGCTTGCCGCGTTTTTCGTTCTTGATCGGTGCCGGGTAGCGATAGTCTTCCAGCTCGGGGCTGAACTCGGCGGTGAAACGGCTTTCCAGCAACAGGCTCGGTCGCTGGAAATCGTAGTGCCGACGCGTGGCCGCGCTGGTGCGAGTGCGAACGCCCATGGCGAACTGGCTGACCACCGGGTGCTCCGCCACCATGCCGGAGTCCTGCTGATAAGGCGTTTCGCCCAGCTTGGGGAAGAACGTCTGATCATCGGTGAACACCAGCCGATGACCGTCCGGCGAATGCTGGTGATGCCAGGCGATGCCGTCCTCGGCGCACAGTCTTTGGAGAAAATCGAAGTTCGACTCCCCGTATTGCGTGCAGTACTCGCGTTCGGGGCTGGTGCTGACATGGAAGGTAAACCCATCGCTCAGGATGCCGTGCCCTTTGAGCACCTGCGTGATGATCTGCGGCACGGTCAGGTGCTGGAAAATCCGTTGATCGTGACTGAACTGCAAATAGTGCAGCGCCGGCACCAGGGTCAGGTGATAACGGGTCAGCCGCTTGCCAGCCTCACCCACCCAGACGTCGTCGATACGGCCGTGAAGCCCTTCGCCATTGAAACCAAACTGCAGAAACGCCGGTTGGCTGAGCAGGCTCTCCAGATCGAAATCCGGGTGTTCACTGACCAGTTCAACCTTGATGGCGTACAAGGCGCTGATCGCCTCAACACCGTCGAAGGCCAGCACCTTGAAATCATGACGAATAGCGGGAATTGACAGCGCAAACTGCGCCGCATTGGCTGGCCCGAACATGCGCTAATCCTTGAGCTGAAAGACAACGCGCGAGCCCCAATCCATGACGGATATGAGCAGGCGTGAATTGCCGAGCAAGCTAACAAGGAAGCAAAAGAATTAATGTCGGACACACCTATAAAGCGCGTAGGAGCTTTCCGCATTTCAGAATGTTGCGTTGTGAGTGCGAGGAGGTTTGACCCAAATCACAACGGACGACAAACCGTAGTATCAAAACCGGGTTTCCAGGGGGGCCACGGGTTTAATGGCGGCGCATTGCATCCGTCTTTGAGTTTGGCGAACGCAGGACAGCGCCCAACTCAACCTTGCTCTTCACGCCAAGCTGCAAGTAACAATTACGCAGATAGGTGCGCACAGTTGCCGGGCTCAGCCCAAGGGTTTTGGCAATTTCTTTGTAGGATTGCCCGGCGGCGAACAGCATCGCGGCGGTTCGCTCACGCGGCGCCAACACCGCCGCACGGGACTGCGTCTCCAACGACAGAATCACATGCTCGGCGTTCGGGCTCAGCGTCAGCGCGCAGCGCCCGAGGCGGATCACGCACGGTGCTTTGGGCAAGTGCGCGATCACCTCAAAGGGCAACGTTGAACCACTCCACCCCGGCAACTCGCGCTGAATCGCAGCGCACAGGCTCGCGCCGACGTAGAGCAAACGGCCGTCCATCCGCGCCAGGCCGAAGTCGGTTGCGCCGCTGCCGGTATCGAAGCGGATCATGTCCTGCACCTGAAAGCGCCACAGTTGCAACAGGTGATCGCAGAACGCCGAAAACAAACTGGCCTCGCTGTCGCTGAACCCCGGAGCCTCAACGCCACGGTAGAGGCAGACGAAAAACATCAAGCCGCTTTCGGGCAATTCGAAGGTGATGCACATCGGATGATAGAGGTCGTGACGGCGAGCGAAGTCGTTCACTTCTTCATTGGGATCAGTGAAACCGCTTTCGCGCACCACCTCGCCGGGTTGACTCAAGGTGTCATGGGAGAACTTGTCGATGCCGGCGCTGCGGTGCCATTCAACCGCAAATGACTCCGGCAGGTTGATGCGCCCGTGCATCCAGCTCTTGGGCGGCGCATCGGCCTCGGACGCGGACATCTCGCCCCACCAGGCCGACGCGAACGGCACCAGTTCGCGAAAGGAGTGCAGGCTGTCATCGATAAATTGAGAAGCGCCACGATCCCGGGCCAAGCGCCCGAGATGGAGCACGCATCGATTGAATGCGTTGAGCATGGTCATCGACGCATCGCTGCCGAGCGCTTCAGCCTCCTCCATCGTTTTTATCCTGTTGGCTACATGGTGTATGAGTCGCGTACCTTGCCATAGGGCAGGCGTTGCGTCTTCGCAAATCCCAAACCACTAGGCAGCAAGCTCGACGTAGCTGGACTCCCCGCCTCCCGCCGCGCCCGACAACCAACCCCATACGAAGCTCAACGTAGTACGTCCTGCCTGATCAACGCCTACCGTGCCACGAGACCAGCCGGCAAGCATTTCGCCGTTCGTGGTCAGGCACTGATAAAGAAGCTCGATGGTGTCGGGACCTGTAATGCGCCCGACTTGTTGCCCGATGCGAATCCGGCCGCCCTGGTAAGTGCCCGAAATGGCTCCTTCCTCCTCGACGTGGTAATGAAACACCGTGCCTGAACCGGAGAGCCCCTGGGCGTTGTTCGCTACGGTAAATCGGCGATTGTGCAAACGCTCGATGACTTGAGAAAAAGCGGTTTCCATAAGTGTTGCGTCCTTTAGTCGAGATATTCCAGTGCAGCCGTCGCTGATCTTAACGGCGAACTCACGACGGGAAAAAGCAAGATGAGCCTATTCGCTGTATAGTTTTGTATATTACGAAACCGATCTCCCAAGACGCCCCCATGCCCTACTCCTTCGTTTCTGCCCCATGACTAGCATTCGCCAACGCAATCAGCACCTGATCCTGGCCGCCGCCAGCGAGGAATTCGCCGCCAAAGGCTTCGATGCCACCCAGACCCGGGACATCGCGCTGCGGGCGGGGGTGCCGAAGGCGAATCTGTATTACTACTTCCAGAGCAAGGAAAACCTCTACGCCAAGGTATTGCTCGGGTTTGTCGAACCCTTGCTGGAGGCCTCGGCGGTGTTGCGCGAAAGCGATGACCCGGTGGTGGGGTTGCAGGCCTACATCGCGGCGCGCATCCGCATCGCGCGGGCGCATCCGCACATTGCCAAGGTGTTCAGTGGCGAGTTGTTGCTGGGGGGACGGCAATTGCCCGAGGAGTGTCGGGATTTGTTGTATGCCGAGGCTCAGCGCAATGTCGAGTGCTTGCGCAGCTGGATCGAGCGCGGGCTGCTGGCGCCGGTGGACCCGGAGCATTTGATGTTGTTTATCTGGTCGGCGACGCGGACCTATACCAATTTGGGTTGGCAGATGGCGCACATCACCGGACAGCAGGTGCCCCAGGATGGGGATTATCAGAATGCAGCGGCGACGATTACCCGGTTGGTGTTGGGGGGTGTAGTGCCGGAGCGGGTCGGGGCGATTGGCGGGGTGTTGTTTGCGACTTGAGGCTGGCTTGAGGGCTGCCGCGCAGCCCTCGTCACAGGGGTTGGGGGCGTTTTAGAGCCGGATTTTGGCCGTCGGCAGCACGTCAATCCGCGCCACGGGCCCGGTCAGGTGCGCCAGGTCGGCGTTGTGCTCGGCGATGATGTCTTCGGCACCGAGGTTGCCGTTATCGACCGTGGAATGTGCGTCACCGACGAGCATCACGTCATAGCCCAGTGTCAGGGCCTGGCGTACGGTGGCATTGACGCAGTAATCGGTTTGCAGGCCGCAGATGATCAGGCGATCAGCGCTCTGTTCTTGCAGCAAGTTTTGCAGAGGGGTCTGGTAGAACGAATCTCGCGTGGTTTTACGCACGCGCAGGTCTTGCGGGGACGTCTCCAGGCCATCGGCCAATTGCCAGCCTTTTGAGCCATGTTGCAACAGGTCGTCCTCGGCTTCGTGCTGGACCAGGATCACTGGAACCCCGGTGTCCCTGGCTTTGGCGCTCAGGCTGTTGATGTTCTGGAGGACGCGCTGGATGTCGAAGCATTCGTACTCGCCGGAGCACAGGGCTTGTTGGACATCGATAATCAGCAGTGCGGTGCTCATGGGTTCCTTCCTTGATAGATCGATGGGCCAGGGGACGGAAAATACCTCCGCCCCCCTTTACTGACAACCCTCAATAACCGAGCGACAACCCGGTATTGCGGCGCGGATCATTCGCGCCGTAGTAGCGGTTCTTGCCGACTGGCTTGCCGCCCAGCGAAGGCGCGCCGACCAGGATCGCCGCCACATGGTTGGCATCCTGTGGCCCGGCAAACTTATGCCCCCAACTTTCGAGCAGCTTCACCGTATCCGGGCTGGTGGTGAAGGTCTCCAGGTTGGTTTCTTCCGGCAACCATTGCTGGTGGAAACGCGGCGCATCCACGGCTTCCTGGATGTTCATGCCGTAGTCGATCACGTTGAGGATGGTCAGCAAAGTCGCGGTGATGATGCGGCTGCCACCGGGCGTCCCGACCACCATCACCACTTTGCCGTCCTTGGTGACGATCGTCGGGCTCATGGACGACAGCGGTGCCTTGCCGGGGGCGATGGCATTGGCCTCCCCTTGCACCAGGCCGTACATGTTCGGTACGCCGATTTTCGAGGTGAAATCGTCCATTTCATCGTTGAGGATGACCCCGGTTTTACTGGCCATGACCCCGGCCCCGAACCAGTCGTTGAGGGTGTAGGTCATCGACACCGCATTGCCCCATTTATCGACAATGGAGAAGTGCGTGGTGTTGCTGCCCTCATGCGGCGCTACGCCGGGTTTGATCTCCCGGGACACGCCAGCCTTTTGCGGATCGATGGCCGCGCGCAGTTTGGTCGCGTAGTTTTTATCCAGCAGATGGGTGAGCGGATTTTTCACGAAATCCGGGTCGCCGAGGTAGCTGTTGCGGTCCACGTAGGCGTGGCGCATCGCTTCGATCTGGTAGTGCATGCCTTGGGCCGAGTGGTAGCCCAGGTCTTTCATCGGGTAGCCGTCAAGGATGTTCATGATCTCGCAGATCACCACCCCGCCAGAGCTTGGCGGCGGCGCGGAAACTACGTGATAGCCGCGATAATCGCACTCCACCGGGGCCAGTTCGCGGGTCTTGTACTTGTCGAGGTCGGCCTGGGTGATGATGCCTTTGTTGGCCTGGCTGGAGGTGACGATCGCGTCGGCCACCCACCCTTTGTAGAACCCGTCCGTGCCCTTCTCGGAAATTTCCCGCAGGGTTTTTCCCAAGTCTTTCTGCACCAGTTTTTGCCCGATCTGCATCGGTTCGCCGTTGTGCAGGAAGATCGAGCCCGAGTCACGCATGTCCTTTTTGAACACGTCAGTGGCGTACTCCAGCAAGTCGACGTCGCCCTGCTCCAGCACAAAACCGTCTTCAGCGAGTTTGATTGCCGGGGCGATCACTTCCTTGCGCGGTTTGGTGCCGTACTTGCTCAGGGCCAGTTCCATGCCGGACACAGTGCCCGGCACGCCGACCGCCAAATGACCACGGGTGCTCAGGTCCGGGACGACGTTGCCGTCCTTGTCCAGGTACATGTTCGCGGTGGCCGCCAGCGGGGCTTTTTCGCGAAAGTCGAGGAAGGTCTTGCGCCCGTCCGCCAGTTGAATGGTCATGAAACCACCGCCGCCCAGGTTGCCCGCAGCGGGATAGACCACCGCCAGTGCATAAGCGACCGCAACCGCGGCGTCCACAGCGTTGCCGCCGTTCTTGAGTTCATCCACGCCGACGTGAGTGGCCAGGTGCTGGGCGGTGACCACCATGCCGTTTTCGGCGGCGACCGGGGCCACGGAGGCGGCGTAAGTACTGAGGCAACTGAGCGCCAGGGAGGTCGCTATCAGCGATTTGGCAAAAGGTTCGAACGTCATGATTCGGTCTCTTTTTTGTTTTTTGGCTCTGTGCAAAACAGAGGGAACGCTTCAAGAGCAGTAGCCAGTATGGCTGGGATTGCGTTTTGCGCCTCCCCGATGAGGCAGTATGCTTGCGCCCCTGTTCAGCCTTTATTGGAGTTCGCCGGCATGAGCTTTACCTTCATCACAATGCCCTCCCCGGTCGGCGAGTTGAAGCTGGTCGCGAACGGTTCAAGACTGGCGGCCATCCTCTGGGAAAACGACAAACCGAACCGGGTGAAGCTCGGGCCGATGACTGAGGCTGCGGACAATCCGATCCTGGTGCGCGCGGTTAAACAGTTGCAGGAATACTTCGCCGGTACGCGCAATCAGTTCGACCTGGAGCTGGATTTCGCCGGAACCGACTTCCAGAAGAAAGTCTGGCAGGCGTTGCTGACCATTCCCTTTGGCGAGACGCGCAGCTACAGCCAGATTGCCGAGCAGATCGGTAATCCGAGCGCGGTTCGCGCCGTAGGAGCGGCGAATGGCAAGAACCCGATTTCGATTGTGGCGCCGTGTCATCGAGTGATCGGGGCGTCGGGAAAATTGACGGGGTTTGCGGGAGGGCTTGAGGCCAAGGAACGCTTGCTGACGCTGGAAGGTTGCGAGTGGTCAGGGGCTGGCCGCACGGGTGAGTTGTTCTGACTGACCAAAACACGATCGGTGTAGGAGCTGCCGAAGGCTGCGATCTTTTGACCTTGCCTTTATAAATCAAGATCAACAGATCGCAGCCTTCGGCAGCTCCTACGGGTTTAAACCGGGGTGAAGATGTTTTTCATCGCCGCGTATTGCAACAACATGATGGTCTTCGCATCGCAGATCTCCCCGCGATAAAACGCCTCAAGCGCTTCGTCGAACGTCCACTCCAATACTTCCAGTTCCTCGGTCTCTTCTTCCAGCCCGCCGCCATCGCTGACCTTCGACGCGGCATCGTATTCGGCGATAAAAAAGTGCAGTTTTTCGGTGACCGAGCCAGGGCTCATGTAGGACTCGAAGACCTTTTGCACGTGGTGTACGCGATAGCCGGTTTCCTCTTCGGCTTCAGCGCGGATGCGTTCTTCAGGTGCCGCGCCTTCGAGCAGCCCCGCCGCCACTTCGATCAGCAAGCCATCGTGGCCGTTGACGAACACCGGTAGCCGAAACTGGCGCGTCAGTACGACAGTTCTCTTCTGGCGGTTGAACAGCAAAATCGCCGCCCCATTGCCACGGTCGTAGACCTCGCGGGTCTGGCGCTGCCAGTCGCCGTTATTGCGCTGATAGTCGAAGGTGATTTTCTTCAGCAGGTACCAGTCGTGGGACAACACCTGGGACTCGATGATGTTGACCCGTTCGGCTGTATTGGCCATGACAACGCATCCTTTTTTTCGTCAGAAGAGGCGCATGGTAGGCCAAAACGCAAAAGCCCGGCATCTCTGCCGGGCTTCTGTTTATTGCTGACTGGCGACTTCAACAGCCCCGTGGTCTTCATCGTGGGCCGAGAGCCGCTTGCCGTTGATCAACGGCCCGTAACGACGGCTGAACTCCCAGTTGTAGGGCACGTGGTC
The DNA here is from genome assembly GCF_037049705.1 of Janthinobacterium sp. LPB2021202312-11-4. NCBI lineage: Bacteria > Pseudomonadati > Pseudomonadota > Betaproteobacteria > Burkholderiales > Oxalobacteraceae > Janthinobacterium > Janthinobacterium sp. LPB2021202312-11-4. Next base: position 230,908 of record NZ_JBAGKV010000007.1, on the reverse strand, counting down.
TTTATTGACCCCGTTGTCCCAGTTCACCGACCAGGTCATCAAACCCTTGATCGACAGTCCCTTGGCGTCCAGACGCTTGAAGGCATTCACCACCGCCGCCGGATCGATCACGTAACCGGTGGCCGCCGCGTCGACGTTGGCCGGCAGGCCGATCACAAACTTGTCCGCCGGGATTTTGGTGAACCCGCGAGTGCCGCTGACCAGGCTTTCGGTCAGGTAAAACAGGAAGTCTTCTTTCAGCGCGTCGTTGTTCTGGGCGATCCACGCACCGTTGCCGTTATTGGCTTCCTGGACCCAGATCCCGTCGCCGCCCTGGTTGTAATACTGCGGGGCGATGAAGTCGTAGTAGCCTTCCAGCGCCTGGAGGTAACCGACGTATTTGCCGGCGGTGGTCAGGTACGGAAACTCCGGCGCCATGCTGATGATGAAGTGTTTACCTTCGCCGGCGTAATGGTCCTTGACCAGTTTCAGCGCGGCCGGCAGGACGGTCTTGTTGTCGGCGAAATCAATCGCGCTCTGTTCAAGATCGATGTCCAACCCGTCGAAGCCGTAGATTTCCACCAGACGGATGATTTCGTTGGCCAATGGCTGTTCATTGCCTTTGTGCAATTCGATGTGTGCGTCGGCGCCGCCGAGGGAGATCAGCACCGCCCGGCCCTGGCTGTTCAGCACGCCGACCTGGCGACGGAACTCGGCGTCGGACAGGTTGTACGGCTTGAAGGTCGGAATACCGTTGCCCTTCATGAAAGCCACCGCCACCACGTTGTAATCCTTGGGCACATCCTGCAGCGCGATGTTGGCGAATTGGCCACGCTGGTAACCGTCGCTCGGCCCGGCGGGCCAGTTGTGCCAGAAGCCCATCAGGATCTTTTTACCGGCGATGCTGGGCATCAACGAGGCGGCGTCGCTCAGTGGGGATTTCAATAACGTAAAGTCGATCTTTGACATGTTCTATTCCTTCAGAACGTGTGGGGGAGGTTTACTTGAAGTCCACGTCGAACGCCTGGTAGAAGGCGTTGCCGGTGTTGGCCACGATCCACACCAGCACGAGTACGTGATGGCCTTTTTTGTTGCCGGGCAGTTTCACTTCGTGACTGACCTTGGCTTTCATCTCATCGGCATGGCTGTAGTACGGGACCTGGGTGTAGAAGTCGTCGAAGAACGACTTCGGCTCCAGTTGCGCACGGCTGATGCGCTGTTTCGGGTCCCAGCCATCCTTGGTGATGAACCAGCTGTAGCCACGGGTGACGTGGGGTGCGGTGTATTGCCAGGAGACCTTGAAAGTCTGGCCTGGATCAACGTTCAGCAACGGCCAGGTGAATGGGCGGTTGAGCTTTTTACTCATTTCCTCCGGGGTAAAGTTGACGCAATCACGGGCGTCGACCTTGCCACCGCTGAGGATATGGCCGTCGGCGGGAGGCACATCGCTGGGATTGTCAGTTTGATACGGCGCCGGGAACGGACCGGAAGTCAGCGACGGGAAGTTCTTGCCTCCCTCCATTTCGTTGACTTGCCAGGCTTCCAGCAGGCCCAGTTCGATAGCCACCGCACCGCGGCTTGCAGGGGACGTGACACGACCGTGTCGCAGTTGGGTTTGAGTCTCTGGTTTGTTCATTTTTTCACTCCGTTGATTTAAGAACGCTCCTTCCTGAGGAGACGCCTTAAACCTAACGGAGCTGCTTTTTTTGTCCATCGGCCGGTTTAGCGCTGCGGGTGACGCTTTCTTGGGAATTTTCCTGCAATTACTGGATATATAAACAGTATATTGAGCCAAGTCCTACGACTCATGTAGGCGAAGGACTACAGCTCAAGACAGCAATCGGAACGATTCTCAGCTCAGGAAAGCTGCGCCTTGTATTCCTTTTCGTATTGGCCGGCGAGGGATTCTTTCTGCTTGTCATCAAGCAGCTTGCCGGCCATCTGGAAGAACTTCTGCTCTTCTTCTTTCAAATGGTGATGGACCTTCTCCGAGAGCTTTTTCGCCGTCACCAGCCAGGTCGGATCAGACATCTCGGTCTCATCCAGGGTCTCCATCATTTCGTCCATTTCATGGTGTTCGGAAATGGCGTGGCGACTCAGGTCGACACCGTTATCGAACTCCATCAGCGGGATATAGAAATGCCGTTCTTCTGCCGTTTCATGGGCCTGGAGTTCGGATTTGAGTTGTTTGTAGGCTTCGACCCGCTCCGGCGTATCGCCGCTGGTCTTGATCAGCGCGTCGGCGTAGCTGCGTTGGCGGTCGTGGCTTTCGCGCAAAGCTTCGAAAATGTTCATTGGCTATCCTCATGGCCGCGTTCTGAAATGACGCTCTAGAGGCTAGACATCTGCGTGCAAGCGGCGGTTCCACCGGTGTTCGGGGGGGATGGAACAAATGCGACGAGCCGGATAGTCTCTTGGCTCCCTGCCATAAGGACGTAGCCATGACATTGCGTATTGAACGCTCGCAAAACCCCACTAATGAAGAGCGTGAGGCCATCCTTGCACCGTTACGTATCTACAACGCGGAGCAAGCCGGGCCTGGCAATCCGCAGCCGATTGCCCTGCTGGTTCGCAACGACAACGGCGAGATTCTCGGCGGGCTTTATGGCCGGGTGTTTTACCAATGGCTGTTTATCGAATTGCTGTCCGTGCCGGAACAGGCCCGGGGACAGGGCATGGGTTCGACACTGATGAACATGGCCGAAGAACTGGCCCGGGAGAAGGAATGCGTCGGCATCTGGCTCGACACCTTCGACTTCCAGGCGCCGCAGTTCTACAAAAAGCATGGCTACAGCGAACTGGGCCATATCGCCGACTATCCGCCGGGGCATCAGCGCTTCTTTTTCCAGAAACGCTTGATGGATGTTTGATCCTGGCACCGCTAAAAAATCGCAGCCTTCGACAGCTCCTACAGAAGAAATCCCCATGCAGGAGCTGCCGAAGGCTGCGATTTTTTGATGTTGATCTGCTTACAAGCAGGTAGCCAACGCCGCCAATCGGCGCTTGGACACGAAATCATCGTGCTGCGCGTAATAACTCAACACCGTGCCGGATGCATCGCTGGTCAGGTCCACAAACGATTCCGCCGAGCGCGTATAAACCGTCGATCCACCCTTGCGGCTCGGTTGCAGGTAAGCCCCGGCATCAACACCAAACACCGCCTCGTCCTGCCAGGCGAATTGCACGCACTGGGCCACGACTTTTTCCGGTTTGTCCGAGTTCAGGACCTTGGTCGGGGCTTTGGTGCGGGAGTCGTCCATCACCGAGCCCGCGCATCCCGCCAGCAGGGTTGCGGCCAGCGCCACCATCAGAATTCGCATTGTGTTCGCTCATCAAGAAAAAGCGGACTGTATCACCGTGGCGCGGCGTATCGTTCTGCTTTACTTGATTTATAGCGCGACACCGCGTGACGATTCGCGCACCCTGTCGCGCAATTAATAGCGCGCAACACACTTTTTTCTGGAAATCCCCATGACACCCAACGCCGAATATTACAAACCAACCGCCGAATACGCCGACAAGCTGATCAGCCAGATCGGTCAGACACCGTCCTGGATCGCCAAGCGAATCGGCGTCACCGACAAGCGGATTCGTTACATCCTCGACGGCGAAAGAACCGTCAAAGGCGAAACCACGCCGATCCAGATGACCTACCCCGAGCAGTTCGCGCTCGAATGCCTCGCGGCAGCGGCCAAAGCCAAGAAACAATCTTCGTAACCTGACCTTCAAGGAGCGACCATGGCAGCGACCGAACAGCAACACGAACAGGCACTGAACAAGTTTCTCGATGAGCGCCCGCAACTGCGCCACGAACTCGACAACCTCAACCCGCTGTTGGCCCAGGCCAAGGGTGAAACGGCGGCGCAGTATCGCGAGGAGCGCTTGCACGAAGCCTTCGAAGCCGAGGCCGAGCGCCTGGGGTTGTTTGCCTGGGAGCTGACCTTGCAACTGACCGCTCCCACTGCCGAGGACTACCAGGCCCAACGCATGGAAGTGCACAAGGAAGTCGCAGAAATGGCCGGCATGGACTGGCTGGAGTATTGCGAGTTATATGGTTTGAGCAAGTGACTGTTCCGACCGCTGCCTGAGGACGCCTGACCGATGCTGCCATCCGCTTCCACCCACCGCGCCAGCCCTGGCCATCTGCATATCCAGAAATGGCGCGGGCGCATCGGCATGTCGCTGGTGGCCACATTGTCGGTGCTGGCCGGCATGACCGACGCCATCGGCTTCATGGCCAGCGGCGACTTTGTGTCCTTCATGAGCGGCAACACCACCCGCCTCGCCGTAGCGATCAGCGATGGCGACCTTGGGCTGACCCTGCGTCTGTTGATCCTCGTCGCCACATTCATCGTCGGCAATGCCTTGGGCATCGTCGTCAGCCGACTCGGCGGGCGACGGGCGCTGCCGTTGCTGATGTGCATCGCCACCCTGCTGTGCGGCGCTGCGGCGTGGCCTTATGACGAGCAATTGCCGGCGCTGCTGGCCGCCATCATTGCCATGGGCATGCTCAACGCCGCCGTGGAAGAAGTGAACGGGCTGCCGGTCGGCCTGACCTACGTCACCGGCGCCCTGTCGCGCTTCGGTCGCGGCCTCGGCCGTTGGTTGCTCGGCGAGCGGCGCAATGGCTGGCGGGTGCAGTTGATTCCCTGGACCGGCATGTTCGCTGGCGCAATCCTCGGCGCGGTGCTGGAGCATCACCTGGGGCTTCAGGCGTTGTTTGTCAGCGGTCTGCTCGCCGGGCTGGTGGGGTTGTTGTCGCTGAAAATCCCTCGGCGTTGGCAGTTAGGCTATATGCCACGCTAAACAACGACAGCCCCAATCACCGTAGGAGCTGCCGAAGGCTGCGATCTTTTGACTTTGATTTTTTAAAACGAGATCAAAAGATCGCAGCCTTCGGCAGCTCCTACGGGGGGTTGTGTTGGCCAGACGATGTGGGGTCGGGTAATCGCCCTTCGCCGCATCAGCGATAAAGCATTATCATGGCCGCAGTTTTGCTGACCGAGTCCGTCATGAAGTTCGCCATCGCGCTGTTTTCCGCCGCCCATGCGCCCTCCTCGCGCCGTGCCTTGCTGTTTGCCCAGGCCGCGCTGGCCGGCGGGCATGAGATTGTCCGGCTGTTTTTCTATCAGGACGGCGTCTATAACGCGTCCGGCAGCGTGGTTACGCCCCAGGACGAGCAGGACTTGCCCAAGCAATGGCGCGCGTTTGTCGCCGAGCATCAACTGGACGGCGTGGTCTGCATTGCCGCTGCCCTGCGCCGTGGCGTGTTGAACGAGGAAGAAGCCAAGCGCTATCAACGCGAAGCAGTCGCGGTCGGTGCGCCGTGGGAATTGTCCGGCCTCGGCCAGTTGCATGACGCGGTGCAAGACGCTGACCGCCTGATCTGTTTCGGAGGCGCGTGACATGCCTAAATCCTTGCTGATGATCAGCCGTCAGGCGCCATGGTCCGGGCCGAGCGCTCGGGAAGCATTGGACATCGTGCTGGCCGGCGGCGCCTTTGACTTACCGATCGGCCTGCTGTTTCTCGATGACGGGGTGTTCCAGCTCGCCGCGAAACAGGACGCCAAGGCCCTGCAACAAAAGGACCTGAGTGCCAACCTGCAAGCGTTGCCGATGTTTGGTGTCGAGGAGCTGTTTGTCTGCGCCGACAGCGCCGCCGAACGTGGCCTCGACCCGACAGGATTGGCGCTGGAAGAAACCCGGGCGCTGAGCGCCGACGAAATCACCGCCCTTATCGACCGCTATGACCAGGTGATCACCCTCTGATGTCGACTCTGCACGTGTTGTCTCATTCCCCGTTCGGCGACGATCGCCTCACCAGTTGCCTGCGCGTGATCGGCGCCAACGATGGGTTGCTGCTGTCCGGTGACGCGGCGTATGCCTTGCAGCCGGGCACCGCGCCATTCAACGCATTGAGCAGTCGCAGACTGAAACTGTTCGTACTGGCCGAAGACGCCCAGGCTCGCGCGCTGGCGGTGCCCGATTGGGTCCAAGCCATCGATTACCCGGCCTTCGTCGAGCTGTCGATTCACTACGACAAGGTCAACAGTTGGCTATGAATTCCCTGACTGTCGGTACTCGCGCCATTGAGCTGGACAAGGATGGTTTCCTGGTTGAACTGAGCGACTGGTCCTTGGAAGTGGCAAACGTTCTGGCCGCCGCCGAAGACATCGAGTTAAGCGCCGAACATGTGGAAATCCTCGAGCTGCTGCGCGGTTTCTACGATGAGTTCCAGCTATCCCCGGCCACCCGCCCACTGATCAAATACACCGCACTGAAGCTCGGTCCGGAAAAAGGCAACAGCCTGCACCTGAACCGACTGTTCAAAGGCACCCCTGCCAAACTCGCCGCAAAACTGGCGGGCCTGCCCAAACCGACGAATTGCTTATGACCGACTACCCAGCCCTGACCCTCGAAACACCCGCCGAACACCCGTTCGCCCAGTTCGTGCGCATCCTCGGCAAAGGCAAGCGCGGCGCCCGCGACCTGACCCGTAGCGAAGCGCGTGAAGCGATGGGCTTCGTGCTGGACGACAAGGTCGAAGACACACAGCTTGGCGCGTTCTTGATGCTGTTGCGGCACAAAGAAGAAAGCGCCGAGGAGATGGCGGGGTTTACCGAAGCGTTGCGTGAACGGCTTCAGGCGCCGGCGTTGAAGGTCGATCTGGATTGGCCGACGTATGCCGGCAAGAAGCGTCATCTGCCGTGGTACCTGCTCGCGGCCAAGAGCCTGGCGCAGAACGGTGTGCGCATCTTCATGCACGGCGGCGGCGCCCACACGGCGGGTCGCCTGTACAGCGAGCAACTGCTGGAAGCATTGCAGATCCCGCTGTGCCGCAACTGGCAACAGGTGGGTGAAGCGCTGGATAACGGCAGTTTGGCGTTCATGCCCCTGGTGGACTGGGCGCCGCAACTTCAGCGCATGATCGACCTGCGCAACACCCTGGGCCTGCGTTCGCCGATTCACTCGCTCACGCGCATTCTCAATCCACTGGGCGCGCGCTGTGGCCTGCAAAGTATTTTCCATCCGGGTTATCAAGCCGTGCATCGTGATGCCAGCGGTTTACTCGGCGACACGGCGATTGTGGTCAAGGGCGATGGCGGCGAGATCGAAATCAACCCGGACGCCGACAGTCATTTGTATGGCACCACCGGCGGCGAGAGCTGGGATGAGGAATGGCCACAACGGTCGGCCCAACGTCACGTCAAACCGGCCAGCCTCGACCCGGAGCATTTGAAAGCCGTTTGGCGCGGCGACGTAGTCGACAGTTACCCGCAAATGGCGCTGATTTCGACCATGGCCCTGGCCTTGCGCGGCCTCGGCCAAACCCGAGAACAAGCCTTCGAAACCGCCCAGCATTACTGGGATGCGCGGAATAGATCGATTTAACCGATCATAACTGCCCAACCTTTGCGCTTTTTGTTCGAACCTATCCGCATAGACTCCTCTCCAACGCTTATAGGTTATGGAGTCTGGACAATGGGTTTATTAGTTGAAGGCCGCTGGCATGACCAGTGGTACGAAAGCAGCAAGGACGGTGCGTTCCAGCGCGAACAGGCGCAGCGTCGCAACTGGGTGACCGCTGACGGAACACCCGGTCCGTCCGGTGTCGGAGGTTTTGCGGCCGAGGCCGGTCGTTATCATCTCTACGTGTCCCTGGCCTGCCCGTGGGCGCACCGCACGCTGATCCTGCGCAAACTCAAAGGCCTCGAAAGCCTGATCGACGTGTCGGTGGTCAGTTGGTTGATGCTGGAAAACGGCTGGACCTTCGACCAGAGCCTCGGCTCTACCGGCGACAAACTTGATCACTTCAATTTCATGCACCAGCGCTACACCGCCGATACCGCCGACTACACCGGGCGCGTCACCGTGCCAGTGCTGTGGGACAAACAGCAGAAGCGCATCGTCAGCAATGAATCGGCGGAAATCATTCGCATGTTCAACAGCGCGTTTGATGATTTGACCGGCAACGCACTGGACTTCTACCCGGCGCCGCTGCGCAATGAAATCGACGCGCTAAACGAACGGATTTATCCGGCGGTGAACAACGGCGTATACCGCGCCGGGTTTGCCACCTCGCAGACAGCTTATGAAGCGGCGTTTGATGATGTATTTGCCGAGCTGGATCGATTGGAATTGCTGTTAGGCGCGAACCGCTATCTGGTCGGTGAATACCTGACTGAGGCGGATATTCGGCTGTTCACCACATTGATTCGTTTTGACGCGGTGTATTACGGACACTTCAAGTGCAACCTGCGGCGGATTGCCGATTATCCGAATTTGTCGAACTGGTTGCGCGAGCTGTATCAGTGGCCGGGGATTGCCGAAACGGTGGATTTTCAACACATCAAGAATCATTACTACGGCAGCCACAAGACCATCAACCCGACGGGCGTTGTGCCAAAAGGGCCGGCGCAGGATTTTACTGCACCGCATGATCGGGCGCGGTTGAGCGGGAACGGGGTTTGGCAGAAGCGTTAAGATCAAAAGATCGCAGCCTTCGGCAGCTCCTACTGGATTACGCGATCCACTGTAGGAGCTGCCGAAGGCTGCGATCTTTTTCAGCAGACAACAAAGCATTCAAACCTGCGCCTGGGCCCCCTCGAACCACGCCAGTTTCTCGCGCAGTTGCACCACTTCCCCCACAATCACCAGCGTTGGCGCATGCACCTCATGCTCCGCCACCAGTTGTGGAAGGTCGGCCAAGGTACCGGTAAACACCCGTTGATTGACCGTGGTGCCCTGCTGAATCAGCGCCGCCGGGGTATCGGATGCGCGGCCATGCTTGATCAACTGCTCGCAGATGATCGGCAAACCCACCAGCCCCATGTAAAACACCAGGGTTTGTGCCGGGGCGACCAGATCGGCCCACGGCAAATCGGTGGAGCCGTCCTTCAAATGCCCGGTGACAAACCGCACCGACTGCGCGTAATCCCGATGGGTCAGCGGAATCCCGGCATACGCCGCGCAACCACTGGCCGCCGTGATACCCGGCACGACCTGGAACGGGATGCCATGAGCCGCCAGTTCTTCGATCTCTTCACCGCCGCGACCGAAGATAAACGGATCACCGCCCTTGAGCCGCACCACGCGTTTGCCAGCCTTGGCCAGATCCACCAATTGCTGGTTGATCTGATCCTGCGGCACCGCGTGATCGGCGCGACGCTTGCCGACATAAACCCGCTCGGCATCACGACGGCACAAATCGAGAATCGCTGGTGCGACCAAGCGGTCGTACAACACCACGTCGGCTTGCTGCATCAGCCGCAACGCGCGGAAGGTCAGCAGGTCCGGATCGCCCGGCCCGGCGCCAACCAAATACACTTCACCGGTTTTTTTCGGTGGCTCGCCGGCGATTTTCGCCAGCAGCAAGCGCTCGGCTTCAGCCCCCTGCCCGGCCAGTTGCCGATCGGCAATCGGGCCCTGGAAAACATCTTCCCAGAACGCCCGACGCTGCTGCACATCCGGAAGCAGGTTTTTAACCTGAGTACGAAAACGCGCCGCCAGACCCGCCAAGTGACCGTAAGTAGAAGGAATCCAGGTTTCGATCTTGGCCCGGATCAACCGTGCCAATACCGGCGCATCGCCGCCGCTGGAGATGGCCACGATCAGCGGCGAGCGGTCGACAATCGCCGGGAAGATCACGCTGCACAAGGCCGGCGCATCCACCACGTTGACCGGCACGCAGCGCCGATGGGCATCGGCGGAGACTTGCGCGTTCAGCGGTTCGTCGTCGGTGGCGGCAATGATCAGCCCGCAACCGTCCAGATCCGCTTCAACGTAGCCGCGCAACAGGCACTCGCCACCGCTGCCGGTGACCAGCTCGCGCAGTTGCGGTTCGATTTCAGGTGCGACCACCCGCAGCAGCGCACCGGCTTCGGCCAGCAGGCGGGATTTGCGCAAGGCAATTTCCCCGCCGCCGACGACCAACACACGACTGCCGCGCAGGTTATGAAACAGCGGCAGATAGTCCATTTAGCCGATGACCTCAAGGCCACCCATGTACGGCTTCAGTACGTCCGGCACACGGATCGAACCGTCGGCCTGCTGGTAGTTTTCCAGCACGGCCACCAAAGTACGACCGACCGCCAGGCCAGAGCCGTTCAGGGTGTGAACCAGCTCAGGCTTGCCGGTTTCCGGGTTGCGGAAACGCGCCTGCATGCGACGGGCCTGGAAATCGCCGCAGTTGGAGCACGACGAGATTTCACGGTACTTGTCCTGGCTCGGAATCCACACTTCCAGGTCGTAGGTCTTGACCGCGCTGAAGCCCATGTCGCCGGTGCACAGCGCCAGGGTGCGGTATGGCAATTCCAGCAGTTGCAGGACTTTTTCAGCGTTGGCGGTCAGGCCTTCCAGCGCGTCCATCGAGGTCGACGGCTCCACGATCTGGACCATTTCAACCTTGTCGAACTGGTGCTGGCGGATCATGCCACGAGTGTCACGACCCGACGCGCCGGCTTCACTGCGAAAGCACGGGGTGTGGGCAACGAACTTGATTGGCAGCAGTTTCGCATCGACGATTTCGCCAGCGACGATGTTGGTCAGCGACACTTCAGCGGTCGGGATCAGGTACAGATCGGCTTCGCCTTCGCGAGTGATCTTGAACAGGTCTTCTTCGAACTTCGGCAACTGGCCAGTGCCTTGCAGGGCCGGCGCTTGTACCAGGTAAGGCGTGTAAGCCTCTTCGTAACCATGTTCGCTGGTGTGCAGGTTGATCATGAACTGTGCGAGGGCGCGGTGCAGACGAGCGATCGGGCCACGCAGCAAGGCAAAACGGGCGCCGGACAGCTTGGCGGCGGTTTCGAAGTCCAGCCAGCCGAACTTCTCGCCCAGGGCCACGTGGTCCTGAACCGGGAAGTCGAACACGGTTGGCGTGCCCCAGCGACGCACTTCGACGTTGCCGTCTTCATCGGCGCCAATCGGCACGGATTCATGAGGCAGGTTCGGAATGCCAAGCAGGATCGAGTCCAGGTCAGTCTGGATCGCGTCCAGCTCGACTTTACCGGCGCTCAATTCGTTCGCCATGCGCTCGACGTCAGCCATCAACGGCGCGATGTCTTCGCCGCGCTGCTTGGCCTGACCGATGGATTTGGAGCGCGCATTACGTTCAGCCTGCAGTGCTTCGGTGCGGGTCTGGACGGTCTTGCGCTGTTCTTCCAGCGCTTCGATGCGCGCAACATCCAGCTTATAGCCACGGGATGCCAGGCGGTCCGCTACGTCCTGAAGGTTGCTACGTAACAGTTTGGAATCGAGCATGTCGGTCTCTCGTTATCAAAGTTTGGTCAAGGACAGGCCAGCCCAGGTGGCGAGCAGCCCGCCGAATACGCTGATGGCCGCATAGCCCAGGGCCAGCGGCACCTGCCCGCTTTCCAGCAGGCGCACCGTATCCAGTGAAAAGGATGAAAAAGTCGTCAGCCCCCCGAGGAAGCCGACCATCAACCCGGCACGCACCTCGATCGGCACCTCCGGGCGTATCAAAAACAGACCGTATAGAACGCCGATCAGCAAACAGCCCACGATATTAACGGCCAGCGTCGCGGTATAGAAGTGCCGCGGCCAATTAGCATTGATCCAGTTGCCAGTGGCAAAGCGCAACAACGTGCCGGCGATTCCGCCCACGGATACCGCAACGATCAATGGAAGCACTATTTTCTCCGCTGCCGGGGGCTGAGTCGGTCAAGTTGCGCGAGGTGATTGAGCTTCTCGCCGATCTTCAATTCCAGACCGCGCGGCACCGGTTGATAGAACGCTTGTGGTTCGAGTTCTTCCGGGAAGTAGTCTTCGCCAGCGGCGTAGGCGTCCGGTTCATCGTGGGCGTAGCGGTATTCATCGCCATAACCCAATTGCTTCATCAGCTTGGTCGGCGCATTGCGCAGGTGCAGCGGCACTTCGAGGGAACCGTGTTCGGTAGCGCTGCGCAGCGCGGCTTTGAAACCCATGTACACGGCGTTGCTTTTCGGCGCGCAAGCCAGGTAGGTGATGGCCTGGGCCACCGCCAACTCGCCTTCGGGGCTGCCGAGGCGTTCCTGCACTTCCCACGCCGCCAGGCACAGGCTCAGGGCGCGGGGGTCGGCGTTGCCGATGTCTTCGCTGGCCATGCGCACCACGCGCCGGGCCAGGTACAAAGGGTCGCAACCACCGTCGATCATCCGGGCGAACCAGTACAACGCGCCGTCGGGGTTGGAGCCACGCACGGATTTATGCAGCGCGGAAATCTGGTCGTAGAACGCTTCGCCACCCTTGTCGAAACGACGGCGGGTGTCACCGAGGAGACTTTGCAGCAGATCGACGCCGATCTCGCTGTTGTCTTCGGCCAGGTCCGAGGCGTTTTCCAGCAGGTTGAGCAGGCGCCGGCCATCGCCGTCAGCGGCGGACAGCAGCATCTGGAAGCCTTCATCGCTGAGGGTCAGTTGCCGTTTGCCCAGGCCACGCTCTTCGGTGAGGGCGCGGTGCACCAGCTTGCGCAGGGCCGCTTCGTCGAGGCTTTTGAGCACATAGACGCGCGCCCGCGAAAGCAAGGCGTTATTGAGTTCGAAGGACGGGTTTTCGGTGGTCGCGCCGATGAAAATCAGCGTGCCGTCTTCCACATAGGGCAGGAAGGCATCTTGCTGGGACTTATTGAAACGGTGCACCTCATCAACAAAGAGAATGGTCCGTTTACCGTACTGCCCGGCCTGTTGCTTGGCGATTTCCACCGCCTGGCGGATTTCCTTGACCCCAGCCAGTACCGCCGACACCGTTTCGAAATGCGCATCCGAGACTTCCGCCAGCAGCCGCGCCAGAGTGGTTTTACCCACCCCCGGCGGCCCCCAGAAGATCATCGAATGCAGGGCACCCTGCTCCAGGGCTTCGCGCAATGGCTTGCCGCGAGCGAGCAGGTGTTCCTGACCGACGTACTCATCCAGATTGGCTGCACGCAAGCGGGCGGCCAAGGGTTGAGCAATCGGGGCGCTGCGAAACAGGTCCATCACTACCTCTGAAACCTCACTGATTCTCTGTCCCCTGTAGGAGCGAAGCTTGCTCGCGAAAGCGGAGGGTCAGTCGCCGTAAATGTCGTCTGAAACACTGCTTTCGCGAGCAAGCTTCGCTCCTACAGAGACTTGCGGTTTATTCCTGGATCACGTCCGCCCCTTTAGGGATGTCGAACTTGAACTTGGACGCAGGGATTGGCTCGTTGGCCTTTACGCCGGTGAACAGGATGTTGGTGCGCTGGCCGACACTGTCGATCAGTTGCATGTCATTGACCAGGCCGTTGCGGAACGACAAACGCAGGCTGTCGAACAGGGTGTCCTTGGTTTTCGGTTTCAGGGTGAAATCAATCACGCCGCCGGCTTCCTTGGCGCTGATGTCGAAGCTCTGGCTGATCTTCGACACATCACCGGACAGCAACAAGGCCGGGGTCTGGGTCAGGCGCAGGTCGAGGGTCTTGATGGTGACCTGTTCCAGGTCCGGGTCCCACAGGGTGACCTTCTTGCCGTCGGAGACCATGGTTTGTTCGGCCGGCGCATCGGTGTGCCAGTAGAACAGGCCCGGGCGCTGCAACGACATGTCACCGGCGGTTTCCTGCAACTGGGTGCCGCCGCCATCGAGGGTCAACTGGGAGAAGCGCGCGGTCAGGGTCTTGGATGTTTCCAGCAGTTGAGTCAGGCGTGCCACGTCCTTGTCATCGGCGTGGGCCGAGAGTGTGGTCAAAGCCAAAACCGGCAGCAACAGCATGCGGATAAGACGCATGGGAGTCCTCTTGATAGGCATGGGATACGGCGGTGCGTCATTGCTCCACCGTTTTTTCAATTCAAATCAGTCGCGCACCGGGCCAGGGGCCAGGACTTCACGCGAACCGTTGGTGTTCATGGACGTCACGACCCCGGCCATTTCCATGGCTTCGATCATGCGTGCGGCGCGGTTGTAGCCGATTTTCAGTTTGCGCTGGACCGCCGAGATGGACGCCCGACGGCTTTCCAGCACGAACTGCACGGCTTCGTCGTAGAGCGCATCGGATTCGCTGTCTTCATCGCCGCCGCTGCCGCCTTCAAAGCCGCTACCCGGCTCTTCGACACCGGCCAGGATCTCGTCGTTGTATTCCGGTGCGCCACGCAGTTTCCAGGCTTCAACCACCCGGTGCACTTCGTCATCGGACACAAACGCGCCGTGCACCCGGATCGGCAGGCTGGTGCCCGGCGGCATGTAGAGCATGTCACCGTGGCCCAGCAGTTGTTCGGCACCGCCCTGATCGATGATGGTCCTGGAATCGATCTTGCTCGAGACCTGGAACGCCATGCGCGTCGGGATGTTGGCCTTGATCAGACCGGTGATCACGTCAACCGACGGACGCTGGGTCGCGAGGATCAAGTGGATACCGGCCGCACGGGCCTTCTGGGCGATACGGGCGATCAGTTCTTCAACTTTCTTGCCGACGATCATCATCATGTCGGCGAATTCGTCGACCACCACCACGATGGTCGGCAGCTTGTGCAGCAACGGCGCTTCGTCGTGAATGCTTTCGCGTTTGTACAGCGGGTCGGCGAGCGGCGTACCGGCCTCCTCCGCTTCCCTGACCTTCTGGTTGAAGCCGGACAGGTTACGTACGCCCATCTTCGCCATCAGTTTGTAGCGACGCTCCATCTCCGCCACGCTCCAGCGCAAGGCGTTGGCCGCGTCCTTCATGTCGGTAACCACCGGGCAGAGCAAGTGCGGAATGCCTTCGTAGATCGATAGCTCAAGCATTTTCGGGTCGATCATGATCAGCTTGGCGTCTTCCGGCCCCGACTTGAACAGGATCGACAGGATCATCGCGTTCACACCCACCGACTTACCGGAACCGGTGGTACCGGCCACCAGCAAGTGCGGCATCTTCGCCAGGTCGGTGATGACCGGCTTGCCGCCGATGTCATGACCCAGGGCCAGGGTGACCGGGGATTTGAAGTTGTCGTATTCAGGCGATGACAGGACTTCGGAGAAGCGCACGATCTGCCGGTCTTCGTTCGGGATCTCGATACCCACGGTGGTCTTGCCTGGAATCACTTCCACCACCCGCACGCTGGTCACGGCCAGGGAACGCGCAAGGTCTTTGGCCAGGTTGGAAATGCGGCTGACCTTGACGCCAGCGGCTGGCTGGATTTCGTAACGGGTAATCACTGGACCGGGGTGAATCGAGTCCACGGTGACTTCGACGCCGAATTCCTTGAGCTTGATTTCCAGCAAGTGGCCAACCGCAGCCAGGGATTCGGGCGAGTAATTGAGTTGTTTCTTTTCCGCCGGGTCGAGGATCGAGATCGGCGGCAAGGTGCCTTCCACGGCGCTGTCGACGAACAACGGCGCCTGCTTTTCTTTCTGCACGCGCTTGCTTGGCTCGGGCGCTTTGGTCGGAGCCGGGGCAATCACGGGCGGCACCTGTTTCTCGCGCTCGGACATGTGCTTGCTCAGGGCTTGCTCACGTTCGATCAGGCGTTCCTTGACCTTGGCCTGCTCGCGCTTGTCGGTGACGGTCGGGGCCACGACGTCGTGGACGCGGTCGTCGACTTCACGCAACTGGGCGACCAGTTGCTTGCGTTCAGTACGTGCGGCCCACCAACGATTGGCGGCGCCCTGGAACAGTTCGAACAGGTCGAGGGTGATCTTGCCGGTAACGTCCATCACCTTGAACCACGAGAGGTCGGTGAACACCGTCAGGCCGAACAGGAACAATGCGATGAACAGCAGCGTGCTGCCCTGGATGTTCAGGGCGTTTCTGGCCAGATCGCCAAGGCTTTCGCCCAACGCGCCGCCAGCACCGGCCGGCAAACCGGTCGCCGCATGGAAATGGATGTGGGCCAGGGCCGCGCCCGACAGCACCAGAAACACCAGACCGATCAGGCGCCAGGAGAACAGCCAGCCGCTCCACTGCCACGGTTCGTGACGTTGACGGAAGATCTGGTAGATCTTGACCGCCAGTAACAGCGGAAAGATGTAGGCGAAGTAGCCGAGCACCATGAACAGGATATCGGCACTGTAGGAGCCAACCGGCCCGCCGAAGTTCTGCACATCGTCGATCTTGCTGTTATGGCTCCAGCCCGGATCGTCCTTGCCATAGGTCAACAAGGCCATCATCAGGAACAGGCACAAAGCGCCGATGGCGATCAATGCACCTTCCTTGAGTCGGTAGTGCAATTGCTGGCGCCAGAGTGGAACGACGGCTGGTTTAGGTGCTGCGGTGGATTTCTTCAAAACGCTTCTATTCCTGCGCCAACGGCGCGTCCATCTGTTGAATGACTATAAAAAACTGCCCAATCCAGGCAGGTAAAAAAGTTAACCGTTGCAACTGGGACTACTTTTAACACTGCACCCCGGTGTTTCAAAACAGGGCTGGCACTGCTTTTTTGATACAAGCGCTGTAACAAGCCGGCATTGTACGGGTTTGTACGCCCGATGCCATGCTGGCACCCCTGTGTGCAGCATAGCCAACAGCACAAGACACACGGTTCAATTTGAGCACGCATTCTCTTTTGTGACAAAGGCTTATGAGGTGTTTTTATGAGCGAAGCTAAGCATTCACGCCTGATCATTCTGGGTTCCGGCCCTGCCGGTTACAGCGCCGCCGTTTATGCCGCCCGCGCCAACCTCAAACCGGTCGTCATCACCGGCATACAGGCAGGTGGCCAGCTCACCACCACCGTCGAAGTCGACAACTGGCCCGGCGACGTCGAAGGCCTCACCGGCCCGGTGCTGATGGAACGCATGCAAAAACACGCCGAGCGCTTTGATACAGAGATCGTTTACGACCACATCCACACCGCCAAGTTGCAACAGCGCCCTTTCGAACTCATCGGCGACAGCGGCACCTACACCTGCGACGCCCTGATTATTGCCACTGGCGCTTCGGCGCAATACCTGGGATTGCCCTCGGAAGAGACCTTTGCCGGCAAAGGGGTGTCGGCCTGCGCAACGTGCGACGGTTTTTTCTACCGCAATCAAGTGGTCGCGGTGGTCGGCGGCGGCAACACCGCGGTTGAGGAAGCGCTGTACCTGTCGAACATCGCCAGGGAGGTTCACCTGATTCACCGTCGAGACAAGCTGCGCTCGGAGAAAATCCTCCAGGACAAACTCTTCGAAAAAGCCGCCAACGGCAATATCCGCTTGCACTGGAACCAGCATCTCGATGAAGTGCTGGGCGATGCCAGCGGCGTGACCGGCGCGCGCCTGCGTGACAGCAACACCGGTGAAACTCGTGAATTGCCCTTGGCCGGCGTGTTCATCGCCATCGGCCACAAGCCCAACACCGACTTGTTTCAGGGCCAGTTACCCATGCGTGACGGCTATCTGCTGGTCAGGGGCGGCAACGAAGGCGATGCCACCGCCACCGAGATCGAAGGCGTGTTCGCCGCCGGGGATGTGGCCGACCATGTTTACCGCCAGGCCGTCACCTCGGCAGGCGCCGGCTGCATGGCCGCACTGGACGCCGAGAAGTATCTGGACGACATTCCAGCCGTTTGACGGCAAACTTCACGGTGGGCACCCGCCCACCACTGCCCTCCCCTACTGCAAGCCCGGATGCCATGCTGACTTGGTTACAACGCAACACCCTGACTTTTCCGCCACTGGAAAAAGCCATGCGCGATCCCAACGGGCTGCTCGCGGCAGGCGGCGACCTGTCCGCCGATCGGCTGGTTCAGGCCTACCGCCACGGCTGCTTCCCCTGGTTTTCCGAAGGCCAGCCGATTCTCTGGTGGTCGCCGGACCCTCGCACCGTATTGTTTCCCGACGAACTGCACGTCTCCCGCAGCCTGAGCAAATTGTTACGCCAACAACGCTATCAAGTGACCTTCGATCAGGATTTCGCCGCCGTCATTCGCGCCTGCGCCGCGCCGCGCGACTACGCCGACGGCACCTGGATCACCGAAGCCATGCAGGACGCTTATCTGGAACTGCACCGACGTGGCTACGCCCACTCGGTGGAAGTCTGGGACCAGGGCGAATTGGTTGGCGGGTTATACGGTCTGGCGATGGGTCAGCTGTTTTTCGGTGAATCAATGTTCAGCCGTGCCGACAACGCCTCAAAATTTGGTTTTGCCACGCTGGTGCAACATCTGAAAGACTCAGGTTTTGTGCTGATCGACTGCCAGATGCCCACCGACCATCTGCACAGTCTCGGCGCCCGGGCGATTCCCCGCAGCGAATTTGCCGCCTATCTGGCGCGACACCTGGACCAACCCAATCACGCCACCTGGGTTTGCTGAGCGACTTTTGCGCGCGTGGCTTACACTTAATTCAAAGTTATCCCGAGGGTTGATCATGACCGAGTTGGCGCGTTTGAAGTTCTATGCCACTCAGCCCCACTCTTGCAGTTATCTGCCCGAGGAGCAGGCCACGACCCTGTTTCTCGATCCTAGCCAGCCCATGGATGTGCATGTCTACGCAGATCTGTCGGAAATGGGCTTTCGTCGCAGTGGCGATCATCTCTATCGGCCTCATTGCCAGAATTGCAATGCGTGCGTGCCGGCGCGCATCCCCGTGGCGCAGTTTTCCCCCAACCGTCAGCAAAAACGCATCTTCAAGCGCAATGCCGATTTGCAGGTGCGCCCGGCCAGACCCAAGTTCAGCGAAGAGTATTTCGACCTCTACCAGCGCTACATCGAACAGCGTCACGCCGATGGCGACATGTACCCGCCGAGCCGCGATCAGTTTTCGACCTTCCTGGTGCGCGACCTTCCATTTTCCCGGTTCTATGAATTCCGTCTCGACGGCCGGTTGGTGGCTGTGGCCGTGACCGACCTGCTGCCCAACGGTCTGTCGGCCGTCTACACCTTCTACGAGCCCGCCGAAGACCATCGCAGCCTGGGGCGCTACGCAATCCTCTGGCAGATCGCCGAAGCCCGGCGACTGGGCCTGGAAGCGGTCTACCTCGGCTACTGGATCAAGAACTGCAAAAAGATGAACTACAAGACCCAGTATCGCCCCATCGAACTGCTGATTAATCAGCGCTGGGTCGTCCTCAACTAAGGCAATCCGTAAACCTCTTGGCGTAAACCCCATTTTTCGGGCACAATGCACGCCGCTTTTGCCTGGCGCAGTTGCACCGGGCCATTCATTGGATACCGAGGGCTTTACTGCATGTCGAAAGAAGACAGCTTCGAAATGGAAGGCACTGTCGTCGACACCCTGCCCAACACCATGTTTCGTGTGGAGTTGGAAAATGGGCACGTCGTAACCGCGCATATTTCCGGCAAGATGCGCAAGAACTACATTCGTATTCTTACCGGTGACAAAGTGCGCGTCGAGCTGACGCCCTATGACTTGAGCAAAGGGCGCATTACTTACCGCGCTCGCTAATCAAGTCAATACAGAACGCCCGGCTATGCCGGGCGTTTTTGTGTGCGTGGGATTTAACAACCCGCGCAACACGCTTGCTTTGCTTGCCTGTGATTTAACAACCCCGCGCAACCCGCTTGTGTAGGAGCTGCCGAAGGCTGCGATCTTTTGATCTTCGCTTTTAAAAACAAGATCAAAAGATCGCAGCCTTCGGCAGCTCCTACGGGGACCGGCGTACATTCGGCAGACAGCAAAAAGGCGCCTTTCGGCGCCTTTTGCTTTGTTACGGTTAACGTCAGGCCATTTCTGCCGTGGTCTCGAACTCGAAGGTCAGCTCGCCGTCCTTGAGGTCGATGTGAACCACACCACCATGGTCGGCCAGTTCGCCAAAGAGGATCTCTTCGGCCAGCGGACGCTTGATCTTGTCCTGGATCAAACGCGCCATTGGTCGAGCGCCCATTGCCGAGTCGTAACCACCCGCCGCCAGCCAGCTGCGTGCGGCATCGGTCACTTCCAGCTGCACGCGCTTGTCTTCCAACTGCGCCTGAAGCTCGGTAAGGAACTTGTCCACCACGCTTTTGATGACCTCATGACTGAGGCGACCAAACTGGATAATGGTGTCCAGACGGTTGCGGAACTCTGGCGTGAAGCTCTTCTTGATCACTTCCATCGCATCGGACGAGTGGTCCTGATGGGTGAAACCGATCGAAGCGCGAGCTGCGGTTTCGGCGCCGGCGTTGGTCGTCATGATGACGATCACGTTACGGAAATCCGCCTTGCGTCCGTTGTTATCGGTGAGCGTACCGTGGTCCATGACCTGCAACAGCAGGTTGAAGACTTCCGGATGCGCCTTCTCGATTTCATCGAGCAACAACACGCAGTGGGGCTGCTTGGTGATGGCTTCGGTCAGCAGACCACCCTGATCGAACCCGACATAACCCGGAGGCGCACCGATCAGACGCGATACGGTGTGGCGCTCCATGTACTCGGACATGTCGAAGCGAACCAGTTCGATGCCCAACGCCTTGGCCAACTGACGCGCCGCTTCGGTTTTACCGACACCGGTAGGCCCTGCGAACAGGAACGAACCGACGGGCTTGTCAGGCGACTTGAGGCCGGCACGGGACAGCTTGATCGCCGTCGACAACGAGTCGATGGCAGCATCCTGGCCAAACACCGTCAGCTTCAGGTCGCGCTCAAGGTTACGCAGCAGCTCCCGGTCGGAACTGTTGACGTGCTTGGGCGGAATCCGCGCGATTTTCGCGACGATGTCCTCGACCTGAGGCACTTCGATGCGTTTCACACGCTTCTCGATTGGCTGCAGACGCTGGTAGGCGCCCGCCTCATCGATGACGTCGATGGCCTTGTCCGGCATGTGCCGGTCATTGATGTAGCGCGAGGCCAGCTCGGCCGCTGCACGCAGAGCTTCGTCGCTGTACTCGATGCCGTGGTGCGTTTCGAAACGCCCCTTCAGGCCGCGCAGGATGCTGATGGTGTCTTCCACCGACGGCTCCGACACATCGACCTTCTGGAAGCGCCGAGCCAGGGCACGGTCCTTCTCGAAGATCCCGCGAAATTCCTGGAACGTGGTCGAACCGATGCAGCGGATATCACCGGACGACAGCAAAGGCTTGAGCAGGTTCGAGGCATCCATGACACCACCGGACGCAGCACCCGCACCGATTATGGTGTGGATCTCGTCGATGAACAGGATCGCCTGCGGACGTTTTTTCAGTTCATTGAGCAGCGCCTTGAAGCGCTTCTCGAAATCGCCACGGTATTTGGTCCCGGCCAGCAAGGCGCCCAGATCAAGGGAGTACACCACGCTGTTGGCCAGCAGGTCCGGCACCTGGTTGTCGACAATACGTTTGGCCAGGCCTTCGGCAATCGCGGTTTTACCCACGCCTGCCTCGCCCACCAGCAACGGATTGTTTTTGCGACGACGCGCCAGGATCTGCGCGACACGCTCGACTTCCAGCTCACGACCTACCAGCGGATCGATACGACCCTGGCGCGCGAGTTCATTGAGGTTGCTGGCATAAGCATCCAGAGGATTGCCTGAAGAAGAAGACTCACCGCCCTCGTCGTCCTGCATATCTTGCTCACCTTCAGAGTGATCGCCGTGCCCCGGCACTTTGGAAATGCCATGGGCGATGTAGTTGACGACATCAATGCGTGCAACGCTCTGCTGCTTGAGCAGGAACACTGCCTGACTTTCTTGCTCACTGAAGATTGCGACCAGCACGTTGGCGCCAGTCACTTCGCGTTTACCCGAGCTCTGTACGTGGAAAACAGCACGCTGCAGAACACGCTGGAAGCCCAGAGTGGGTTGGGTCTCGCGATCCTCGTCATGGACGGGGATCAACGGCGTGGTGGAGTCGATGAACTCCTGCAGGTCATGCTTGAGTTTGTCGAGGTTTGCGCCGCAGGCACGCAAAACGGTGGCGGCAGCCTCATTGTCCAATAGGGCCAGCAAAAGGTGTTCGACGGTCATGAATTCATGACGCTTCGAACGAGCCTCCTTGAAGGCTAGATTGAGGGTGACTTCGAGCTCGCGGTTTAACATAGCTTCACCTCATACCCAAGTGGTCGGCGATTAACCGTCCTTCTCGATTTCACAGAGTAGCGGATGCTGGCTTTCCCTGGCGTACTGGTTGACCTGCATGGCCTTCGTCTCGGCGATGTCGCGGGTAAACACTCCACATACTGCCCGTCCTTCTGTGTGGACGGCCAGCATGACCTTGGTCGCCAGCTCGCGATTCAGGTTAAAAAACACCTCGAGCACTTCGACGACGAAATCCATCGGTGTGTAGTCATCATTAAACAAAACCACCTTGTACATCGGCGGCGCCTGTAAAGCAGGCTTGGCCTCCTGAACAGCAATGCCTGCGGAATCGTCGTCGTGCTCCTCCGGGTGTTCTTTCTGGAGAGTCGGGCGATCCTGATTGAATGTTAGTCGAATCTGGCTGATTGCATGCATGGAAAGAAAGGTTCGTCAGTTGTGCAAATACAGTGGTGGGGGCGCCTATCAACGATTTCAACTCCGACTGCCCGGTCACCTTGACTATCGGGAAAACGGTGTTACAACCAATAGAGCCCACAGTGGGTAAAAAAGGTCCGCGGAGTCAATCTTATTTACGAGATTAGACTGCGGATGTACTGGATGATACTCCAGTGATGGAGTCTGTTGCAGAGGGATATGAGCATGGCAGTCGGCAAGGTCAAGTGGTTCAACAATGCCAAGGGGTTCGGTTTCATTAACACCGATGCCCGGGAAGGTCGTGACGAGGATGGCAAAGACATTGACTTCTTTGCTCATTATTCGGCCATTGAAATGGAGGGCTATAAGACCCTCAAGGCCGGACAAGTCGTGAACTTCGAGATCCTCCAGGGACCAAAAGGCCTGCACGCCGTGAAGATCACAGCCGCGTCCGCCACAAACGAACCGACCACGCCTGCCATCCACCACGAAAAAGTATCAGGCTGACGCAACCAGTCATCCAGTCATAAAAAAACCGCCCGGAGGCGGTTTTTTTCGTGCTGATTGCTTACATATGCGAAATCAGCGCATCACCAAACGCCGAAGAAGACAGCAGCTTCGCGCCTTCCATCAAACGGTGGAAGTCATAGGTCACGGTCTTGGCGGAAATGGCGCCATTGGTGCCCTTGATGATCAGGTCAGCCGCTTCGGTCCAGCCCATGTGACGCAGCATCATTTCAGCGGACAGGATCAGCGAGCCCGGGTTGACCTGGTCCTTGCCGGCGTATTTCGGCGCAGTACCGTGGGTCGCTTCGAACATGGCGATGGTGTCAGACAGGTTGGCACCCGGCGCGATACCGATACCGCCCACTTCCGCCGCCAGGGCGTCGGAGAGGTAATCGCCGTTCAGGTTCAGGGTCGCGATCACATCGTACTCGGCCGGGCGTAGCAGGATCTGCTGAAGCATGGCGTCGGCGATGGCATCCTTGACGATGACATTCTTGCCGGTTTTCGGGTTTTTGAACTGCATCCACGGACCGCCGTCGAGCAGGGTCGCGCCGAACTCTTCAGCCGCCACTTCGTAGGCCCATTCCTTGAAGGCACCTTCGGTGAACTTCATGATGTTGCCTTTGTGCACGATGGTCAGCGAATCACGATCGTTGTCGACCACATATTGCAGAGCCTTGCGCGCCAGACGCTTGGTGCCTTGCAGCGAAACCGGCTTGATGCCGATGCCGCAGTTTTCGTCGAAACGGATCTTGGTAACGCCCATTTCATCTTTGAGGAACTTGATGACCTTGGTCGCTTCCGGCGAACCGGCCTTCCATTCGATACCGGCGTAGATGTCTTCCGAGTTCTCGCGGAAGATCGTCATGTCGACGTCGCCTGGCTTCTTGACCGGGCTTGGCACACCTTCGAACCAGCGTACCGGACGCAGGCAGACATAAAGGTCGAGTTGCTGACGCAGGGCCACGTTCAACGAACGGATGCCGCCGCCGACCGGAGTGGTCAGAGGGCCCTTGATGGAAACCACGTAATCCTTGACTGCGTCCAGGGTTTCCTGAGGTAGCCAGGTGTCCTGATCGTAAACCTGAGTCGCTTTTTCCCCGGCGTAGACTTCCATCCAGGAAATTTTGCGCTCGCCGCCGTAAGCCTTCTTAACAGCAGCATCGACAACCTTGATCATGACCGGGCTGATATCAACGCCGATGCCATCGCCTTCGATGAAGGGGATGATCGGGTTGTTAGGAACATTGAGAGAATGGTCCGCGTTGACGGTGATTTTGTCGCCGACTGCTGGAACCTGAATCTTCTTGTATCCCATGCTGAACTCCATTGTTTGGATTGAACATCTGGCTTCGTTCGAGCGTACCCCAGTTAAATCGGCGCGCAAACCCTATGTTCCTCCCATCTGCCGCAAAGCTGTGCAGTTCGCGATCTACAAGCCTGAAAGCAAAGGGAAAAGCGCCAAACTCAAGCACGGTGCAAGACTCTACGCCCCACACTCCCCTGCGACCTTTAGACCAATGGACGATAATCGTTGCGTATGAACCATCGGCAGATTGCCAGCTACCTATGTATAATGCCGCCGCTGACCGAAGGGTCACAAAGGCCAAGCTCTCTATTACGAGACTTTCAGCCAGATTGAAGCCGGGTTGTTACCGCAGCCCACCCGCTTGACGCTCGACTGATGCACCCAACATCACCGCGAAGAAACCTCGACATTCGGCTCATGGATGACTTTGAACGAACGCGCTTACCCGGCGCCCCTCGAGTTTTCTGCGCATGCTTTAGCAAAGAAGAGAGTTAATCCGAATATGCCCACCCGCTCGAAGATCATCTATACCTTCACCGACGAAGCCCCAGCCCTCGCCACCTATTCACTGTTGCCTATCGTAGAGGCCTTCACCGCCTCCGCTGATATCGCCGTGGAAACCCGCGATATCTCTCTTGCAGGGCGCATCCTGGCCAGCTTCCCCGAGCAACTGGGTGACAAAGCCGTAGCCGACCACCTCGCCGAACTGGGCGACCTGGCCGTTACGCCTGAAGCCAACATCATCAAGCTGCCAAACATCAGCGCCTCGGTTCCTCAGTTGCAAGCAGCCATCAAAGAGCTGCAAGCCCAGGGCTTCGCCCTGCCGGACTACCCGGAAACCGTGACCACCGACGCCGACAAAGAAGCCAAGTCGCGCTACGACAAGATCAAGGGCAGCGCCGTAAACCCGGTCCTGCGCGAAGGCAACTCCGATCGTCGTGCCCCGCTGTCGGTCAAGAACTACGCTCGCAAGCACCCGCACAAAATGGGCGCCTGGGCCAAGGACTCCAAGTCCCACGTCGCGCACATGAGCACCGGCGATTTCTACGGCAGCGAAAAAGCCGCCCTGATCGACGCCGCTGACGCCGTGAAAATCGAACTGATCGCTCAAGACGGCACCACCACCGTCCTGAAAGCAAAGACCACCGTGCAAGCCGGTGAGATCCTCGATTGCGCGGTACTGAGCAAAAACGCCCTGCGCAGCTTCATTGCCGCCGAAATCGAAGACGCCAAAGCCAAAGGCGTACTGCTGTCGGTTCACTTGAAAGCCACCATGATGAAGGTCTCCGACCCGATCATGTTCGGCCAGATCGTAGCCGAGTTCTATAAAGACGCACTGGCCAAGCACGCCGACGTGCTGGCACAGATCGGCTTCAACCTGAACAACGGCATCGGTGATCTGTACGCTCGAATCAAGGCTTTGCCGGCCGAGCAGCAGGCACAGATCGAAGCGGACATCCAGGCGGTCTATGCCGTTCGTCCGTCCTTGGCCATGGTCAACTCCGACAAAGGCATCACCAACCTGCACGTGCCGAGCGACGTTATCGTCGACGCCTCGATGCCGGCAATGATCCGCGACTCCGGCAAAATGTGGGGCACTGACGGTCAACTGCACGACACCAAGGCTGTGATCCCGGATCGCTGCTACGCCACCATCTACCAGGCTGTCATCGAAGACTGCAAGGTCAACGGCGCTTTCGATCCAACCACCATGGGCAGCGTGCCAAACGTTGGCCTGATGGCAAAAAAAGCCGAAGAGTACGGTTCCCACGACAAGACTTTCCAGATCAAGAGCAACGGCGTGGTTCGGGTTTCCGACAGTGCCGGTCGCACGCTGCTGGAACAGTCGGTTGAAGCCGGCGACATCTTCCGCATGTGCCAGACCAAAGACGCGCCGATCCAGGATTGGGTCAAACTGGCCGTCAACCGTGCTCGCGCAAGCAGCACTCCAGCGATTTTCTGGCTGGACCCAATGCGCGCTCACGACGGCGTAGTGATCGAGAAAGTTCAGGCTTACCTGAAGGATCACGACACTTCCGGCCTGGACATCCGCATCATGTCGCCCGTCGACGCGATGGCGTTCACCCTGGGCCGTACTCGCGAAGGCAAGGACACCATCTCGGTAACCGGCAACGTATTGCGCGACTACCTGACTGACCTGTTCCCGATCATGGAACTGGGCACCAGCGCCAAGATGCTGTCGATCGTGCCGCTGATGAATGGCGGCGGTCTGTTCGAAACCGGCGCTGGCGGTTCGGCACCGAAGCACGTTCAACAGCTGCTGGAAGAGAACTTCCTGCGCTGGGATTCCCTGGGCGAGTTCCTGGCCCTGGCCGCGTCCCTTGAGCATCTGGGTGTTACTTACAACAACCCTAAAGCTTTGGTTTTGGCCAAAACCCTGGACCAGGCCACTGGCCAGTTCCTGGACAACAACAAGTCGCCATCGCGCAAAGTCGGCAACATCGACAACCGCGGCAGCCACTTCTACCTGGCGCTGTACTGGGCTCAAGCCCTGGCTGCCCAGACTGAAGACACTGCACTGCAAGCGCAGTTTGGTCAGTTGGCCAAGACCCTGGCCGAGAACGAAGCGACCATCGTCGCCGAGCTCAACGCCGTTCAGGGCAAGCCAGTGGACATCGGCGGTTACTACCACGCCAATGCCGAGCTGATCAGCAAGGCCATGCGCCCAAGCAACACCTTCAACGCCGCGATCGCTGCGCTGGTTTAAGGTTGTAAGGGAACATCACAAGCCCCGGCCCTGTGCCGGGGTTTGTGTTTGCACCCAAGATCAAAAGATCGCAGCCTTCGGCAGCTCCTACGCCGAGCCGTGCAGGAGTTGCCGAAGGCTGCGATCTTTTGATTGCCATGATCAAGCCCAAAACCACCAGAGGACAAAGCATGACCTGGCTACCCCACATCACTGTCGCCACCATCGTCGAAGACCATGGCCGCTTCCTGATGGTCGAAGAACTCAAGGGCGGACGAGCGGTACTCAACCAGCCCGCCGGCCACCTGGACCCGAACGAAACCCTGATCGACGCCGCCGTGCGCGAAACCCTTGAGGAAACCGGCTGGGACGTCGAGCCGACCGGCGTGGTAGGGATTTACCTCTACACCGCCCCGAGCAACGGCGTGACCTACCAGCGGGTCTGCTTTACCGCCAAAGCCCTGAAACATCACCCGGATTACCCACTGGACGACGGCATCGTCGGCGCCAAATGGCTAACCCGTGACGAATTGATGGAGCTGCGCGCAAACTGGCGCAGCGAGCTGATCATCCGCTGTATCGATGATTATCTGGACGGTCAACACTTCGGTCTCGAACTGATCCGCCCTTCTCTTTAGCCTTGCGGGCTTCGGCCTGTTAGAATCGCGTCCTTTTTCAAGACACTCATTGAATCCCTATGCGTGATCCAGCCCCTTCTGACACACAAAAGAAGCGCGTCATTGTCGGCATGTCCGGCGGCGTGGACTCTTCCGTTTCCGCTCTCCTGCTGATCGAGCAGGGTTATGAGGTGGAAGGCCTGTTCATGAAGAA
Source organism: Janthinobacterium sp. LPB2021202312-11-4 (assembly GCF_037049705.1). NCBI lineage: Bacteria > Pseudomonadati > Pseudomonadota > Betaproteobacteria > Burkholderiales > Oxalobacteraceae > Janthinobacterium > Janthinobacterium sp. LPB2021202312-11-4. The sequence goes on along the minus strand of NZ_JBAGKV010000007.1, from coordinate 203,308 downwards.
CTGGGAAGAAGACGATGGAACGGAATACTGCACCGCCATGGACGACCTGGCGGATGCGCAGGCTGTGTGCGACAAAATCGGCATCAAGCTGCACACCGCCAACTTCGCCGCCGAGTACTGGGACAACGTGTTCGAGCACTTCCTGGCCGAATACAAGGCCGGCCGCACGCCGAACCCGGACATCCTGTGCAACCGCGAGATCAAGTTCAAGGCGTTCCTCGACTACGCCATGGTGCTTGGCGCCGACCTGATCGCCACCGGCCACTACGTGCGCCGCCGCGACATCGATGGCCGCACCGAACTGCTCAAGGGCCTGGACCCGAACAAGGACCAGAGTTACTTCCTGCACGCCGTGGGCGGCGAACAGATCGCCAAGACCCTGTTCCCGGTCGGCGAGCTGGAAAAACCCGAAGTGCGCGCGATTGCCGAGAAGCACGAACTGGCTACCGCGAAGAAAAAGGATTCGACCGGGATCTGCTTTATCGGCGAACGCCGCTTCAGCGACTTCCTCAAGCAATACCTGCCGGCGCAGCCCGGCGAGATCAAGACCACCGAAGGTGAAGTCATTGGCCGTCATCACGGCTTGATGTACCACACCATCGGCCAGCGCCAGGGTTTGGGCATCGGCGGTTTGAAAGACGCCAGTGACGAGCCGTGGTACGTGCTGATCAAGGATCTGGTCAACAACGAGCTGATCGTTGGCCAGGGCAATGACCACCCGTACCTGTTCTCCCGCGCCCTGCTCGCCTCGGACATCTATTGGGTCAACCCGATCGATCTGAGCGAACCGCGCCGGTTGACCGCCAAAGTCCGTTATCGCCAAAGCGACCAGCCGTGCACGCTGGAAAAAACCGCCAACGGCTATCGCGCAACCTTCGATGACCCGCAACGCGCGGTCACCCCGGGCCAATCCGTGGTGTTTTATGACGGCGAAATCTGCCTCGGCGGCGGCGTAATCGAAATTGCCGAACCCTGGACCAGCAAAGGCACTCCTCAAGGCGCGCAGCAATGAGCCCCACTCAGGAGCAATTGACGGCGCTGGGCGGCGTGTTTCTGGCCGCCGTGCTGGTGGACAAGATCGCCAAGAGCGGCCAGACCAGTGAAGCCGGCCTGACCTGCATGCTCGGCAGCCTGCTGATTCGCGACCCCAAGGACACCCTGGAAGTCTATGGCGGCGACGATATCAATCTGCGCGAAGGTTATCGCGCATTGATCGGCGCCCTGGAACGCGACCCGAGCACTTTGCAGCGTGAACCTTTGCGTTACGCCTTGGCGATGCTCGGTCTTGAGCGTCAACTGGCCAAGCGTGGCGACATGCTCGACGTGATCGGCAAGCGCCTGCCGCAGATTCAATCCCAGGTCGAGCACTTCGGCCCGGCCCACGAAAACGTGATCGCGGCGTGTGGCGCGCTGTATCAGGACACCCTGAGCACCCTGCGCCAACGCATCCAGGTTCACGGTGACATGCGCAACCTGCAACAACCGAGTAACGCCTCGAAGATCCGCGCACTGTTGCTCGCCGGGATTCGTTCGGCGCGGCTGTGGCGGCAGTTGGGCGGTCATCGCTGGCAGTTGGTGATCAGCCGTCGCAAGTTGCTTAAAGAGCTTTACCCGCTGATGCGCAGCAGCTGAACCGCGCCCGCAACACCGCTTTGTAGTCAGTAACGCGTAGTACGCCGGTCAGTTGGCAACGGACCGGCGGATTTTTTCATGTATGATACGCGCCCCATTTCGTTGCCCGACTGTCCGAGAACACCCCATGCAGCTTTCTTCGCTCACTGCGGTTTCCCCTGTTGACGGCCGCTACGCCGGCAGAACCCAGGCCCTGCGCCCAATTTTCAGCGAATACGGCCTGATCCGTGCTCGCGTTCTGGTTGAAGTGCGCTGGCTCCAGCGCCTGGCCGCTCACCCAGGCATCAGCGAAGTGCCGGCGTTCTCCGCCGAAGCCAACGCGGTGCTGAACACTTTGGCGGACAACTTCGCTCTGGAGCACGCCGAGCGTGTCAAAGAGATCGAGCGCACCACCAACCACGACGTCAAAGCCATCGAATACTTGCTCAAAGAGCAAGCGGCCAAGCTGCCGGAACTGGCCAAGGTCAGCGAGTTCATCCACTTTGCCTGCACCAGCGAGGACATCAACAACCTGTCCCACGCCCTGATGCTGCGCGAAGGCCGTGATGATGTGATGCTGCCGCTGATGCGCCAGACCGCCGAAGCCATCCGCGAACTGGCGATCCGTTTCGCTGACGTGCCGATGCTGTCGCGCACCCACGGTCAACCGGCGTCGCCGACCACCCTGGGCAAAGAGCTGGCGAACGTGGTTTACCGTCTGGAGCGTCAAATCGCTCAAGTCGCTGCCGTTCCGCTGCTGGGCAAGATCAACGGCGCTGTCGGCAACTACAACGCACACATCTCCGCCTACCCGGAAATCGACTGGGAAGAAAACGCCCGCGCTTTCATCGAAGACGAGCTGGGCCTGGGTTTCAACCCGTACACCACGCAGATCGAACCGCACGACTACATCGCCGAGCTGTTCGACGCGATCGCACGCTTCAACACGATCCTGATCGACTTCGACCGCGACATCTGGGGCTACATCTCCCTGGGTTATTTCAAACAGCGCACCATCGCTGGCGAAATCGGCTCGTCGACCATGCCGCACAAGGTCAACCCGATCGACTTCGAAAACTCCGAAGGCAACCTGGGCATCGCCAACGCACTGTTCCAGCACCTGGCGAGCAAACTGCCAATCTCCCGCTGGCAGCGCGACCTGACCGACTCCACCGTATTGCGCAACCTCGGTGTCGGCTTCGCCCACAGCGTGATCGCGTACGAAGCCAGCCTCAAAGGCATCAGCAAACTGGAGCTCAACGCCCAGAAGATCGCCGCTGACCTGGACGCTTGCTGGGAAGTGCTGGCCGAGCCGATCCAGACCGTAATGCGCCGCTACAACATCGAAAACCCGTACGAGAAGCTCAAAGAGCTGACCCGCGGCAAGGGCATCAGCCCTGAAGCGTTGCAAACTTTCATCGACGGCCTGGACATGCCAGCCGCGGCCAAGGCCGAGCTGAAATTGCTCACCCCGGCGAACTACATCGGCAACGCTGTAGAGCAAGCCAAACGCATCTGATCGACCGCTTGACCCTTTTGAGACGCCCGGCAGCGCCGGGCGTTTTTATTCCCGTCTGAAAAGTGCATTTTTTCAATAGGTTACACATGAATCCTGATATTCCTCTTCAACTTCTGGGCGGCATCACGGCGCGGGAATTCCTGCGCGACTACTGGCAGAAAAAACCGCTGCTGATCCGCCAGGCGATCCCTGATTTCGAAAGCCCGATCGATCCCGACGAACTGGCCGGCCTGGCGCTTGAAGAAGAAGTTGAATCGCGCCTGATCATCGAGCACGGCGAGCGTCCCTGGGAATTGCGTCGCGGCCCGTTTGCCGAAGACGAATTCAGCAAACTGCCGGAAACCGAGTGGACCCTGCTGGTACAAGCCGTCGACCAATTCGTACCGGAAGTCGGCGAATTGCTGGAAAACTTCCGTTTTCTGCCGAGCTGGCGCGTCGACGACGTGATGATCAGCTTCGCCGCCCCGGGGGGCAGCGTCGGTCCGCACTTCGATAACTACGACGTGTTCCTGCTGCAAGGTCACGGCAAGCGCAACTGGAAAATCGGCCAGATGTGCAGCTCCGAAAGCAAAATGCTGCCGCACGCCGACCTGCGTATCCTCGCCGACTTCGAAGCCACCGATGAGTGGGTTCTGGAGCCGGGTGACATGCTCTACCTGCCGCCGCGCCTGGCCCACTGTGGCGTTGCGATTGATGACTGCATGACCTACTCGGTCGGTTTCCGCGCCCCGAGCGCCGCTGAAGTGCTGACTCACTTCACTGACTTCCTCAGCCAGTTCCTGACGGACGAAGAGCGCTACACCGACGCCGACGCACTGCCGGCGGTCGATCCACACCAGATTCAGCACGATGCGCTTGATCGCCTGAAAGCCTTGCTGGCCGAGCACATGAGCGACGAACGCCTGCTGCTGACCTGGTTCGGCCAGTTCATGACCGAGCCGCGCTATCCGGAGCTGGTTGCCGGCCCGGAAGAAATCGAAGAAGAAGATTTCCTCGCCAGCCTCGAACAAGGCGCCGTGCTGATCCGCAACCCGAGCGCGCGCATGGCCTGGTCCGAAGTGGATGACGACCTGCTGCTGTTCGCCAGCGGTCAGAGCCGTTACCTGCCGGGCAAGCTGCGCGAGCTGCTGAAGCTGATCTGCGCCGCTGACGCCCTGCACACCGACAACCTCGGTGAGTGGCTGAACGACGAAGACGGTCGCGGCCTGCTGTGCGAGCTGGTCAAGCAAGGCAGCCTGGGGTTTGCTGATGAATAAAATTCACGTTCGTGTCGCAGACTGGCAAAAGGATATCGCTGAGATCCGGCGCATTCGTGAGACGGTGTTCATCGCCGAGCAATCCGTTCCGCCCGAGCTGGAATGGGATGCTGATGACGCAACAGCCGTGCATTTCCTCGCTTTCGAAGGCGACTTTCCGATTGGCACCGCCCGCCTGCTGCCCGATGGGCACATCGGCCGGGTCTCGGTGCTCAAGGATTGGCGCGGGCTGAAAGTCGGCGATGCGCTGATGCAAGCAGTGATCGGTGAAGCCGAAAAGCGCGGGCTGAAGCAACAGATGCTGAGCGCACAGGTACAGGCCACGGCGTTCTATGAGCGCTTGGGCTTCAGCCTGGTCAGTGAGGAATTCCTCGAAGCCGGGATTCCGCATGTGGACATGGTGCGGCATTCGGCTTAAGACCAAGTTGCACCCTTCGCGGGCAAGCCTCGCTCCTACGGCGCGAACTGTAGGAGCGAGGCTTGCCCGCGAAGAGGCCCGCAAGAACACCACAAAACGCCCCGCCATTCTCGGATGCCGGGGCGTTTTGCTGTCTACGATTCAACTTGCCCCACCCCGGGCCGACAAACTGGCAATATCAAGCCTTTCGAAAGCGGAGATAACGGACATGTCCCTACGCACCCTGCTCACCACGCTGCTGCTGACCGGTAGTTTTTCGGTCATGGCCGCCACCGAGATCGTGCCCCTGAACTACCGCACCAGCGCCGACATGCTGCCGGTGGCGCAGAATTTCATCGGCAAGGATGGCCAGGTCAGCGCCTATGGTAACCAACTGATCGTCAATGCAGATCAACGCAAGATCGACGAACTTAAGGCACTGATCACCCAACTCGACGTGGCTGCCAAGCGCCTGTTGATCACCGTCGACACCAACGAAAACAACGTTCAGGGTGACCAGGGTTATTCAGTGAATGGCGCGGCGCCGAGCCAGACCCGCATCATCAATCGCAGCACCGACAGCCGTGACGGCGGCATCCAACAGGTTCAGGCCAGCGAAGGTACGCCAGCACTGATTCAGGTGGGTCAGAGCGTGCCGCTGACCAGCACGCAAACCGATACCTACGGTCGCCTGCAAAGCCAGACCCAATACCGAAACGTCACCCAGGGGTTCTACGTCACCGCCAGCGTCACCGGCGACATCGTTCACCTGGCGATCAGTACCAACCGTGACCGCATGAGCCAGGAACGTCCCGATGTAGTGAATGTGCAAAGTACCGACACAACTGTCACGGGGCGCTTGGGCGAGTGGATCACCCTGGCCGGCGTGAATCGCCAGACGCAGGCCGACAAACAGGACACAACCCGCAGCTACTCTACTCAGGGCCGGGATGACATGACCTTGCGGGTGAAAGTCGACACACTGGACTAAAGCACCAAAAACTGACTGACAAGTCTTATTAGACTAAAGATGTAGTGCTCAAAAAAAAGCACTACAAAATGTTTGACGAGCCAAAAAAGCAAAGGCATGATGGCCTCGCTCCCGCTAATCAGGGGCCCTGGCAAGGGCCTTCGAGGCGACGCTCGCATCTACCCCGCGAGCCGCTTCGTGTCTGTACCGCCCACAAGGTGTGTTTGACGAGGTTGCCGACTGGAACGAAGTTGTCCCGAGGGACGGAAGCGTAATTAGGTAAACCCGGCACCACACTGAAGTTCGTATAGAGGCCCACGACGCCCGAATGCGCTCGCCAGTTCGCCCTTACCTGCTCACTTCCCCTCGAGCCCATCGTTCATCCCGTCGCCACCCCCGCCGAACACGACTTGAGCGCCTAAGCTTCTGGTCAGCGAGCACGAATTTTCCACCCGACCTATGCGACGAGGTTTATCTCCATGGCACTGACACGCGAACAGCAAATTGCAGCCCTCGAAAAAGATTGGGCTGAAAACCCACGCTGGAAAGGCGTGACACGCGCTTACTCCGCTGCTGACGTCGTCCGTCTGCGTGGCTCGGTTCAACCTGAGCACACCTTTGCAAAACTGGGCGCCGAGAAGCTCTGGAACCTGGTCACCCAGGGTGCCAAGCCGTCCTTCCGTCCTGAGAAAGATTTCGTCAACTGCATGGGCGCCCTGACTGGCGGCCAGGCTGTACAACAAGTCAAAGCCGGTATCCAGGCGATCTACCTGTCGGGCTGGCAGGTTGCTGCGGACAACAACTCCGCCGAATCGATGTACCCGGACCAGTCGCTGTACCCGGTGGACTCCGTTCCAACTGTGGTCAAGCGCATCAACAACTCGTTCCGTCGTGCTGACCAGATCCAGTGGAAAGCGGGCAAAGGTCCGGGCGACGAAGGCTACATCGACTACTTCGCACCAATCGTGGCTGACGCTGAAGCCGGTTTCGGCGGCGTTCTGAACGCTTACGAGCTGATGAAGAGCATGATCGAAGCAGGCGCCGCCGGCGTTCACTTCGAAGACCAACTGGCTTCCGTGAAAAAATGCGGTCACATGGGCGGCAAGGTACTGGTTCCTACCCAGGAAGCTGTACAGAAGCTGACCGCTGCTCGTTTGGCTGCTGACGTTGCCGGTACACCGACCATCATCCTGGCCCGTACCGACGCTAACGCTGCTGACCTGCTGACTTCCGATTGCGACCCGTACGACCAGCCGTTCGTCACTGGCGAACGTACCCAGGAAGGCTTCTACAAAGTACGCGCTGGCCTGGACCAGGCAATCGCTCGCGGCCTGGCCTACGCTCCGTACGCCGATCTGATCTGGTGCGAAACCGCCAAGCCGGATCTGGACGAAGCTCGTCGCTTCGCCGAAGCGATCAAAAAGGAATACCCGGACCAACTGCTGTCGTACAACTGCTCGCCTTCCTTCAACTGGAAGAAAAACCTGGACGACGCGACCATCGCCAAGTTCCAGCGCGAACTGTCCGCCATGGGTTACAAGCACCAGTTCATCACCCTGGCCGGCATTCACAACATGTGGCACAGCATGTTCAACCTGGCGCACGACTACGCCCGCAACGACATGACTGCCTACGTGAAGCTGCAAGAGCAAGAGTTCGCTGACGCCGCCAAGGGTTACACCTTCGTGGCTCACCAGCAGGAAGTGGGCACCGGCTACTTCGACGACATGACCACCGTGATTCAAGGTGGCTCGTCTTCGGTCACCGCGTTGACCGGTTCGACTGAAGAAGAACAGTTCCACTGATTGAACAAACGGCCGTTGCGGACCGAGTAGAAAGCTAACCGCAACGTCGCACATCTGACGCCCCGACTGGTTCGGGGCGTTTTTTTTGCCTTTGATTCACAAAGCACCACAAAGCCCTGTAGGAGCTGCCGAGTGAAACGAGGCTGCGATCTTTTGATCCTGCTTCAAAACAACGTCAAAAGATCGCAGCCTCGTTTCACTCGGCAGCTCCTACCGGGGATCAGTGGCAACCTGCGGAAAAAAACATTGATCCAGCGCATCGTCATGCTCAGAAAATTGCGGTAAAACGACCCCGGCTGCTACTTGCAGTAACAGCTATATAAGACAACTTCCTGGCCGCCCACCCGTTAAACAGTTTAAAAAGCCACTCAAACAATATTGATTATCATTTAGCCGCAACTATGTTCGTTACATTCCCTACAAAACATAATTGATGAAATGCCCCCTAATGCCCGAACCGCATGGGCTACAGGGCTTTGGAGGTGCGCTATGTCCTTATTCCTATAAATAATTTCGCTATAGGAATTTTACTTGCTCGGTGTTTAGCCATAAAATCACCGCGATTGATTGCTGCGACATATCGTCACTGCTTTGTTTCTTTTCAAGCTCAGAGACCTTTGCTCTCTGTTAAGGATTACCAGCATGCCCGAAGCGACAGGACTCATGGCCCACAACTGGGGCTTTGCCATTTTCCTTCTGGGCGTCGTCGGCCTCTGCGCCTTCATGCTCGGCGTCTCCAGCCTCCTAGGGTCAAAAGCCTGGGGCCGCAGCAAAAACGAACCGTTCGAGTCCGGCATGCTACCAACAGGTGGCGCCCGCTTGCGGCTCTCAGCCAAATTCTATCTGGTCGCGATGCTCTTCGTGATCTTCGATATCGAAGCCCTCTTTCTCTTTGCCTGGTCTGTGTCCGTCCGCGAAAGCGGCTGGACCGGATTCGTCGAAGCTCTCGTTTTCATAGCAATTCTGTTGGCAGGTCTTGTCTACCTGTTCCGAGTGGGCGCCCTTGACTGGGCTCCGGAAGCTCGTCGCAAGCGGCAGGCGAAGCTGAAACAATGAGGCTTTGGCAATGCAATACAATCTCACCAGGATCGACCCCGATGCTCCTAACGAGCAGTATCCGATTGGCGAACGGGAAACCGTTTCCGATCCGTTAGAAGATCAAGTCCACAAAAACATCTTCATGGGCAAGCTCGAAGACGTGCTTAACGGCACGATCAACTGGGGGCGCAAGAACTCCCTGTGGCCGTATAACTTCGGTCTTTCGTGCTGCTACGTGGAAATGACCACCGCCTTCACGGCGCCCCACGACATCGCGCGCTTTGGCGCCGAGGTTATCCGGGCATCGCCGCGTCAGGCGGATTTCATGGTTATCGCCGGTACCTGCTTCATCAAGATGGCGCCGATCATTCAGCGTCTCTACGAGCAAATGCTCGAACCTAAATGGGTTATCTCCATGGGTTCGTGCGCCAACTCCGGTGGCATGTACGACATCTACTCCGTCGTTCAAGGGGTGGACAAGTTCCTGCCCGTGGACGTCTACGTGCCTGGCTGCCCGCCCCGTCCTGAAGCTTTTCTGCAAGGCTTGATGCTCTTGCAGGAGTCGATTGGACAGGAGCGTCGTCCGCTTTCCTGGGTCGTCGGCGATCAAGGCGTGTATCGCGCCGAGATGCCTTCGCAAAAGGAACAGCGCCGCGAACAGCGAATCGCAGTCACCAACCTGCGCAGCCCCGACGAAGTCTGATCCAGCTCTGCTTCTTTTATAGAACGAGACACTGGCTTCATTCTTTACGTTGACCGAAAGCGATAAATAACCATGACTACAGGCAGTGCTCTGTACATCCCGCCTTATAAGGCAGACGACCAGGATGTGGTTGTCGAACTGAATAACCGTTTTGGACCCGAGGCGTTCACCGCCCAGCCTACCCGCACCGGCATGCCGGTGCTTTGGGTTGCCCGTGCCAAACTCGTCGAAGTCCTGACCTTCCTGCGCAACCTGCCCAAGCCGTACGTCATGCTCTATGACCTGCACGGCGTGGACGAGCGTCTGCGCACCAAGCGTCAAGGGCTGCCAAGCGGCGTCGACTTCACTGTGTTCTATCACTTGATGTCGATCGAACGTAATAGTGACGTCATGATCAAGGTAGCCTTGTCCGAGAGCGACCTCAGCCTGCCGACCGTCACCAGCATCTGGCCGAACGCCAACTGGTACGAGCGCGAAGTCTGGGACATGTACGGGATCGACTTCAAAGGTCACCCGCACCTGACCCGCATCATGATGCCGCCGACCTGGGAAGGTCACCCGCTGCGCAAGGACTTCCCGGCCCGCGCCACCGAATTCGACCCGTTCACCCTGAACCTGGCCAAGCAACAGCTTGAGGAAGAAGCCGCGCGCTTCAAGCCTGAAGACTGGGGCATGAAGCGTTCCGGGGCGAACGAGGACTACATGTTCCTCAACCTCGGTCCGAACCACCCTTCCGCGCACGGTGCGTTCCGCATCATCTTGCAGCTGGACGGTGAAGAGATCGTCGATTGCGTGCCGGACGTTGGCTACCACCACCGTGGTGCCGAGAAGATGGCCGAGCGTCAGTCCTGGCATAGCTTCATCCCGTACACCGACCGTATCGATTACCTCGGCGGCGTGATGAACAACCTGCCGTACGTGCTCTCGGTCGAGAAGCTGGCCGGCATCAAGGTGCCCGAGAAGGTCGACGTCATCCGCATCATGATGGCCGAGTTCTTCCGCATCACCAGCCACCTGCTGTTCCTGGGGACTTACATCCAGGACGTCGGCGCGATGACCCCGGTGTTCTTCACCTTCACCGACCGCCAGAAGGCGTACACGGTGATCGAAGCCATCACCGGTTTCCGTCTGCACCCGGCCTGGTACCGCATCGGTGGCGTCGCCCACGACCTGCCACGCGGCTGGGAAAAACTGGTTAAAGATTTCGTCGAGTGGATGCCAAAGCGTCTGGACGAATACCAGAAAGCCGCGCTGGACAACAGCATCCTCAAAGGCCGGACCATCGGCGTCGCAGCCTACAACACCAAAGAGGCCCTGGAATGGGGCGTCACCGGTGCCGGCCTGCGTTCGACCGGTTGCGACTTCGACCTGCGTAAAGCGCGTCCGTACTCGGGCTACGAGAACTTCGAATTCGAAGTGCCGCTGGCGGCCAATGGCGATGCCTACGACCGTTGCATCGTGCGCGTCGAAGAAATGCGCCAGAGCCTGAAAATCATCGAGCAGTGCATGCGCAACATGCCGGAAGGCCCGTACAAGGCGGATCACCCGCTGACCACGCCGCCACCGAAAGAACGCACGCTGCAGCACATCGAGACCTTGATCACGCACTTCCTGCAAGTTTCGTGGGGCCCGGTCATGCCGGCCAACGAATCCTTCCAGATGATTGAAGCGACCAAGGGCATCAACAGTTATTACCTGACGAGCGATGGCGGCACCATGAGCTACCGCACCCGGATTCGTACCCCAAGCTTCCCGCACCTGCAGCAGATCCCTTCGGTGATCAAAGGCAGCATGGTCGCGGACTTGATCGCGTACCTGGGTAGTATCGATTTCGTTATGGCCGACGTGGACCGCTAAGCATGAATAGCACGCTTATCCAGACAGACCGTTTCACCTTGAGTGAAACCGAGCGCTCGGCCATCGAGCACGAACTGCATCACTACGAAGACCCGCGCGCGGCGTCGATCGAAGCCCTGAAGATCGTCCAGAAGGAACGTGGCTGGGTGCCTGACGGCGCGCTCTACGCCATCGGCGAGATCCTCGGCATCCCGGCCAGCGACGTTGAAGGGGTGGCGACGTTCTATAGCCAGATCTTCCGTCAGCCGGTCGGCCGCCACATCATTCGCGTCTGCGACAGCATGGTCTGCTACATCGGCGGCCATGAATCGGTGATCAGCGAAATCCAGAGCAAGCTCGGCATCGGCCTGGGTCAAACCACCGCCGACGGTCGTTTCACCCTGCTGCCGGTTTGCTGCCTCGGCAACTGCGACAAGGCGCCGGCGTTGATGATCGACGACGACACATTCGGTGATGTGCAGCCTGCTGGCGTCGCCAAATTGCTCGAGGGCTACGTATGACCCTGACTTCCTTCGGTCCTGCCAACCGCATCAAGCGTTCGGCCGAGACTCATCCGCTGACCTGGCGTCTGCGTGACGACGGCGAGGCCGTGTGGCTCGACGAGTACCAGGCCAAGAACGGTTACGCCGCTGCGCGCAAAGCCTTCGCTGACATGGCCACGGACGACATCGTCCAGACCGTGAAAGACGCCGGCCTCAAAGGTCGCGGCGGCGCAGGTTTCCCCACTGGCGTGAAGTGGGGCCTGATGCCCAAGGACGAATCCATCAACATCCGCTACCTGCTGTGCAACGCGGATGAAATGGAGCCGAACACCTGGAAAGACCGCATGCTGATGGAGCAACTGCCCCATCTGCTGATCGAAGGCATGCTGATCAGTGCTCGCGCGCTGAAAACCTACCGTGGCTACATCTTCCTGCGCGGCGAATACACCACCGCCGCCAAGCACCTGAACCGTGCCGTGGAAGAAGCCAAGGCAGCAGGCCTTTTGGGCAAGAACATCCTGGGCAGCGGCTTCGATTTCGAGCTGTTCGTCCACACCGGCGCCGGGCGTTACATCTGCGGTGAAGAAACCGCACTGATCAACTCCCTCGAAGGCCGCCGCGCCAACCCGCGCTCCAAGCCACCCTTCCCTGCCGCCGTTGGCGTGTGGGGCAAGCCGACCTGCGTGAACAACGTTGAAACCCTGTGCAACGTCCCGGCGGTCATTGCCGACGGCGTGGACTGGTACAAATCGTTGGCCCGCGAAGGCAGCGAAGACATGGGCACCAAGCTCATGGGCTTCTCCGGCAAGGTCAAGAACCCTGGCCTGTGGGAACTGCCATTCGGCGTGCCTGCCCGCGAGTTGTTCGAAGACTACGCCGGCGGCATGCGCGACGGTTACAAGCTCAAGTGCTGGCAGCCTGGCGGCGCCGGTACCGGTTTCCTGTTGCCGGAACACCTGGACGCACAAATGTATGCCGGCGGCATCGCCAAAGTGGGCACCCGGATGGGTACCGGCCTGGCCATGGCGGTGGACGACAGCGTCAACATGGTGTCCCTGCTGCGCAACATGGAAGAGTTCTTCTCCCGCGAGTCGTGTGGTTTCTGCACCCCGTGCCGTGACGGTTTGCCGTGGAGCGTCAAGCTGCTGCGTGCGATCGAGAATGGTGAAGGGCAAGCCGGCGATATCGAGACCCTGCTGGGTCTGGTCGGTTTCCTCGGCCCTGGCAAGACCTTCTGTGCTCACGCACCGGGCGCCGTGGAGCCATTGGGCAGCGCAATCAAATACTTCCGTCCAGAGTTCGAAGCCGGCATCGCGCCTACCAGCGCCGTCGTCCCGCCTCTGGCAAGGCCGATCGTAGTCGGCGCGTAAACGCTTAAAAAGGCGAAGGGTCCGTGCCCTTCGCCTTCTCGTGTGATGACGCCTTCATCGGCTGTGTTGATTCACGCGAATAACAAGATTCCATTAGCCACGCCCGCTGACACCGGGCCAACGAAGAACTTTGAACCATGGCCACTATCCACGTAGACGGCAAAGAGCTCGAAGTCGATGGGGCAGACAACCTGTTACAGGCATGTCTGTCGCTAGGCCTCGATATCCCTTATTTCTGCTGGCACCCAGCCCTTGGCAGCGTTGGCGCTTGCCGCCAGTGTGCGGTCAAGCAGTACACCGACGAGAACGACAAGCGTGGTCGGATCGTCATGTCCTGCATGACCCCCGCCACCGATGGCAGCTGGATCTCCATCGACGACGAAGAGGCGAAAGTGTTTCGCGCCAGCGTCGTCGAATGGCTGATGACCAACCACCCTCACGACTGCCCGGTCTGTGAAGAAGGCGGTCACTGCCACCTGCAAGACATGACGGTAATGACCGGCCACAACGAGCGCCGTTACCGCTTCACCAAGCGTACTCACCAGAACCAGCAACTGGGCCCGTTCATTTCCCACGAAATGAACCGCTGCATCGCTTGCTACCGCTGCGTGCGCTTCTATAAGGATTACGCCGGCGGCACCGACCTCGGTGTGTTCGGTGCCCACGACAACGTGTACTTCGGTCGCGTTGAAGACGGCGTGCTGGAAAGCGAGTTCTCCGGCAACCTCACCGAGGTCTGCCCGACCGGTGTGTTCACCGACAAGACTCACTCCGAACGCTACAACCGCAAGTGGGACATGCAGTTCTCGCCGAGCATCTGCCATGGCTGCTCCAGCGGTTGCAACATCTCCCCGGGCGAGCGCTACGGTGAACTGCGTCGGATCGAAAACCGTTTCAACGGTTCGGTCAACCAGTACTTCCTGTGCGACCGTGGCCGTTTCGGCTATGGCTACGTCAACCGCGAAGACCGCCCGCGTCAGCCATTGCTGGCCAACGGCGCCAAGCTGAGCCTCGACGAAGCGCTGGATAAAGCCGCTGACCTGCTGCGCGGTCGCAACATCGTCGGCATCGGTTCGCCGCGTGCCAGCCTCGAAAGCAACTTCGCGTTGCGTGAACTGGTGGGCGCCGAGCACTTCTACTCCGGTATCGAAGCCGCCGAGCTGGAACGCATTCGCCTGGTCATGCAGGTGTTGAAAGACAGCCCGCTGCCGATCCCGAACATGCGCGACATCGAGGACCACGACGCGATCTTCGTCCTCGGTGAAGACCTGACCCAGACCGCCGCCCGTATGGCGCTGTCCCTGCGTCAATCGGTCAAGGGCAAAGCCGAAGACATGGCCGACGCAATGCGCGTCCAGCCGTGGCTCGACGCCGCCGTGAAGAACATCGGCCAGCACGAGCTGAACCCGCTGTTCATCGCCAGCCTGGCTGAAACCAAGCTCGACGACATCGCTGAAGAGTGCGTGCACGCCGCTCCAGACGACCTGGCTCGCATCGGCTTCGCCGTGGCTCACGCCCTCGACGCCAGCGCTCCAGCCGTTGAAGGCCTGGACACTGAAGCCGTTGAACTGGCTCAACGCATCGCCAATGCCCTGCTGGCCGCCAAGCGTCCGCTGATCATTGCCGGTACTTCGCTGGGTTCCAAAGCGCTGATCGAAGCGGCGGCGAACATTGCCAAAGCCCTGAAGCTGCGCGAGAAGAACGGTTCCATCAGCCTGATCGTGCCAGAGGCCAACAGCCTCGGCCTGGCCATGCTCGGTGGCAACTCGGTCGACGACGCGCTGCAAGCGGTGATCGACGGCAAGGCCGACGCCATCGTCGTGCTGGAAAACGATCTGTACACCCGCACCGACAAAGCCAAGGTCGATGCCGCCCTGAACGCCGCGAAAGTGGTGATCGTGGCCGACCATCAGAAGACCGCCACCAGCGATCGTGCGCACCTGGTTCTGCCAGCCGCCAGCTTCGCTGAAGGCGACGGCACGTTGGTCAGCCAGGAAGGCCGCGCCCAGCGCTTCTTCCAGGTGTTCGACCCGAAATACATGGACGCGAGCATCCTGGTTCACGAAGGCTGGCGCTGGCTGCATGCCCTGCGCGCCACCCTGCTGGGCCAACCGATTGACTGGACGCAACTGGACCACGTCACCGCTGCCGTGGCTTCGAGCACGCCGCAACTGGCGCGCATCGTTGACGCTGCACCGTCCGCCGCGTTCCGCATCAAGGGCATGAAACTGGCCCGCGAGCCGCTGCGTTACTCCGGTCGTACCGCCATGCGCGCTGACATCAGCGTGCACGAACCGCGTACCCCGCAAGACAACGACACCGCGTTCGCCTTCTCGATGGAAGGTTACTCGGGCTCGGTTGAACCGCGTCAGCAAGTGCCGTTCGCCTGGTCGCCGGGCTGGAACTCGCCGCAAGCCTGGAACAAATTCCAGGACGAAGTCGGTGGTCACATTCGTGCTGGCGACCCGGGCACCCGCCTGATCGAAAGCACCGGTGATTCGCTGAACTGGTTCGCCAGTGTTCCGCGCGCCTTCAACCCGGCTCAAGGCACCTGGCAAGTCGTGCCGTTCTTCCACCTGCTCGGCAGCGAAGAGAACTCTTCCAAAGCCGCGCCGGTTCAGGAACGCATTCCGGCCGCCTACGTCGCTTTGGCCAAATCCGAAGCCGATCGCCTGGGTGTCAACGAAGGTGCCCTGCTCAACGTGAACGTCGATGGCCAGACCCTGCGTCTGCCGCTGCGTATCAACGAAGAGCTGGGCGCTGGCCTGGTGGCATTGCCAGCGGGTATCGCCGGCATTCCAGCGGCGATCTTTGGCAAAACCGTTGACGGTCTGCAGGAGGCAGCTCAATGACCTGGTTCACGCCTGAAGTGATTGACGTGATCATCGCGGTCCTCAAGGCCATCGTGATTCTGCTCGCCGTGGTGGTGTGCGGCGCGCTGCTGAGCTGGGTCGAGCGTCGTCTGCTCGCCCTCTGGCAGGACCGTTACGGTCCGAACCGCGTCGGCCCGTTCGGCGCGTTCCAGATCGCCGCCGACATGATCAAGATGTTCTTCAAGGAAGACTGGACCCCGCCGTTCGCCGACAAGATGATCTTCACGTTGGCACCGGTTGTGGCCATGAGCGCCCTGCTGATTGCCTTCGCGATCATCCCGATCACCCCGACCTGGGGCGTGGCGGACCTGAACATCGGCATCCTGTTCTTCTTCGCCATGGCCGGTCTGTCGGTCTACGCGGTGTTGTTCGCCGGCTGGTCGAGTAACAACAAGTTCGCCCTGTTGGGCAGCTTGCGGGCCTCGGCGCAAACCGTGTCGTACGAAGTGTTCATGGGCCTGTCGTTGATGGGCATCGTGATCCAGGTCGGCTCGTTCAACATGCGCGACATCGTCGATTATCAAGCCCAGCACCTGTGGTTCATCATTCCGCAGATCTTCGGTTTCCTGACCTTCTTCATCGCCGGCGTCGCCGTGACTCACCGTCACCCGTTCGACCAGCCGGAAGCGGAACAGGAACTGGCCGACGGTTACCACATTGAATATGCCGGCATGAAATGGGGCATGTTCTTCGTCGGCGAGTACATCGGCATCGTGTTGATTTCGGCGCTGCTGGTGACCTTGTTCTTCGGTGGCTGGCACGGTCCGTTCGGCATTCTGCCGCAGATCCCGTTCATCTGGTTCGCGCTCAAAACCGCGTTCTTCATCATGATCTTCATCCTGTTGCGCGCCTCGATTCCGCGCCCACGGTATGACCAAGTGATGGATTTCAGCTGGAAGTTCTGCCTGCCGCTGACCCTCGTCAACATGCTGGTGACCGCTGCGATCGTGTTGCTCAACACGCCCGCCGTCGCGGCTCAGTGAGGATAGAGAATCATGAAGTACATTTTTGACATCGTGCATGGCTTCTTCACCCAGCTTCGCAGCCTGGTGATGATCTTCGGCCACGCCTTCCGCAAGCGCGACACGCTGCAGTACCCGGAAGAAGCCGTGTACCTGCCGCCGCGCTACCGTGGCCGTATCGTCCTGACCCGCGACCCTGATGGCGAAGAGCGTTGTGTCGCCTGCAACCTGTGCGCCGTGGCCTGCCCGGTCGGTTGCATCTCGCTGCAGAAAGCCGAAACCGAAGACGGTCGCTGGTACCCGGACTTCTTCCGCATCAACTTCTCGCGCTGCATCTTTTGCGGCCTCTGCGAGGAAGCCTGCCCGACCACCGCGATCCAGCTGACACCGGATTTCGAGATGGCCGAGTTCAAACGTCAGGACCTGGTTTACGAGAAAGAAGATCTGCTGATCTCCGGCCCCGGCAAAAACCCTGATTACAACTTCTATCGTGTTGCAGGTATGGCGATTGCCGGGAAGCCGAAAGGCTCCGCGCAGAACGAAGCCCAGCCGATCAACGTGAAGAGCTTGCTGCCTTAAGGAAGAAAGATGGAATTCGCTTTCTATTTCGCATCGGGTATCGCTGTGGTGTCCACGCTTCGCGTGATCACCAACACCAACCCTGTGCACGCCCTGCTCTACCTGATCATTTCGCTGATTGCCGTGGCGATGACGTTTTTCGCCCTCGGCGCGCCGTTTGCCGGTGTGCTGGAAGTGATCGCCTACGCTGGCGCCATCATGGTGCTGTTCGTGTTCGTGGTGATGATGCTGAACCTGGGCCCGGCCTCGGTTCAGCAAGAACGCGTCTGGCTCAAGCCCGGCATCTGGATCGGCCCGGTGATTCTCGGCGCCCTGCTGCTGGCTGAACTGCTGTACGTGCTGTTCAGCCACTCCAGCGGTCAGGCCATCGGCCACACCACCGTAGACGCGAAAGCCGTGGGCATCAGCCTGTTCGGCCCGTACCTGCTGGTGGTCGAACTCGCCTCGATGTTGCTGCTCGCCGCAGCCGTCACGGCGTTCCACTTGGGCCGCAACGAAGCCAAGGAGCAATGACGATGCCTGCTATCCCTTTGGAGCATGGTCTGGCGGTCGCCGGCATCCTGTTCTGCCTCGGTCTGGTCGGTCTGATGGTCCGCCGCAACATTCTCTTCGTGCTGATGAGCCTGGAGGTCATGATGAATGCCTCCGCGTTGGCATTCATCGTTGCCGGTAGCCGCTGGGGTCAGCCGGATGGACAGATCATGTTCATCCTGGTGATCAGCCTGGCCGCCGCCGAGGCCAGTATTGGCCTGGCGATTCTGTTGCAGCTGTATCGCCGCTTCCACACTCTCGATATCGACGCTGCCAGCGAGATGCGCGGATGAATCTTCTCTATCTGACTTTCGTATTCCCTCTCATAGGTTTCCTGCTGCTGTCGTTCTCACGCGGCCGCTTCTCGGAAAACCTGTCGGCGCTGATTGGCGTCGGTTCCATCGGCCTGTCGGCGATCGTCGCCGCTTACGTGATCTGGCAATTCAACGTCGCCCCGCCCGAAGGCGGCCACTACACCCAGGTGTTGTGGCAGTGGATGGCGGTTGAAGGCTTCACGCCGAACTTCGCGCTGTACCTGGATGGCCTGTCGGTCACCATGCTCGGTGTGGTGGTCGGCGTCGGCTTCCTGATCCACCTGTTCGCGTCCTGGTACATGCGCGGTGAAGACGGTTACTCGCGCTTCTTCGCCTACACCAACCTGTTTATCGCCTCGATGCTGTTCCTGATCCTGGGCGATAACCTGTTGTTCCTGTACTTCGGCTGGGAAGGCGTGGGCCTGTGCTCGTACCTGTTGATCGGTTTCTACTACAGCAACCGCAACAACGGTAACGCGGCACTCAAGGCTTTCATCGTGACCCGCATCGGCGACGTGTTCATGGCCATCGGCCTGTTCATCCTGTTCCAGCAACTGGGCACGCTGAACGTCCAGGAATTGCTGGTGAAGGCGCCTGAGCACTTCAAGGTCGGCGACTTCTGGATCGTTCTGGCGACCCTGATGCTGCTGGGTGGCGCTGTCGGTAAATCCGCGCAACTGCCGCTGCAAACCTGGCTGGCGGATGCGATGGCCGGTCCGACCCCGGTTTCGGCACTGATCCACGCCGCGACCATGGTGACCGCAGGCGTTTACCTGATCGCCCGTACTCACGGCTTGTTCGCCCTGGCGCCGGATATCCTGCACCTGGTCGGCATTGTCGGCGGCGTGACCCTGGTTCTCGCCGGTTTTGCCGCTCTGGTGCAGACCGACATCAAACGTATCCTCGCCTACTCGACCATGAGCCAGATCGGCTACATGTTCCTGGCCTTGGGCGTGGGTGCATGGGATGGCGCGATTTTCCACCTGATGACCCACGCCTTCTTCAAGGCACTGTTGTTCCTTGCTTCCGGTGCGGTGATCGTTGCCTGCCACCACGAGCAGAACATCTTCAAGATGGGCGGCCTGTGGAAGAAACTGCCGCTGGCCTACGCCAGCTTCATCGTCGGCGGCGCGGCCCTTTCGGCCCTGCCACTGGTGACCGCAGGCTTCTACTCCAAGGACGAAATCCTCTGGGAAGCGTTCGCCAGCGGCAACCACGGTCTGCTTTACGCAGGTCTGGTCGGCGCGTTCATGACTTCGCTGTACACCTTCCGCCTGATCTTCATCGCGTTCCACGGTGAAGCGAAGACCGAAGCCCACGCCGGTCACGGCATCGCTCACTGGTTGCCGTTGTCGGTGCTGATCGTGCTGTCGACCTTCGTCGGCGCGATGATCGTGCCACCGCTGCATGGCGTACTGCCAGAGAGCGTCGGCCATGCCGGCGGCGAAGCCAAGCACAGTCTGGAAATCGCCTCGGGCGCCATCGCCCTGGCCGGTATCCTGCTGGCCGCGCTGCTGTTCCTCGGCAAGCGTCGTTTCGTCACTGCAATCGCCAACAGCGGCATCGGCCGCTTCCTTTCGGCCTGGTGGTTCGCTGCCTGGGGCTTCGACTGGATCTACGACAAACTGTTCGTCAAGCCATACCTTGCGATCAGCCACATACTGCGCAAAGACCCGCTCGATCAGACCATCGGTTTGATCCCGCGTATGGCCAAGGGTGGTCACACCGCCCTGAGCCGTACCGAAACCGGTCAACTGCGTTGGTACGCGGCCTCGATGGCAGCCGGCTCCGTGCTGGTCATCGGCGCCATCGTGCTGGTAGCGGTCTGAATATGAACCTTGCGAACTTGCGAAAGGAATTGAGCCCGTCATGATTCTGCCTTGGCTAATCCTGATCCCCTTCATCGGCGGCCTGCTGTGCTGGATGGGTGAGCGCTTCGGCGCTACCCTCCCCCGCTGGATTGCGCTGTTGACCATGACCCTGGAACTCGCGCTCGGCCTCTGGCTGTGGGCCCACGGTAACTATTCATTTGCTCCGGCGCCTGGCGCCGATCCGGTCTGGGCGCTTGAGTTCAAGCACATCTGGATCCAGCGCTTCGGCATCAGCGTGCACCTGGCTCTCGACGGCCTGTCGCTGCTGATGATCCTGCTGACCGGTCTGCTGGGTATCCTCTCGGTCCTCTGCTCGTGGAAAGAGATCCAGCGTCACGTTGGCTTCTTCCACTTGAACCTGATGTGGATTCTGGGCGGTGTCGTCGGCGTGTTCCTCGCCCTCGACCTGTTCATGTTCTTCTTCTTCTGGGAAATGATGCTGGTGCCGATGTACTTCCTCATCGCGCTCTGGGGTCACAGTTCTTCGGACGGCAAGAAAACCCGGATCTACGCGGCGACCAAGTTCTTCATCTTCACTCAGGCGTCCGGCCTGATCATGTTGGTGGCGATCCTGGGTCTGGTTCTGGTGAACTTCAACAGCACCGGCGTGATTACCTTCAACTACGCCGACCTGCTGAAAACCAAGATGTCGCTCACCACCGAGTACATCCTGATGCTCGGCTTCTTCATCGCTTTTGCGGTGAAACTGCCGGTCGTACCGTTCCACTCCTGGCTGCCTGATGCTCACGCCCAGGCGCCAACGGCCGGTTCGGTCGACCTGGCCGGTATCTTGTTGAAGACGGCGGCTTACGGTCTGCTGCGTTTCGCCCTGCCGCTGTTCCCGAATGCCTCGGCCGAGTTTGCGCCGATTGCCATGACCCTCGGTCTGGTCGGGATCTTCTACGGTGCGTTCCTGGCCTTCGCCCAAACCGACATCAAGCGTCTGATCGCCTTCTCGTCCGTTTCCCATATGGGTTTCGTACTGATCGGCATCTACTCCGGCAGCCAACTGGCGCTGCAAGGCGCGGTGATCCAGATGCTGGCCCACGGTGTTTCGGCCGCTGCACTCTTTATCCTGAGTGGTCAGCTGTACGAACGCACCCACACCCGCGACATGCGTGAAATGGGTGGCCTGTGGTCGAAGATCGCTTACCTGCCGGCCATCAGCCTGTTCTTCGCCGCCGCGTCCCTGGGCTTGCCGGGTACCGGTAACTTCGTCGGTGAATTCCTGATTCTGATCGGCACCTTCGCCGCAGCCCCGTGGATCACCGCGATTGCGACGTCTGGCCTGGTGTTCGGTTCGGTCTACTCGCTGATCATGATCCACCGTGCCTACTTCGGCCCGTCCAAGTCGGACGCGGTGCTGCATGGCATGGATGCTCGCGAACTGATCATGGTGGTTGGGCTTGCGATGCTGCTGATTTACATCGGCGTGTACCCGCAACCGTTCCTCGACACTTCTGCCGCGACGATGCATGGCGTGCAGCAGTGGCTCGGCACCGCCTTCACTCAACTCGCTTCGGCCCGGTAAGAGCGCTATGGAATTCACGACTCAACACTTTATCGCGCTCGCGCCGTTGTTGATCACCACCGCCACGATCATCGTGGTGATGCTGGCCATCGCGTGGCGCCGCAACCACTCGCAGACCTTCCTGATTTCCGTGGCGGGTCTGAACCTGGCGTTGCTGTCGATCCTGCCAGCCTTGAAAGTCGCGCCATTGGCCGTGACCCCACTGCTGCAAATCGATAGCTTCGCTTGCTTGTACATGGCGCTGATCCTGGTCGCTACCCTCGCTTGTGTAACGCTCGCCCACGCCTACCTCGGCGATGGCGGCACGGGTTACCCGGGCAACCGCGAAGAACTGTACCTGCTGATCCTGATGGCCGCCGCCGGTGGCCTGGTTCTGGTCAGCGCGCAACACCTGGCCGGATTGTTCATCGGTCTGGAACTGTTGTCGGTGCCGGTCTACGGTCTGGTGGCTTACGCCTTCTTCAACAAGCGTTCGCTGGAAGCCGGCATCAAGTACATGGTGTTGTCCGCTGCCGGTTCCGCGTTCCTGTTGTTCGGTATGGCCCTGCTCTACGCCGACTCCGGCAGCCTGAGCTTCGTCGGTATCGGCCAGGCGCTGGCGGCCACCGGTCTGCCAAGCTCGCTGGCTCAACTGGGCCTGGGCATGATGCTGATCGGCCTGGCGTTCAAGCTGTCGCTGGTGCCGTTCCACCTCTGGACCCCGGACGTATACGAAGGTGCTCCGGCACCGGTGGCCGCGTTCCTGGCGACCGCTTCCAAAGTCGCGGTGTTCGCGGTGATGGTGCGTCTGTTCCAGATCTCGCCAGCGGCAAGCAGCGGTGTGCTGAGTGACGTGCTGACCATCATCGCCATCGCGTCGATCCTGTTCGGTAACCTGCTGGCATTGACCCAGAACAACCTCAAGCGTCTGCTGGGTTACTCGTCCATCGCTCACTTCGGCTACCTGCTGATCGCCCTGGTGGCGAGCAAAGGTCTGGCCATGGAAGCCATCGGCGTGTACCTGGTCACCTACGTGATCACCAGCCTCGGCGCGTTCGGCGTGATCACCCTGATGTCCTCGCCGTACAAAGGTCGCGATGCGGATGCCCTGTACGAATACCGCGGCCTGTTCTGGCGCCGTCCGTACCTGACCGCCGTACTGACCGTGATGATGCTGTCCCTGGCCGGTATCCCGCTGACCGCAGGCTTCATCGGCAAGTTCTACATCATCGCTACCGGCGTCGAGTCGCACCAATGGTGGCTGGTCGGTTCCCTGGTAATGGGCAGCGCCATCGGCGTCTTCTACTACCTGCGCGTGATGGTCACCCTGTACCTGATCGAGCCGAACCTGCGTCGCCACGATGCGCAACTGCACTGGGAACAACGTGCAGGCGGCGTAATGCTGCTGGCCATCGCCGCACTGGCGTTCTTCCTCGGCCTGTATCCGCAGCCGTTGCTGGTACTGGTTCAGCAGGCCGTGTTGGCGGGTTGATCGTGTAAGCGGTACTTGGTAGAAAACAGAAACGGCACCTTCGGGTGCCGTTTTTGCATTTTGGGATTTCAAGATCAAAAGATCGCAGCCTTCGGCAGCTCCTACACAGGCAACGTCGATCCGAACATTCGCGGTTGAACCGCCTCTGTAGGAGCTGCCGAAGGCTGCGATTTTTTGACCTTCAACCCTCCCCGCCCATGCAA
Organism: Janthinobacterium sp. LPB2021202312-11-4; assembly: GCF_037049705.1. NCBI lineage: Bacteria > Pseudomonadati > Pseudomonadota > Betaproteobacteria > Burkholderiales > Oxalobacteraceae > Janthinobacterium > Janthinobacterium sp. LPB2021202312-11-4. The sequence continues at coordinate 179,965 of NZ_JBAGKV010000007.1, read as the reverse complement.
AGAATCCCCTCGCAGCAAACTCAGCCGCGTCCTACATCCCGATCCCACCTGCGACCGGATACGCCAACAACTGAACCTCTCCAGATCGGTGTTTGCGATGTACCTGCGCACCAATACCCGCACGCTGGAGAACTGGGAACAAGGCCGGGCAAAACCCAATGCTCAGGCGACGACCCTGATTCGCCTGGTCGCGCGGTTTCCGGAAACAGTGGAAAGACTCGCCCTGTTAACCTGAGCCCCGACCAAACATACAGAACGGCACCTTCGGGTGCCGTTTTTGCGTTTGGCGGCCAAGAAGCAGAACGTCGAGCGTTCCGGACGTGCGTGGCTTTCTGAAGTGTCTTCAAACGCCATAGGAAAAGTCAGTGCGAGTACCGTGAAAAATCGCCGATAGCCCGGATGCCAGGATTGCCCTGCGCCGTGGTGCTGAAATCTCCGACAGGTGCATGGGACGAATACATGAGGGTTGGCAAGTTTTCTGACCCTGTCGTTTCAAACCCAAACGCTTCAATCCCTGAAAAGCCCTCCATCGCTCGGCGTACGTCGCAAAAAACGGGGCGTCGCCTGCTGAAATTCCTTAATACCTTCAAGTTCAAGTCGTCAACCCGAAAATTGATATGTACGTATTTCACCCTACCCCGAATTCACGCCTTGAAACTTCCTGTCATTTTTGACGATTCAAACGCCGAACTTATACAGTCGCTCCGTGCTCGACGCAGCACATCCAACAACTAACAAGAGAGTTTAATCATGGGTTACATGAGTGCCTGGAACGCCAACAAAGTCATCGATCTTGAACAGCAGGAAGCGCCAACCGCCGAGCAAATTGAAGAACTGCAATTGACTGAGGACGAGCAAGCCGAACTGGACGCCGCATAAAAAACGTGGGGGCCATGCCCCCCGTTTCTCGAGGGAACGAATGATGGACACGTTCACTATTGCCGAACGAGAACTGACGCTGGAACAGGCCGAACAGCGAATCCTCGCCGATATGGAGGCCTTGGGGCTGAGCGTCGAGACCCGCACGCTGGGCCAGCGGATCGTCACGGTGCAGGCTGCCGTCAGTGCGCCCGGCCAGCCTTGCATTGCCAGGGGCGCGGGCAAAGGTCACCCGCAACCAGCCCGTATCGGTGCGCTATATGAAACGCTGGAACATTACTTAAGTGAGCACTTCAATGGCTCGGATGTTGAGTATTTAAACCCCCGGTATTTTTCCGAGACGCCACTGTTTGCCGACGACACCGTACTTTCACTGATCACCGCACAACACAATGCCGTCACCGCTTGCCGAACGTTCACCGACGCCATAACCCACACTTCGTTTTATTACCCGATGGCACTGTGCATCCCCGGCTACTCGCGGCAGCCGCTGGCGCAAGACACCACCAACTACCGCGCACTGCAACGCTATGCCAGCAACAGCGGAACGGCCATTGGCGCCAGTGACAACGAGGCGATCTTGCACGCCGCGAATGAATGCATCGAACGCGATGCGGTGTCGTTGTTTCTGCTGGATCAGTTTTACTACGAAAACCACTCGCCCCTGCGCCGTGTCGCACGACCGTCCGATCACGATGTACTCGGTCGGCTGTGGTCGGACGCCGAAGCGGAAATCGGTTCGGACATCGTGCTTGTCGAGATCAGCAGCGAATTCCTGGCACGAACCTTTCTGGCCTTTTCAACCGCGCCAGACACCCTCCCCAGGGTTTTTGGCAGCGGTTGTTCTCTCGATGCCCGGCATGGCGCCTGGCGTGCGCTGACCGAGTTGGTGCAGTTGCATCACGCCGCTTCGGAGCCTGAACTGAGCAACGCCCAACGCCATCTCACACCGTTCCCTCGCCTGCTGCGCTGCTTACGATTCGATCCCTGCCCGCTACTGAACCTGTGCGAACAGCAAACGGTTGCATTGCCCGACGCTACCGTTGAACCGCCATTGGCCGAACAGATTGACCTGCTGGCCAAAGACCTGCATCGACACGGACGCTCATTGGGTATTTCACGGCTTCACCAAACCACACTTGGCACCACGCTGGTCAACGTTGTCATTCCGGGGCTGGAGCGGTTTTTCGTGGTGTCCAGCGGCAACGTCGTGGTTGCGCAGGCCCGAGGGCGGCGCCTGGAAAACAGACAGGAGTTGATGGCATGAACGCACCGATTGAAGCGGGCGAACTCAATCGCCACGTCGAACCCTTGGGCCCCGGACTGCATCATTTGTTTGTCTTGCGGGTAAACGGTTGTGACTGGGTCGGCCGCAAAGTCCTGCAACAGTCTCACCCTGAAGGCTGGTACATCAGCAGCCTGCTCAAGCCATGGATGTTGCTCGGGCCGCTCACGCAATGGCAGTGGGGCAACGAAGGCGTGGAGGTCTACTTCCGCCAGGTCACCACGCAAGAGAAGGACGCCGCCTTCGACATCGCACGGGCCCAACCTGACAGCGAGATCCGCTTCCCGTTTCCCGTCATCGATGACGCAGGCCTGGAATGGGTATGTCCGGCGGACTACTGGCAGTGCAGCGAGTCACTCGCCCTGCAACTGGACGCCGACGAAACTCACCTGCGCCAGCACTGCGCCTCCTTGCTCAAGACACTGTCGAGTCCCGGCGCGGTGATCCATGACCCGGCCTGTTCGACGGGCGAGTTCATTGCACACCTGGCCCGTGAGCTTCCGGATCGGCGCTACCTGGGCTCTGATCGTTCACCGTCGATGATCGAACACGCAAAACGCCGTCACGGCAGTTCATCCGTCGATTTTTTCCTGAGCGATGCCCGTAATGTCGCCTCGGCAGGCGTTCACTGTGATGTGCTGATCGTTCGCTTCCTCAATGCCGAAGTCATGACCCGCAAGGAAGCGCAGCGGACATTGAACGCCTTGATCCCCTGCGTGAAACCGGGGGGCACGCTGCTCATATTCGGCCATACACCGGTACTGATCGCGATGCCCTACATGGCCCGGACTCTGGAACTGCAACTGATCTCCAGCGTCGCCGCCCGTGAAGGGCAAACAGAACTGTTTCAGTTTTATCAACTGCGGGTGCCTGTCTGATGCTGTGCGCAGCGAACATTGGCTACTTCCCGACCGCTGATGGCCACCAGCTCTATTGGGAACGGCACGGTACACCCGGCACGGAGCCGGTGTTTTTCCTGCATGGCGGGCCGGGTGGCCGCAGTTCGCGTCATCACCTTGAGTTCTTCGATTTGCGCTGTTTCGACATCATCCTGTTCGACCAGCGCGGCTGCGGCCGCTCCATCCCCCAGGGTGAGCTTCGGCACAACGACACCGGGCTATGTGTCGAGGACATCGATGCCCTGCGCCACTATTTCGGCTTCAAAAAAATCAGCTTATTGGGGGTGTCATGGGGCAGTTGGCTGGCCCTTCAATATCAGCAGCGCTATCCCGACACGCTGCTGAACACCACGCTGGTGTCGGTGTTTGTGCCGTTTGCGGAGAATGTCCGCGCCTACGACAAAACCCTGAACGATGGTTTGGCCGCCATCACTCAAGGGACCTGCGTACGGGCGATCTACCAGATACTGAGCCACGGCTGCGAGGCACAACAACGCCGCGCCGCCATTGGCTGGTTGAAGGCAATCATGCAACTGGACGGGCAATCGATGGACCCAGGCACGCTCGACCACTTTGCCGACCAGGAGGCCGTCCGGGCCATTCGCCTGGAGTTGCACTATCACGTCAATCACTACTTCTTTACCCGCGAGGATGAGGAACTGGTGGTCGATGCCAACACCGAAGTCATCCAAGGTATCAAAGATATTTTCGGCATGGCGAGCCTGAACTGGCTGCGTCAACGCCACAACCTTCGTTCTCGACTGCTCCACGCCGGGCATAACGCTTTCAACAGGGCGATAGTGAAAGCCGTGCGCAACTCACTGAAACGAGGAAGCGGTTACTAACAAAAACGGCACCCGAAGGTGCCGTTCAACTACGTTGCAGCACTGTGTTACTTACGCGCATCCGCCCAGGATTTCAGCAGTTCGTTGTAGCTCACGGTTTCACCTTTAGGCTTCTCGTTCGCCAGTTTTGGTTTCGGTGCGCCCGGTTGATCGAACCAGTACTGCGCATCCCGTTCCTCGTTCATTTTCGGGCCACACACCGGTTGCACCTTGGAGCGTTCAAGCCGCGCCATGATCGCGTCCTGGTCCTTGGCCAAACCATCGAGCGCTTGCTGCGGGGTTTTCTCGCCGCTGGCCGCTTCGGCGATGTGGCTCCACCACAGTTGCGCCAAGCGTGGATAGTCCGGCACGTTGGTCCCGGTCGGGGTCCATTGCACACGGGCCGGGCTGCGGTAGAACTCCACCAGGCCACCGAGTTTCGGTGCGAGGTCGGTCATGGCTTGGGAGTTGATGTCCGACTCACGAATTGGTGTCAGGCCGACGATGGTTTTCTTCAGGGATACGGTTTTCGAGGTCACGAACTGCGCGTACAGCCAGGCCGCGAGTTTTTGTTTCTCAGGCGTGGACTTGAGGAAGGTCCAGGAACCCACGTCCTGATAACCCAGCTTCATGCCCTCTTCCCAGTACGGGCCGCGCGGCGACGGCGCCATGCGCCATTTCGGCGTGCCGTCGGTGTTCATCACCGGCAGGCCAGCCTTGGTCATGTCGGCGGTAAACGCGGTGTACCAGAAGATCTGCTGGGCGATGTTGCCCTGGGACGGCACCGGGCCGGACTCGGAGAAGGTCATGCCCGCCGCTTCCGGTGGTGCATAGGCCTTGAGCCAGTCAACGTATTTCTGGGTGGCGAAAACCGCCGCCGGGCCGTTGGTGTCGCCGCCACGGGTTACGCTGGAACCCACCGGGTGGCAATCCTCGACACGGATGCCCCACTCGTCCACCGGCAAGCCGTTGGGCAAACCTTTGTCGCCGCCACCGGCCATGGAGAACCAGGCATCGGTGAAGCGCCAGCCCAGGGACGGGTCTTTCTTGCCGTAGTCCATGTGCCCGTAAATGCGCTTGCCGTCGATTTCCTTGACGTCTTCGCTGAAGAACTTGGCGATGTCTTCATAGGCCGACCAGTTGATCGGCACGCCCAAGTCGTAGCCGTACTTTTCCTTGAATTTGGCCTTCAGCTCCGGCCGTTCAAACCAGTCGGCGCGGAACCAGTAAAGGTTGGCGAACTGCTGGTCGGGCAATTGATAGATCTTGCCGTCCGGCGCGGTGGTGAAGGAAATGCCGATGAAATCCTTGATATCCAGGGTCGGCGAGGTGAAGTCCTTGCCTTCGTTGGCCATCAGGTCGGTGATCGACTCGGTCTTGCCGTAGCGAAAGTGCGTCCCGATCAAGTCCGAGTCGTTGACCCAACCGTCATAAATGCTCTTGTCCGACTGCATCACGGTCTGCAGTTTTTCCACCACGTCGCCTTCTTGCAGCAGGTCGTGGGTGACGTTGATCCCGGTGATTTCGGTAAAGGCCTTGGCCAGCACTTTGGATTCATATTCGTGGGTGGTCAGGGTTTCCGAAACAACCTTGATGTTCATCCCGCGAAACGGCTGGGCCGCCTTGATGAACCACTTCAATTCTTCAAGTTGCTGATCCGCCGTCAGGGTGGACGGTTTGAATTCGCTGCCAATCCACTTTTTCGCCGCGTCTTCGTAGGCATCCGCCCAGGCAGACGCGCTCAAACCGCTGAGTGCGAGCAGGGCTGCCAATGAAATGCTATGTCGCAGCTTATTGTTTTTGTCGAACATAGAGACCTCCTGTTTAGTTTTCGGAGCAACTTTGCCGAGCGATTCGACTAGCCCCAACGCATCACAGCCAACAGCCACACCAGGGATAACGCGGACGCGACCCAGATGCTCCAGTCGGTGACGCCGATTACCAGCAAATGCAGGTAGGCGCTGCCGAGAAGACCGATAAACAACCGATCGCCACGGGTGGTGGCAATCGGCAACAAACCCCGTCGAAGAATGCTCGGCGAACGCAGTTCCCAAGTCGTCATGCCCACCAGGATCAGGCCAATGGCGATAAAGAAGGCGGCGGTGGGGGTGGTCCAACTCATCCATTCCATCATCAGTTCCTCAGACCCGGCCCAGGGCAAAGCCCTTGGCCACATGGTTGCGAACAAACCAGATCACCAGCATGCCCGGCAGGATGGTCAACACCCCCGCCGCCGCCAGCACACCCCAGTCGATACCCGAGGCCGACACCGTGCGGGTCATGACCGCCGCGATCGGCTTGGCGTTGACCGAAGTGAGCGTGCGCGCCAGCAACAATTCGACCCAGGAAAACATGAAGCAGAAGAACGCCGTGACGCCGATGCCCGAGCCGATCAACGGGATAAAAATCTTCACGAAGAACTTCGGAAAGCTGTAGCCATCGATGTAGGCCGTTTCGTCAATTTCCTTGGGCACCCCGGACATGAAGCCTTCCAGAATCCACACCGCCAACGGCACGTTAAACAGGCAATGGGCCAGGGCAACGGCGATGTGGGTGTCGAACAAACCAATCGAGGAATACAGCTGAAAGAACGGCAACAGGAACACCGCCGGCGGCGCCATGCGGTTGGTCAACAGCCAGAAGAACAGGTGCTTGTCGCCGAGGAAGCGATACCGCGAGAACGCATAGGCCGCCGGCAGCGCCACGCTCAGGGAGATCACCGTGTTCAGGCTCACGTAGTACAGCGAGTTCAGGTAACCGGTGTACCAGCTCGGGTCGGTGAAAATCACCTTGTAGTTCGCCAGCGTGAATTCCTGGGGAAACAGCGTCAGGCCGCCGAGGATTTCGGTGTTGCTCTTGAAGGACATGTTCAGCAGCCAGTAGATCGGCACCAGCAGGAACAGGATGTAGATCAGCAACGGAATCAGCTTTCTCTTGCTCATGGCAGACCTCAGCGGTTGGCGTCAGAGTGAGTCATGGCCGTGTAGAACAGCCAGGACACCAACAGGATGATCAGGAAGTACACCAGCGAGAAAGCCGCCGCCGGGCCGAGGTCGAATTGCCCTACGGCCATTTGGGTCAGTGTCTGACTCAAGAAGGTCGTGGCATTTCCCGGACCGCCGCCGGTCAACACGAACGGCTCGGTGTAGATCATGAAACTGTCCATGAAGCGCAACATCACCGCGATCAGCAGCACGCTCTTGAGCTTGGGCAACTGGATGTGTCGGAACACCGCCCAGGCCGAGGCCCGATCGATTCGCGCCGCTTGGTAATACACATCCGGAATCGCCCGCAACCCGGAGAAACACAACAGCGCCACCAGCGAGGTCCAGTGCCAGACGTCCATGATCAACACCGTGACCCAGGCGTCCATGGTGTTGGCCGCGTAGTTGTAGTTCAGGCCCATGGCCTTGAGGCTGGCGCCGAGCAGGCCAATATCCGCCCGGCCGAAAATCTGCCAGATGGTCCCGACCACGTTCCACGGAATCAGCAGCGGAATCGCCAGGATGATCAGCACCAGCGACGACCAGCGACCCTTGGTCGGCATGGTCAGGGCGATGGCGATGCCCAGCGGAATTTCGATCAGCAACACGCAACCGGAATAGATGAACTGGCGCAGCAGCGAGTCGTGCAACCGTGGGTCGAGCAGCACCTGTTTGTACCAGTCGGCGCCGACAAAGTAGCGGCTGGACTGGTCGAAGATGTCCTGCACCGAATAGTTGACCACGGTCATCATCGGGATCACCGCACTGAACGCCACCAGCAAAAACACCGGCAACACCAGCCACCAGGCCTTGTTGTTCTGCACCTTGTTCATGGCTGCGTCTCCAGGAGGTAATCGTCGGCGTAAACCATCAGCCACTGCGCCGGAAAACTGATATACGCCGTGCCTTCGGGCACCGGTTTGTCTTCGGCCAGTCGCACTTTCAGCGGAACGCCATCGAGGTTCAGGGTCATGATCTTGTAGGTGCCAAGGTCCTCGACGTGTACGACTTGTGCCTGCATCGCGTCATCAAACGGCTCGTCCCACACATGAATGAACTCCGGACGGATGCCGACCTTCAGGGTTCTCCACTCGGACTCGGCGATTCGTTGCTGCTGGGCGTCGGACAACGGCAAATGGGTCGAGGCGAAACCCACACCACCGGGCTGGGGCTGCACGTCGATCAGGTTCATCCCCGGGCTGCCGATGAAATAGCCGACAAAGGTGTGGCTCGGCCGTTCGAACAATTCCCGTGGCGTGCCGAACTGCACGATCTGCCCGCCGTACATCACCGCAATCTTGTCGGCGAAGGTCGAGGCTTCGAGCTGATCGTGGGTGACGTAGACCATGGTGATGTTGAACTGCTCATGGATCTGCTTGAGCTTGCGCCGCAGTTTCCACTTCAGGTGCGGGTCGATCACCGTCAGCGGTTCGTCGAACAGGATCGCCGAGACGTCGTCGCGCACCAGCCCACGGCCCATGGAGACTTTCTGTTTTTCGTCGGCGGTGAGGTTGCGCGCCTTTTTGCTCAGCAGCGCCTGGAGGTCGAGGACCTCGGCAATTTCCTGCACCTTGCTGTGAACTTTCGCCTCGCCCATGCCCTGATTTCGCAGCGGGAAGGCCAGGTTGTCGAACACCGTCATGGTGTCGTAGACCACCGGGAACTGGAAAACCTGGGCGATGTTGCGCTTCTCCGGGGTCAGGTCATTCACCACGTTGCCGTCGAACAGCACCTGGCCCTGGGACGGGCTAAGCAACCCGGAAATGATGTTGAGCAAAGTCGATTTGCCACACCCCGACGGCCCAAGCAGCGCATAGGCACCGCCCTGCTCCCAGATATGGTCCATCTCGCGAATCGCGTAATCCTCGGGGCCATTCGGCGTGCGGGTGTAGCTGTGGGCGAGGTTCTGCAAACGGATTTCGGCCATCAGGCAACCCTCGCGATACGTCGGCTCGGCGCCTGGACCAGCCGCCCCTGCATATCGAACACAAACAGTTTATGGGTCGGGATATAGATGCGAATCGGCGCATCGACGTCGTATTCGTGGACGCCCGGCAAGTGCAGCACCAACAGGAAATGCTCATTGCGCACGTGCAGGAACGTTTCCGAACCGCTGATCTCGGCCACCTCGACCGTCACCGCCAATTCCAGGTCATCGTCGTTGCTCGGCACCAGCGAGATATGGCTCGGACGCACGCCGAAACGGAACTCGCCCTCGCCCACCGGGCGCAAATCGACGTTGAGCGGGAAATGCACGAAGTTAGCGAAGCTCACTTCGTTGCCGGCAATCCGGCCCGGCATCAGGTTGATCGGCGGCTCGGAGAACAACTCTGCCGCCAGCACCGTTTGCGGCTGGTGATACACCTCGGAAGACTTGCCGCTCTGAATCACCCGGCCTTCGTGAAGAATGGTGGTGGTGCCGCCCAACGCGAGCGCTTCGTTGGGTTCGGTGGTGGCGTAGATCGCGATGGTGTGCCGCGCCGCGAACAGCTCGCGCATTTCCTGGCGCAGTTCTTCGCGCAACTTGTAGTCGAGGTTGACCAGCGGTTCGTCGAACAGGATCAGTTCGGCATCCTTGACCAGCGCCCGGGCCATGGCCGTGCGCTGTTGCTGACCACCGGAGAGCTCCAGCGGATGGCGCTGGAGGAATTTCTCGATGCGCAGCATTTTCGCGGTTTCGAGGACTTTGCTCTGGATCAGTTCGTTGGACACACCGCCCTGGCGCAACGGCGAGGCGATGTTCTCGAACACGGTCATGGTCGGGTAGTTGATGAACTGCTGATAGACCATCGACACATTGCGCAGACGCACCGGGCGCTGGGTGACATCCACTCCGTTCATCAGGATGCGACCGCTGTCAGGCTTGTCGAGACCGGCCATCAGGCGCATGAGACTGGTTTTGCCGGACAGCGTGCGCCCGAGCAAAACGTTGAAAGATCCGGGTTCGAAAACCAGGCACGCATCGTCGATCCAGGTCTGGCCCTCGACGGTACGGCTGACGTGCTCCAGGGTTAATGACATGGCTCGGCCTTTTTTATTATTTGGAGTCAAGCGACCGGAGCAATAGAGCGACATTCGTGCCAGAAATCACAAGCTGTTGATCCTGCTTGGAAATCCTTGAGAAGAGCGGAGAACCGCGTTCATTGCTGAACAGAAATGAACAACCACGACTGAACAATTGAACAGTTCAGCGATTGACAATGAACAATAGTGAACAACAATCTACACACCGCTCACGCCCCCGGCGTAGGAGCTGCCGAAGGCTGCGATCTTTTGATCTTGGCGTCCGTAAGGTTTCGAAGATCAAGATCAAAAGATCGCAGCCTTCGGCAGCTCCTACCCGGGGGATTGCGTGCGACAGAAGTGCCCATAAAAACAATAAAAGCTTTGTTCAGAGATCGACTGCCATGGCCACACCTGCCTTGCCGCTCTCCCACGACGCCCTCATTCAGGACTCCTGGTCCCGCTGTCGCGCGTTCGGTCTCCATCACCACAGTGCGCCGACCTTCGACCAGCTCCCGGCTGACGACATTGCGCATTTGCTGGAGAGCCAGCATTCCCTGGTGCAGACCACCCATCAGGAAGTCCTGCCGTATTACGAAAACATCCTGAGCAATTCCAATTGCCTGATCATGCTCGCCGACAACCAGGGCCAAGTGCTGACGTCCTGGGGCACTCAGCGTTTTATCGAGCCGAGCCTGACCCGGGGTTTCAGTGCCGGCGCCAGTTGGATGGAGCGTTGCAGCGGCACTAACGCCATCGGCACCGCCCTGGCCTGCGAGCAAGCGGTGCACATCGAGCACGATGAACACTTTTTGAAAGCCAACCGCTTCATGACCGGGTCCGCCGCGCCGATTTTCGATGCCGAGCGCAAGGTGATTGCGGTACTGGATGTGTCCAGCGACAGCTATCTACCGCCGTCCCACACCTTGGGCATGGTCAAGATGATGAGCCAGACCGTGGAAAACCGGCTGATCCTCAACCTGTTCCACGGCCAGCACTTTCAACTGACGTTTAACACCGGACTGAACAACCTCGACAGCCAATGGGCCGGGTTGCTGATTTTCGACGAGACCGGCCAAGTGCTCTCCGCCAACCGCCGGGCCGATAACTTGCTGGGCATCAGTCTGTCGCGGGTCAGCGTCGAGAGTTTGTTCAAAGTGTCCTTGCTGGAGTTGCTGAACCAGCCCGATGGCTTGCCGTTCGCCCTGCAAGCGTCGGGACGTAACCGTTTCCAGTGTGTGCTGAAGCGGCCGAAACAGGCACCGATTCAGGCCCGAGTGTTTACCGAAACTAAATGCGCCGAAGCCACCGTCGCGCCCCCGACCGCGATCAGCCTGAACACCCTGCATTTCGGTGACAGCCGCGTGGAAAAAGCCGTGCGCCAAGCCGAGCGCTTGCTGGAGAAAGACATTCCGCTGCTGATCCATGGCGAAACCGGGGTCGGCAAGGAAGTCTTCGTCAAAGCCCTGCACCAGGCCAGCTCCCGCAGCAAACAGCCGTTCATTGCCGTCAACTGTGCGGCGATCCCCGCCGAACTGGTGGAATCCGAGTTGTTTGGCTACGAGAAAGGTGCGTTCACCGGCGCCAACCAGAAAGGCAGCATCGGGCTGATCCGCAAGGCCGACAAGGGCACCCTCTTCCTCGATGAAATCGGCGACATGCCGCTGCCGACCCAGGCTCGCCTGTTAAGGGTGTTGCAGGAGCGCTGCGTACAACCGGTAGGCAGCAGCGAGTTGTTTGCCGTGGATATCCGGATCATCTCGGCGACCAACCGTTCACTGCGCGAACAGGTGCAATTGGGGCGTTTTCGCGAGGACCTGTACTACCGGATTGGCGGTTTGACCCTGGAACTGCCGCCCCTGAGGGAACGCAGCGACAAGCAGGCACTGTTCAAGCGCCTGTGGGAACAGCACCGCGAGCCATCGCAATGGGCCGGTTTGAGTCGTGAGGTGATGGAGTTGTTTGGCCGTCATCCGTGGCCGGGGAATTTGCGTCAGGTCAGCAGCGTGATGCAGGTGGCGCTGGCCATGGCCGAAGAGCAACCGGTGCGGCCGGAACATTTGCCGGATGATTTTTTTGTCGATCTGGAGATGGAACCCGTGGAGTCCGCCGAGCCGTTGGCGGTGGATTTGAATGATGCCGAGGATTTGAATCGGTTGTTGCAGGCGGCGGGGGGCAATATTTCGCATTTGGCGCGGCGGTTGGGGGTTAGTCGCAATACCCTTTACAAGCGGTTGCGACAGTCGGAGGGTTAGCAGCGCAGATCAAAAGATCGCAGCCTGCGGCAGCTCCTACGGGGTGTACGCGATCTACATGTAGGAGCTGCCAAAGGCTGCGATCTTTTGATCTTCAGCCAAACCAACAAAAACCCGCACAAGGCGGGTTTTGTTTTGTAGCCAGCGCAGCAATCAGTCCGCCAAACGCCAGGTCGTGCCGCCCTTGCCGTCTTCCAGCACCACGCCCATGGCGGTGAGCTGGTCGCGGATGCGGTCGGATTCGGCCCAGTCTTTGCCGGCACGAGCGGCCAGACGCGCGGCAATCAGCGCATCCACTTCAGCCGCATCAACCCGGCCTTCAGCGCCAGCCTGCAGGAAGTCATCGGCTTCAAGCTGCAACACACCCAGCACGCTCGCCAGTTCCTTCAAGCGTGCCGCCAGACCGGCCGCCGCGTTGAGATCGCTCTCACGCAGACGGTTGATCTCGCGGACCATCTCGAACAGCACCGCACACGCTTCCGGCGTGCCGAAGTCGTCGTTCATCACTTGGGTGAAGCGCTCGACAAACGCTTCGCCGCCCGCCGGAGCGACGCTCGGCAAGCCTTTCAACGCGTGGTAGAAACGCTCGAGTGCGCCTTTGGCGTCCTTGAGGTTGTCTTCCGAATAGTTGATCGCGCTGCGGTAGTGGCTCGACACCAGCAGGTAACGCACGACTTCCGGGTGGTACTTTTCCAGCACGTCGCGAATGGTGAAGAAGTTGTTCAAGGACTTGGACATCTTCTCGCCATTGATGCGAATCATGCCGCAATGCATCCACGCGTTGGCGTAGGTCTTGCCAGTGGCCGCTTCGCTCTGGGCGATTTCGTTTTCATGGTGCGGGAACTCAAGGTCGCTGCCGCCGCCATGAATGTCGAAGGTCTCGCCCAGGCAGCAGGTCGACATCACCGAGCACTCGATGTGCCAGCCCGGACGACCGTCGCCCCACGGCGATGGCCAGCTCGGCTCACCCGGTTTGGCGCCTTTCCACAGCACGAAGTCCAGCGGGTCCTGTTTCGACTCGTCGACTTCGATCCGCGCGCCGATACGCAGGTCTTCGATCTTTTTGCGCGACAGCTTGCCGTAGCCCATGAACTTGGCGACGCGGTAGTACACGTCGCCATTGCCCGGGGCGTAGGCGTAACCCTTGTCGATCAGGGTCTGGATCATGGTCTGCATGCCAGCGATGTGGTCGGTGGCCCGGGGTTCCATGTCCGGCTTGAGGATGTTGAGGCGCGCCTCGTCCTCGTGCATCGCGGTGATCATGCGCTCGGTCAGCACGTCGAACGGTTCGCCGTTCTCCTTGGCCCGATTGATGATCTTGTCTTCAATGTCGGTGATGTTGCGTACATACGTCAGGTTGTAACCGCTGAAGCGCAACCAGCGGGTTACCAGGTCGAACGCGACCATGCTGCGGCCGTGGCCAATGTGGCAGTAGTCGTACACGGTCATCCCGCAGACGTACATGCGCACATTGTTGCCATCCAGCGGCTTGAACACTTCTTTGCTCTTGGTGAGCGTGTTGTAGATCGTTAGCACTTTAGTCATTTCCTGGAATCACTGGCCCCACGAATCACGCAAGGTCACGGTACGGTTGAAGACCGGAGCGCCCGGTTTCGAGTCCTTGATATCCGCGCAGAAGTAACCTTCGCGCTCGAACTGGAAACGGTCTTCCGGCTGTGCATTGCCCAACGAAGGCTCAGCACGACAACCAGTGAGAACTTGCAGCGAGTCAGGGTTGATGTTGTCCAGGAAACTGGCGCTGTCTTCAGCCTTTTCAGGGTTTGGCGAGCGGAACAGACGATCGTACAGACGCACTTCGCACTCGATGCTGGCCGCTGCCGGCACCCAGTGCACCACGCCTTTGACCTTGCGGCCTTCAGGGTTCTTGCCCAGGGTTTCCGGGTCGTAGGAGCAACGCAGTTCGACGATGTTGCCATCGGCGTCCTTGATCGCTTCGTCGGCGCGGATCACGTAGCTGCCGCGCAAACGCACTTCGCCGTTTGGCTCAAGACGCTTGTAGCCTTTTGGCGGCTCTTCCATGAAGTCATCGTGGTCGATGTAGATTTCACGGGCGAATGGCAGCTTGCGCACGCCCAGTTCTTCTTTCTGCGGATGACGCGGCAATTCGAGGTTCTCGACCTGGTCTTCCGGATAATTGGTGATCACCACCTTCAACGGACGCAGCACGCACATGGCGCGCGGGGCGTTCTGGTCCAGATCTTGACGAATACTGAACTCGAGCATGCCGAAGTCCACCACGCCGTCGGAACGGTTGGTGCCGACCATGTCGCAGAAATTGCGGATCGACGCCGGCGTGTAGCCACGGCGGCGGAAGCCCGACAGCGTGGACATGCGCGGGTCGTCCCAGCCGAACACGTGCTTTTCATCGACCAGTTGCTTGAGCTTGCGCTTGCTGGTGATGGTGTAGTTCAGGTTCAAACGGCTGAATTCGTACTGGCGCGGGTGCGCCGGCACTGGCAGCGCGTCGAGGAACCAGTCGTACAGCGGACGGTGGCTTTCGAATTCCAAGGTGCAGATCGAGTGGGTGATGCCTTCGATGGCGTCCGACTGACCGTGGGTGAAGTCATAGTTCGGGTAGATGCACCACTTGTCGCCGGTCTGGTGGTGATGCGCGTGGCGGATGCGATACATGATCGGGTCGCGCAGGTTCATGTTCGGCGAAGCCATGTCGATCTTGGCTCGCAGCACCCGTGCGCCGTCCTGGAATTCGCCGGCCTTCATGCGGGCGAACCAGTCGAGGTTTTCTTCCACGGAGCGGTCACGGAACGGGCTGTTCTTGCCCGGCTCGGTCAGGGTGCCGCGGTATTCCTTGGCTTGCTCCGGGCTCAGGTCATCGACGTAGGCCTTGCCGGCCTTGATCAGCTCGACGGCCCAGTCGTGCAACTGGTCGAAATACTGCGAGGCGTAGCGCACTTCGCCGGACCATTCAAAGCCCAGCCATTTGATGTCGCTTTCGATCGCGTCGATGTATTCCTGGTCTTCCTTGGCCGGGTTGGTGTCGTCGAAACGCAGGTGCGTGACGCCGCCAAATTCCTGGGCCAGGCCAAAGTTCACGCAAATCGACTTGGCGTGACCGATGTGCAGGTAGCCGTTGGGCTCAGGCGGGAAACGGGTGACGATCTGCGTGTGCTTACCCGAGTCCAGGTCCGCCTGGATGATCGGGCGCAGGAAATTGACCGGCACGGCAGGGCCGGTCTTGGCATTCGAGGTAGGGTCGACAGTGGGCTTGCTCATAAGATCCTTGAACGTACAAGTGCGCGGCCGGAACGAAAGGCCTGACAAAACAAAGCCGCTATCATAGCCGATGCTGTCAAGCGCCTGACAGAGCGCGCTTGCAAACGGTCGCATTTAATCGGTTGGGGATGAAAAACAGCCTCGAAATTCGCGCCCGGCACGCTAAACTGCGCACCTTGGTCGAAACAGACCAGACCGGTTGCGGGCCTGAACGCCCCGAAACCCACGAATTCATATAAAGAGTACCGATCATGACCCAAGTCAAACTGACCACCAACCATGGCGACATCGTCCTGGAACTGAACGCTGAAAAGGCTCCGATCACCGTTGCCAACTTCATCGAGTACGTTAAAGCCGGTCACTACGAAAACACCGTTTTCCACCGCGTCATCGGTAACTTCATGATCCAGGGCGGCGGTTTCGAGCCAGGCATGAAAGAAAAGAAAGACAAGCGCCCAAGCATCCAGAACGAAGCCGACAACGGTCTGCCGAACGAGAAGTACACCGTGGCCATGGCGCGCACCATGGAGCCGCATTCGGCTTCCGCCCAGTTCTTCATCAACGTGGCGGACAACAGCTTCCTGAACCACAGCGCCAAGACCACCCAGGGCTGGGGCTACGCCGTTTTCGCCAAAGTGGTTGCCGGCACTGACGTCGTGGACAAGATCAAAGGTGTTTCCACCACCATGAAATCCGGCCACCAGGACGTACCGGCAGACGACGTGATCATCGAGAAAGCCGAGATCATCGAAGCGTGATACTGCTGATTTCAGACTTGCATCTGGAAGAGGAGCGCCCGGACATTACCCGGGCGTTTCTGGATTTGCTCGCCGGACGCGCCCGTTCGGCGAGTGCGTTGTACATCCTCGGCGATTTTTTCGAAGCGTGGATTGGCGACGACGCCATGACGCCGTTCCAGCGCTCCATCTGCCAGGCCCTGCGCAATCTCAGCGACAGCGGCACGGCCATTTTTCTGATGCACGGCAATCGTGACTTCCTGCTCGGCAAGGCGTTCTGCAAAGAAGCCGGCTGCACGCTGCTGAAGGACCCGAGTGTCGTGCCGTTTTACGGCGAGCCGGTGCTGTTGATGCACGGCGACAGCCTCTGCACCCGCGACGTCGGCTATATGAAGCTGCGCCGCTACCTGCGCAACCCCATCACCCTGTTCATCCTGCGGCACCTGCCCCTGAGCACCCGGCATAAACTGGCGCGCAAACTGCGCAGCGAGAGCCGTGCGCAAACGCGGATGAAGGCCAATGACATCGTTGATGTGACGCCGGAAGAAGTGCCGCGAATCATGCAGGCATTTGGCGTGAAAACCCTGATCCATGGGCACACCCATCGCCCGGCCATCCACAAGTTGCAGATTGGCGAACAAGCGGCCAAGCGCATTGTGCTGGGGGATTGGGATCGTCAGGGTTGGGCGTTGCAGGTGGATGAGCAAGGGTTTGCGTTGGCGCCGTTTGATTTTGTGACGCCTTGAAGATCAAAAGATCGCAGCCTTCGGCAGCTCCTACGACGGTACGCATGACCCTGTAGGAGCTGCCGAAGGCTGCGATCTTTTAACAAACACCGCTAAATCAATGACCGGAAGCCGCAGGCCCGGCCTTCGCCGCAAACGGCGGTTTGGCCAGCCACACAATCAGCATCAACCCCATGAAGCCCCAACCCAGCAGCGTGAAGTAATCCACGGTGGAGAGCATGTACGCCTGGCTGGTCAGCACATGATCCAGTTGCGCATACGCCGGGGTACTCGCCCCGCCCAGGGTGTTCAAGGCATCCCGGGTCGGTTGGTCGTAGGAGGTGATGCTTTCGCTCAGGTACGCATGGTGCTGATCGGCCCGGCGAATCCAGATCCAGGTGGTCAGCGACGCCGCGAAGCTACCGCCCAACGTCCGCAGGAACGTCGCCAGGCCCGCGCCGTCGGCGATCTGGCTGGGCGGCAAGTCTGACATCAGGATGCTCAAGGTCGGCATAAAGAACAGCGCCACGCCAATCCCCATGAACAGTTGCACCAGAGCGATGTGCTGGAAGTCCACTTCATTAGTGAACCCGGCGCGCATGAAGCAGCTCAAGCCAATCGCCAGAAACGCCAGACCGGCCAGCAGTCGCAGGTCGAACTTGTGCGCGTACTTGCCGACAAACGGCGACATCAGCACCGGCAGAATCCCGATCGGCGCCACCGCCAACCCTGCCCACGTCGCGGTGTAGCCCATTTGGGTTTGCAGCCATTGCGGCAGGATCAGGTTGATGCCGAAGAAACCGGCGTAGCCCAACACCAACACAATGGTGCCGATGCGGAAGTTGCGGTAAGCGAACAGCCGCAGATTGACCACCGGGTGCTTGTCGGTCATTTCCCAGATGATGAACACCGCCAGGGCAATCACCGAAATCGCCGCGCCGATGATGATGAAGTTCGATTCGAACCAGTCCAGGTCGTTGCCTTTGTCGAGGATCACCTGCAACGCACCGACGCCAATGATCAGCGTGATCAACCCGACGTAATCCATCGGCTGGCGACTGGTTTCCACCGGACGCGCCTTGAGCTGCGAACGCACGACCATCACCGCGAAAATCCCGATCGGCACGTTGATAAAGAAGATCCACGGCCAGCTATAGCTGTCGGTAATCCAGCCACCGAGGATGGGACCTGCAATCGGCGCCACCACCGTGACCATCGCCAGCAACGCCAGGGCCATGCCGCGCCTGGCCGGAGGATACACCGCGATCAGCAGCGTTTGGGTCATCGGGTACAACGGCCCGGCCACCAAGCCTTGCAGCACCCGGAAGCCGATCAATTCCGGCATCGAGGTCGAAATACCGCAAAGGAACGAGGCCAGCACAAACAGAATCGTGGCCCAGAGAAACAGCTTCACCTCACCGAAACGCCGACTGAGCCAACCGGTCAGCGGCAGCGCAATGGCGTTGCTCACGGCGAACGAAGTGATCACCCACGTGCCCTGCTCCGAACTCACGCCCAGGTTGCCGGAAATCGTCGGCAACGCCACGTTGGCGATGGTGGTGTCGAGCACTTGCATGAAGGTCGCCAGCGACAGGCCGATGGTGCTGAGCAGCAGGCTGGGCGGCGTGAAAGACGCGTTATTGCTCATCGCGAATCCTTTGAAACGTGGCGTGCGCGGCGCCGTTTAACCGGCGCCGCTGAACGTATGGGAGCGAGCTTGTTCGCGATCGCGGTGAATCAATCAACAACGATGTTGAATGTTAATCCGCGATCGCGAGCAAGCTCGCTCCCACAGGGGCGGCGTGATGGCGAATCAGCGTTGCGCGGTCTTGCTGACCGCCGCGCTGTTGTCGTGGATCAACTGGGTGATCATCGCGTCGGCTTCAGCCAACTGACGGTCATACACGTTGGTGCTGAACGACGCCTTTTGTGGCGGCTGTTGCGCCAGTACCGGGCCGCTCTGGTCGTGCAGGTTCACATCGACCTGGGTCGAGAGGCCGACGCGCAAGGGGTGCTTGGCCAGTTCTTCAGCATTGATGTGAATCCGCACCGGCACGCGCTGCACGATCTTGATCCAGTTACCCGTGGCGTTCTGCGCCGGCAGCAAGGCAAACGCGCTGCCGGTGCCGGCGCCGAGGCTGTCGATGGTGCCGCTGAATTTCACGTCGCTGCCGTACAGGTCGGCTTCGATGTCCACCGGTTGGCCGATGCGCATGTCACGCAGTTGGGTTTCCTTGAAGTTGGCGTCGATCCACAGTTGATCCAGTGGGATCACCGCCATCAACGCGGTGCCCGGCTGAACCCGCTGGCCCAGTTGCACCGAGCGTTTGGCCACGTAACCGGTAACCGGCGCGATCAAGGTGCTGCGGGAGTTGTTCAGGTAGGCCTGGCGCAATTGCGCGGCGGCGGACATCACGTCCGGGTGCGACGACACCACAGTGTCATCCACCAGCGCGCTAGTGGTTTTCAGTTGCTGCTGAGCATTGGCCAGGGCGTTTTGCGCCGAGGTCAGGTCGTCGCGAGCGTGGGACAGTTCTTCCTGGGAAATCGCGCCACCGGCGGCGAGGTTTTTCCGGCGATTAAAGTTGTCTTGGGCTTTTTGCACGTTAGCCTGCTGGGCGTTGACCTGGGCGCGCATGCCGTCAACGTTGCTGTACAAGCCGCGCACCTGGCGCACGGTGCGAGCCAGGTTGGCCTGGGCACTTTGCAGCCCGACTTCGGCGTCGTTCGGGTCGAAGTTGACCAGAACCTGGCCTTCATGGACCAGGTCGCCGTCGTCGGCGCCGATGCTGACCACGGTGCCGGTGACCAGCGGGGTGATTTCCACCACGTTGCCGTTCACGTAGGCGTCGTCGGTGCTTTCGTTCCAGCGACCGTAGAATTCGTGATACGCCCAGACGCCGGCACCGGCGAGGATCACCAGAATCGCCAGCACCGTGAGCATGACTTTGCGTTTGCGCGGGTTACTGGTGTCTTGAGCGTTTTCAGGAGCTTTGGTTGTTTCGGCAGTGGCCATGACAAATACCTTGAATTAGTTGTTCAGCTTGGCTGGAGCTGGGTTGGCCGAGGCGATGGTCTGGGCTTGAAAGCCGCCGCCGAGCGCCTGCATCAGTTGGATCGACAGATCGATCCGCTCGGCATTCAGGTTCGCCAGTTGACGCTGGGCCTGGAGCAATTGCTGTTCGATGCTGAGCACGTCCAGGTAATTGCCGATGCCGGAACCGTAGCGCTGGACCACGGTGTTGTAAGAGTCCTGGGCAATCTCGGTGGCGTGCTGCTGGGCCCCGATTTGCCGGCCGATATCGCGCAACTGGTTGATGGTGTCGCTGACATCCCCCAGCGCCTTGACCAGGCTCTTGTTGTACTGCGCCACCGCCAGGTCATAGTCGGCGTCGCGGGCATCGAGGTTGGCGCGCAAGCGGCCACCGTCGAAGATCGGCACCGAAATGGTCGGGGCAATGTTGAAGAAGCGACTGGCGGAACCGAACATCGCGTCCCCCAACAAAGATTCGGCACCGGCAGCGGCCGTGAGGTTCAAGTTGGGATAGAACTGGGTTTTACTCGCGGCGATGTTCTTGCTCGCCGCCTCGACCCGCCAGCGTGCGGCGACCAGGTCCGGGCGACGACCGAGCAACTCGGCCGGCAGCACCGACGGCAACGCCACGGCGCTGGCCTGGAGGATGTTCGGCCGGGCGATTTCATTGCCGCGATCCGGGCCTTTGCCCAGCAGCACGGCCAAGGCAATTTTGGCGCTGTTCAGGCGTTTTTCCGCGTCGATCAGGCTCGCTTCGGAGCTGGCTTCCAGGCTTTCGGTTTGCTGGAACTGGTATTGACTGTCGATCCCGGAGCTCAAGCGACGCTGGCTTAGATCCAGCATTTGCTTGGTGCGTTTGAGGTCGTCATTCGCCAGGTCATACACAATGTGCGCCTGCCCCAGATCGCTGTAGGCACGGGCGACGTCGGCGGCCAAGGTCAATTGCGCGGCTTGTTGATCGACTTCGGCAGCACGGGCCTGGCCTAACGCGGCTTCCCAGGCGTCACGCTGACCGCCCCAGAGGTCGAAGTTGTAATTGAAACTGGCACTGATATTACGCACAGTGGCGTAAGCATCGCCCTGCCCTAGCGGGTCCTGATCCTTGGCCAGGCGCGAACGGCTGATACCGGCGCTGGCATCGAGGGTCGGCATCCGCGCGGCATCGGCGGCATACGCGGCGGCGCTGGCCTGATGGGCGCGGGCTTCGGCGATTTGCATGTCCGGGCTGTCGTGCAGGGCTTCGCGGATCAAGCCGTCGAGTTGCGGGTCGCCGAGGCTTTTCCACCAGTCGCTTTGCGGCCAGGCTGCCGGCGACAAGGTCACGCCCGTGAGGGATTGCCCGGCCTTGAGGGTTTTCGCATCGAGGCTTTTGCCTTCGGTGGTCAGGCCGCTGTAGCTGGCACAACCGGCCAGGGTCATGGCCGCGAGCACCAGGCTCAGGCCGGTACGCAAGGTTTTACTGCTCATTTATCACCTACCCGCAGCAACGTGATCGAGTCACCAGCTGCCACCAAGATTTTCTTCAGAATCTGTTCCAGGGTTCTCAACTCGTCCGGCGTGATGGCGCCGGCCAGCTCATTCATCGCATCGGCGCCGATGTCCGGCAAACGGTCGGCCAGTTGCTGGCCAAGCTCTGTCAGCACCAGTTGCACCTGTCGGCGGTCGGCTTCGGAGCGTTGGCGGGCGAGGAAACCTTTCTGTTCCAGACGATCGAGCATGCGAGTCATCGAACCGCTGTCCAACGACAGGTGACGGCACAGTTCGGCCGGGGTATCGACGCCGTACTGGGCCATGATGATCAGCACTTTGAACTGCGCGGCGGTGATGCCGTGGGGTTCCATGTGCGTGTCGATGATCCGGTCCTTGAGCAGCGCAGCGCGCCCGAGCAAGAGGCCGAGGTGGCAATGCTTGAATTGTTCCGGGGTGAAATGCTTCATCTGACCACCAATTAGCTGCCTAGGCAGAGAATGTATGTCGAGATGTTACTGCCTAGGCAGCGAATGTCAACGTAATAGTTAGGCTGCTTTGTATTTGATTGATGAGTGGTGGGGTTAAAAGCGAAAAGATCGCAGCCTTCGGCAGCGCCTACGGGATCGCGTACACCCGATAAATGCGGGCGGACACGATTCTGTAGGCGCTGCCGAAGGCTGCGATCTTTTGATCTTGAGGGGTCTAGAAATCCCGCTTGTAGAAAATATCCAGCGAACTCGCCACACCACTGGCCGCTTCGAGGTAAACCTTCTTGCTCAGCTTGTACCGCAAGGCAATGGTGTTGGCCGGCTCAAACACACCGACGCCATACCGCAAACTGAGCTTCTCAGAGATATTGCCGCTGGCCACCACGCTGGTGGTGTTGCCGCTGCCCTGGGTGTCGAGCTGGAAGTCTTGAATCCCCAGGTCCTTGGCCAAGCCGCTGGTCACCCCCGAACTGCCCATCAACCCCAACCCGAGCGCCGCTTGAGCCAGCATGTTGTTGTCTTCGCCGGTGGTGCTCAGTGGACGCCCCAAGACCAAATAGGACAAGGCCTGCTCCTGACTCATGGCCGGTTCGGAGAAGATTTGCGTGGTCGGCTGCTCGGCGCTGCCGCTCAGCCGAATGCCGGCGATCACGTCATCGGTCTGGCGAATGGCTTCGATGTCCAGGTAGGGCTGATCGATGGGGCCGGCGAACAACAGCCGCGCACGCCGCACCGTCAGGCGTTGGCCATAGGCGCGGTAGCGACCGTCGTTGAGCCAGAGCTCGCCGCGCGTATCCATGTTGTCGCCGATGTGTACATGACCTTGCACATTCGCGGTCAGGCCAAACCCGGCGAAGGCAAGTTTGTCATCACCGACCACCACATCGATGTCCATTTTCATGGCGATCGGCGGTTTGCCCTCCTCGGTCTGCGCACCGACGATGATCGTGTCATCAGAGACCTTGACCGTTGACGGCGGCAATTCGCGCACGGTGATCTCCCCCTTGGGCACCAGCACTTTGCCGGCGATGGACAACTCATCACCCTTCATCGAGATTTTCAGGTCCGGCGCCACTTCGAGCTTGGCGTAAGGCTCGACGGTAACCGGCAATTGCGTGCCTTTGAGCGCCAGGTCGACGACCAGCGCCTGGCCCCAAGCGATGTTGCCGTTCAAGCTGCCCTGCCCGGTTTTGCCGCTTTTCCAGCCACCGTTCAATTGCACGGTTTCGCCGGCGATCACCGCTTGCAGTTGCAAAGCCTCAATATCCATCGGCAGTTCAGCGCCGGACACCTCGCCGTCGCTGAGTACCAGGTTGCCGTTGACCAGCGGCGCCAGGAGCCCGCCGGACAAGGTGCCGCTGCCGTTCAAGCGACCGGTGAGTTTCTCGACCATCGGCACAAACGGCCGCGCCACCGACAGGTCCAGGCCATTGAGGCGGAACGAGCCGCTCAGCGGTTTGTTCTTCGCCAGCGGGTTGATCTGCGCTTGCACCATCAACTCGCCGAGTTTGCCGCCAACGAAGTTGAGGTCAGTGTCGATGCGCTTGGGCGTGAGTTTGCTGGTGAGTTTCAGGGTCTGGTAGGGGAAGTCCAGCCACTGATCTTTCTCTTTCATGCGCAACGTGCCGCCACTGGCATCAATGCTGATCTGGCCGTTCGGGCCGCTGGCCGGCAGGTCCAGTTGCAGGTCGGCGTTGAGCCTGCCCTTCCAGGCAAAATCCTTTGGCAACCATTGGGCGAGGCTGTCGATCGGGAATTGCTTGAGGTGATAACGCAGCTTCGGTTCCGGCATCAGACGCTGGTCTTCGCCGCACAAACTGGCCGGGCCGGACATCCAGCAGTGGGCGCCGAAATTGATTTTGCCGTCGGCCAATCGCTCAAGCTTCGCCGGCCCTTGCAGCTTCCAGTCCTGGCCACCGGCCTGAATGTCACCGCTGGCCAAACGTCCGCGCCAGTTGCCTTTGTCCAGTGCGCCGTCCAGCCCGAGGGCGAGTTTCAGCTTCGGCCCTTGCAGGTCGAGGGCGAGCTTCTGGTTTTTGATATCGCCCTGGCCGCTGGCGGTCAGGGTACCCAGCGCGGTGTCGCCAGCCTGGATGCCGCTGCCCTTGAGATCGATTTTCGCCCGCTGCGCACTGTCGAGCGTCGCGTCGAGGTTGAGGCTTTGCAGGCGATTGTCTTCGAAAGCCAGTTGCGAACCTTGCAACCCGAGCTTGCCTTGGGGGGCCTTGAGCGTGCCGGCGACATCGATGCGGCCATTGAGCTGGCCGCGCAGTTGCGGCCAGAGTTGGGCCAGGCGCGGCATTTTAATGTCGATCTGGCCGGCGAGCTTCTGTTGCAGGCGGCCCTGGCCGCTGATGCTGTTGTCACCGAGGCGAATCTGCAAGGCATTGAGGTTCCATTGCTCGCCGCCGCCATCGGCCTTGGCCTGGATCACCGCCGGTTGGCCGCGCAGTTTGCCTTTCAAATCGAGGTCGGCGGTCAGGCTGAGTTTTTCGTTCTTCATCTCGCCTTTGCTGCGCAACGGCCCGGCCAGGGTGCCAGGCAATTCCGCCATCCAGTACGCCGGGTTGATCGCCGACAGATCAAGGGCGGTGTCCCAGGCGATGCCATCGGCGAATTGCAGGTTCAGGTGACCTTCGGCCTTGCCCTGCCCGGCTTCGAGGGCGAATTGTTGCAGGTAGATTTTTGTCAGGTCGCCGCTGAACGGGCTGCTCAGGCTGAACGCCCCGGCCGGGCCATTCAGCGCGGCTTTGAAATTGCCGAGGTAGGTGCCGTCGGTATAGGAAACGTCGCCGTTGAAACTGCGCAACGCCACTTGCGGCTCGTCGATCAGCGGATAGAGCCGATGCCACGGGAAGTCCAGCCAGTCGATGTGCGCCTGGGCACTGAAACCTTTGCTCCAGTCGAGGTTGCCGGTGAGTTTCAGGCTTTGTTTGTCGTTGGCGGTCAGATCCAGTCCGGCAATCTGTGCGCCGTTGGCGTCAACCTTGCCTTGCAGCAACAGCGCGACCGGGCCTTTTTCGGCGGGCAACGTGGCAGTGCCGCGCAATTGGTAACCGTTTTTCAGGTCGCCTTCGCCGGTGAGTTCCAGTTGATTGAGTTGCAGGGTGTCCGGCAGATCGGCGGAGGGTTTGAAGCCGTCGGCGGTGATCCGTACCTTGGCCGGCAAATTGTCCGCCAGCGGTTGCAGTTCGCCGGTCAGTTGGCCGTTGAGGTAACCGCTGCTGTCGGCTTTCAGGTTCAGGGTTTTCAGCAGGTCGCCGTCAACTTTCAAGGCCAGCGTCCAAGGCGCGGGCGTCGCCAGGGTCAGCGTGCCTTCGGCGTTCAACGGCCAGTTGCCGCCGGGTTGCAGCAGGCCGGAGAGGTTCAGGCTCAGATCGTCGCGCTGCAATTGCACCGAGTGGATCTGCATGCCCTTGTCGGTCCAGTGCGCCGCCAGTTGCAGGCCCTTAAGCTCTTCGCTGCCGTTGAACAACAGGCTGCCGACTTTGACGTCGCCCAACTCAATCGCCAGCGGCAGTTTTAGATCCGGAAGTTTGATCGGACCGCTGCTTGCCTCTTCCGCACCCGGAGGAAATTGCAGGCTGACCTGATCGGCCTGCAACTGCTCGATGCACAGGGTCATGCGGGTCAGGCACAGCGGCGACCAGGCGAAAATCACCTTATTCAGTTCAACCCGGCTGCTGTCTTGCTGCCACAGCAGATGATCGGCGCTCCACTGTCCGCCCAAACGGCCCTGGAAATTGTCGACGCTCAAACCCGGCACAAAACCGAGGGCCCAACGACTGCCCGTCGCCGTGCCCAGCACCGTGGCCACGGCCAGGACGATCAGCATCAGCAGCGCCAGGATCGCCAGCAGCGTTATTTTCAAACCACGATTCACAGCTCAGGCCCCATGGAAAAGTGCAGTCGAATGCCGCCGTCATCGTCCAGCGCATGGGCCAGGTCGAGGCGCAAAGGCCCGACCGGCGAGACCCAGCGGATGCCGATACCGACCCCGGTCTTGAGGTTGGGCAGTTCGAGGGTGTTGAAGGAGTTGCCCTGGTCGACGAAGGTCGCGACCCGCCATTTCTCGGCAATGGAGTATTGGTACTCGACGCTGCCCGCGACCATGTAGCGGCCACCGATGCGGTCGCCCTCGGAGTTTTCCGGGGACAGGCTCTGATAGTCGTAACCGCGCACGCTCTGATCGCCACCGGCGAAGAAACGCAGGGACGGCGGCACGGATTTGTAGCCGTTGGTGGCGCTGCCGCCGACCTGTACCCGGGCGAGGAAACGGTGGTTATCGAACACCGTGGTCAGGCCTTTGATCAGCGCCGTGCCGTAAACCAGATTGGTGTCCGAACCCAGCCCCTCCTTGGCGACTTTGGTTTCGAAGGTCAGGCGATAGCCGTTGTGCGGGTCGATGCGGTTGTCGCTTTTGAGATACGAATAGCTCACACCCGGCATCAGCAAAGTGCTCAGGCCCGAGTCATCGCCGAGGGTGTATTCCTCGCGTTGCCATTTGAGCGACACCACCCGTTGCCAGCCGCTCGGCAACTTGCTGTGCCACTCGGGGCCGAGGGTCAGCAGTTTGCTTTGGGTGTCGGAGCCGTCGATGTCTTCATATTGGTAACCGGCGGCCCAGCGCAGTTTGTCGGTCAGCGGCGGGTCCAGCGGAATGTCGTAGAACACCCCGACGTTCTGCCGTGGCGCCGACAGTTCGGCTTCCCAGCCATAGCTGTCGCCCTGGGGGTTGACCCAGTGCCGGGTCCAGTTGGCCTTGATTCGCGGGCCAACGTCCGTGGAATAGCCCAAACCGAGGCCCATGGTCCGTGGTTTGCGGGTGTCGAGTTTGACCGCCACCGGGATCACATCGTCCTTGGACGCGGTTGGCGCGGCATCCACCCGCACGCCTTCAAAGTAACCGCTCGATTGCAGGGCCTGATTGAGTTCGGCGATCAGTTCGGAGTCGTAAGGCGCGCCGGCCTTGAACGGCACCATGCGTTGCAGCAGGTCTTCGTCGAACGGCGTGTCGCCCTCAAACGTGACCTTGCCCAGGGCGTAGCGCGGGCCGCTGTCGTAGATCAGTTCGACGTCGGCCACCCCGGCGCGGGGGTCCACCGACAGTTTTTGGCTGGTGAAGTGACCGCTGAAAAAGCCGAAGCGCGAGGCCTGGTTCTGGATCAGGCGCTTGGCGTCTTCGTAATGACCATGATTGAGCACCGCGCCGGGTTTGAGCAGCTCCGGCGGCGGTTTGCGAAAGGATTTGAGGGAGCTGGCCGGGCCGTCGATGCGCACGGTGACGTTGCGCAAATGGATCGGTTCGCCAGGGTCGATTTTCAGCGTCAGGCGCGGTTTGTCGCCGCCCTTCACTTCGCTGTCGATTTGCGGCTGGTAATAGCCCAAGGCCTGGGCAGCCTTGCGCGCCTGTTCCTCGGCGCCACGACTGAAGCGCAGCAAGGCTTCTTCGTCACGATCGCCGAGGCTGCCGATATAGCCCTCTATATTGGCTTTCAGTTCATCGTTGGACGGTTTGATCCGCACATCCAATTCACTTTGCGCCAGCGCCGCGCAGCTGGATAACAGCATGAGCACGCCACTGGTAAATCTTCCTGGAAACTTCATAGGCGCGGATGCTATCACGAGCGTGGGAGCGTGATAGAGCCTGGGGTGCCGGGAAAGTTCTACCTTTATGCCGTTGCTGTTTGTAACACCTGGGGATTGGCGTGAAAAAACACGTGCTCGCGGATTGGTCCTACGGCCACTTCGCCGATTTCCTCATAGCCCTGACGCTTATAGAAGTCGAGATAGCGAGGATTCCCGGTGTCGAGGATCACCCCTTCCGAGTGTTCATCCACCGCGCACCAGTTATGCACCGCTTGCAACAGTTGCTCGCCAAAGTGTTTGCCCTGGAATTGCGGGTGAATCCCCAACAACGGCAGCACATGCACGGCATCGGACGGTACGCAGGCCGCGACGGCGTCGTGGTATTCGAGGTAGCGACGGGTGCAGCGGAACCCGGTGCTGAGCACCATGCGCAGGCGCCAGGCCCAACTTTCGGTGATGCCCAACCGGCGCTGCGGCGGCGCGATCAGGGCAATGCCGATCAAGCGGTCGTTGACCAGCAGGCCAATGGCCGGCAAGTCCTGGAGAAAATGCTGTTTGACCAGTTCGCGCACCGTCGCCCGTACCCGCTGTTCGTAGCCCGGGCGCTCGGCTTCGAATAGATAGCCGAACGTCGGCTCGTGGCGATAAGCCTGGTACAGCAGGGAGCGCGCTTCGCGGGAGTAGCCGCTGTCGAGCATGTGGACATCGGCGATGGCGGTCGAGGTTTCAGGCATAACGGTATTTCTCCCCGGGGCACCGTTCAAATGACGGCACTCTTCTGGTTACGAGCCTATAGCGCTGGCACAGTTCCCTGCTGATCCGAATCAGTGTCGATGCTTAAGCCGTCTTCGCGAGCAAGCCCGCTCCCACACAGGTATAGACCAGACTCGCCTCCTGTGGGAGCGGGCTTGCTCGCGAAGGCGCCAGTTCTACCACCACATTCCTACGGGCAAGCACAAATCCCCTCACCCCACGCTGGCCCCATTCCTACATGTCAGCTAGCATCGCCCTTTTGCCAGGACTGCCGACCATGAAGATCGTCTCCTTCAACATCAACGGGCTGCGCGCTCGCCCCCATCAGTTGGCGGCGCTGATCGAGAAACATCAACCGGACGTCATTGGCCTGCAAGAAACCAAGGTCCACGACGATCAGTTCCCGTTGGCCGAGGTTCAGGCCCTCGGTTATCACGTGTATTTCCACGGCCAGAAAGGTCATTACGGCGTTGCCCTGCTCTCGCGCCAGGAGCCGATTGCCCTGCACAAAGGCTTCGCCACCGATGAAGAAGATGCCCAGCGGCGCTTCATCTGGGGCACTTTCGCCGATGAGAATGGCGAACCGGTGACGATCATGAACGGCTATTTCCCACAGGGCGAAAGCCGCGACCACCCGACCAAGTTTCCGGCCAAGCAGCGTTTCTACAACGATTTGCAGCACCTGCTGGAAAGCCAGTTCAGCAACGACCAGCCGCTGGTGGTGATGGGCGACGTGAACATTTCCCCGGAAGACTGCGACATCGGCATCGGCCCGGACAACATGAAGCGCTGGCTGAAAACCGGCAAGTGCAGCTTCCTGCCGGAAGAACGCGAGTGGATGGCCCGTCTGAAAAACTGGGGCCTGGTGGACAGCTTCCGGCACCTGAACCCGGACGTGGCCGACCGTTTCAGTTGGTTCGACTACCGCAGCCGCGGGTTTGAAGATGAACCCAAACGTGGGCTGCGGATTGACGTGATCATGGCGTCCCATGGCTTGATGCCACGGGTGAAGGACGCCGGCGTCGATTACGATCTGCGCGCCATGGAAAAGCCCTCCGATCATGCGCCGATCTGGCTTGAATTGAGCTGATATTGCTTTAAAGCAAAGATCGCAGCCTTCGGCAGCGCCTACATTGGGTTGGCGTACACCCTGTAGGAGCTGCGGAAGGCTGCGATCTTTTGCTCTGTCATCCGACTGAAATCTTACTGACTTATTCTCCCGGCACTTTCTACGTCCTTATAAGGTGCCGGCATGACCCTGCGCGTTTTGTTCCTGTTGATGCTCTGCGCAGGCTTGCCCTTCACGGTGTCGGCTGGCGATTTACCGACGCCCGAACATGGCCCGGCGCTGCGCATCCAGGGTTCCAATACCATTGGCGCGGCATTGGGCCCGGCGCTGGCCGAAGGCTTGATGCGCGAACAAGGCCTGCTCAAGGTCCACAGCGAAACCCCGGACAAGGCCAACGAACAACGGGTGGTAGGGCAAACGGCCCAAGGTCGCCGCGTGGTGATCGAAGTCGCCGCCCACGGTTCCAGCACCGGTTTCGCCGCACTGAAAAACGCATCCGCCGACCTGGCCGCCTCTTCGCGACCGATCAAGGACAGTGAAGTCACGGAGCTCAAATCTTTGGGCGACCTGAAAAGCCCCGCTGCCGAACAAGTCATTGCCATCGATGGCCTGGCAATCATCCTCCACCCGCAAAATCCGCTGAACCAACTCAACACCGAGCAACTGGCGCGCATTTTCAGTGGCGAGGCCAGTACGTGGGAAGAACTCGGTGGCAGTGGCGGGACGATTCACTTGTATGCGCGGGATGATCAGTCAGGCACCTATGACACGTTCAAGGAAGTAGTCCTTAGCCGTCGCGGGAAAACCCTGAGCAGCGCGGCAAAACGCTTCGAGTCCAGCGAACAACTGTCGGACGCAGTCAGCCAGGACCCGCAAGGCATCGGCTTCATCGGCCTGCCCTACGTGCGCCAGGCCAAAGCCGTGGCCATCGTCGACGGCCAGTCCCAGGCAATGTTGCCGCTCAATAGCTTGATTGCCACCGAGGACTATCCGTTGTCCCGGCGGCTGTTCTTTTACCTGCCGCCCAATGGGAAAAACCCCTGGGCCGAGGCGCTGGTGGCGTTCGCGCAAAGCAGCAAGGGCCAGGCGATTGTCGCGGCCAACGGGTTTATCGCCCAGACAGTGCAAGCGATGAGTGTCACGCCCAATGCGCTGATGCCCGAGGGTTATCAGGCGCTCAGTCGGCATGCCCAGCGCTTGACGGTGAATTTTCGTTTCGAAGAAGGCAGCGCGACGCTGGATAACAAAGCTCGGCAGGATTTGTCGCGGGTGCTCGACTATATAAAGCAGCACGACAAGACCAACCATGAGGTGACGCTGGTGGGGTTTGGCGATGCCAAGAGTGATCCGGCGCGGGCCGATCTGCTGTCGAAGCTGCGGGCGATGGCGGTGCGGCGGGAACTGGTGAAAAGCGGTGTGGTGTTTCGCGAAATTCGCGGCTTTGGCGCCGAAATGCCGGTGGCGGCCAATAGCGCGGATGAGGGGCGGATCAAGAATCGGCGGGTTGAGGTTTGGGTGTATTGAACTAGATGTGTCGGGATTGACTGACGCCTTCGCGAGCAAGCCCGCTCCCACACTTGGAATGCATTCCAAATGTGGGAGCGGGCTTGCTCGCGAATGGCAGGCGACGCGGTCTTAATGACTGCTACGCATCATCTCTTTCGGCACGTACTTGCCGATCTCGAATTTGCCAATCGCCGCCCGGTGCACTTCGTCCGGCCCGTCGGCCAGACGCAATGTGCGCTGCATGGCGTACATGTAGGCCAACGGGAAGTCATTGGACACCCCGGCCCCGCCATGAATCTGGATCGCCCGATCGATCACCCTTAGGGCAACGTTCGGTGCAACCACTTTGATCTGGGCGATTTCGCTCTTGGCGATCTTGTTGCCCACGGTGTCCATCATGTATGCGGCTTTCAACGTCAACAGCCGAGCCATGTCGATTTCCATCCGCGAGTCGGCGATCTTGTCGATATTGCCACCCAGTCGCGCCAACGGTTTACCGAACGCGGTACGGCTCACCGCACGTTTGCACATCAATTCCAGCGCACGCTCGGCCATGCCGATCGAACGCATGCAGTGGTGAATCCGGCCCGGGCCAAGGCGACCCTGAGCGATTTCGAAGCCGCGTCCTTCGCCCAACAGGACGTTTTCGTACGGCACCCGGACATTTTCAAACAGCACTTCGGCATGCCCGTGGGGCGCATCGTCGTAGCCGAACACTGGCAGTGGACGAACAATCTTCACGCCGGGCGCATCCACCGGCACCAAAATCATCGAGTGCTGGGCATGGCGCGGCGCATCGGGGTTGCTCAGGCCCATGAAGATCAGGATCTTGCAGCGCGGATCGCAGGCGCCGGAGGTCCACCATTTCTTGCCGTTGATCACCCACTCGTCGCCATCACGCACGGCGCGGGCGGCCATGTTGGTGGCGTCGGACGAAGCCACGTCCGGTTCGGTCATGGCGAACGCCGAACGGATCTCGCCGCGTAACAGCGGTTCGAGGTAACGCTGCTTCTGTTCTTCGTTGGCGTAACGCACCAGCACTTCCATGTTGCCGGTGTCCGGCGCCGAACAGTTGAACGGCTCAGGCCCGAGCAGCGAGCGGCCCATGATTTCGGCCAGAGGCGCGTACTCAAGGTTGGTCAGGCCGGCGCCAAGTTCGGACTCAGGTAGAAACAAATTCCACAACCCTTCGGCCTTGGCCTTGAGTTTGAGTTCTTCCATGATCGCCGTCGGCTGCCAGCGATCGCCTTCAGCGACCTGACGCTCGAACACGGCTTCAGCGGGATAAACGTAGGTGTCCATGAACGCAGTCACGCGCTCACGCAGTTCCTGAACCTTGGGCGAATAAGCGAAATCCATGGGCAGCTACCTTCTTTCGGGAGGTTGTTTAGGGCATGCAATCGATGCTAGAACAGCGTTGATAATTTACCTAGCCTATTCTCGGCGTGTATTAACATTCATCACCGATATATGATCGGGTGATTGAGAACCAACAATAAGAGTGCAGCGCAATGAATCTGAGCAAGGTCGACCTCAACCTTTTCATCGTCTTCGACGCGATCTACACCGAAGCCAACCTGACTCGCGCCGGGCAGATTGTCGGCATTACCCAGCCTGCGGTGTCGAACGCCCTGGCCCGTTTGCGCGAAACCTTCAACGACCCGTTGTTCGTGCGCACCGCCCAAGGCATGGTGCCAACGCCGATGGCCCAGAACATCATCGGCCCGGTGCGCAACGCCCTCTCGCTGCTGCGGGTGTCGGTGCAGGAAAGCCGCATTTTCAACCCGCTGCAAGCGGTCAAGACCTACCGCATCAGCATGACCGACCTCACCGAAGCCGTGATCCTGCCGCCGCTGTTCCAGCGCCTGCGCCGCCTCGCACCGACGGTGATCATCGAGAGTTTTCTGTCCAAGCGCCGCGAGACCACCAAGGAACTGGCGGCCGGTCGCCTCGACTTCGCGGTGGATGCACCGCTCAACACCGACCCGCAAGTGCGCCACGTCAAGTTGATGGAAGACCGCTACGTGTGCGCCATGCGCAAGGGCCATCCGCTGGCGGGCAAAGAGAAATTCACCCTCGACGATTACCTGTCGCTGACCCACATCCACATTTCCAGTCGTCGCAGCGGTTTGGGGCACGTGGACCTGGCGCTGGGGAAAATGGGGATTC
This sequence comes from Janthinobacterium sp. LPB2021202312-11-4, assembly GCF_037049705.1. Taxonomy (NCBI): domain Bacteria; kingdom Pseudomonadati; phylum Pseudomonadota; class Betaproteobacteria; order Burkholderiales; family Oxalobacteraceae; genus Janthinobacterium; species Janthinobacterium sp. LPB2021202312-11-4. The sequence continues at coordinate 147,041 of NZ_JBAGKV010000007.1, read as the reverse complement.
AGCGCAAGATCGCCCTGCGCTCCCAGCATTACCTGATGGCGTCGCAAGTGTTGCAGCAGACCGACATGGTCATGACCGTGCCGGAGCGTTTCGCCCGTCGTCATGAATTGCACGCGTTTAATCTGCCGGTCAACGATGTGCCGCCGGTGGAAACCCACCTGTATTGGCACGAAAGCACCGACCAGGACCCGGCCAACCGCTGGATGCGCGAGCAGATGATCGAGTTGTGTCAGCAGGTGACGGCGCATGAGAAGAAGCTCGATAAGCAGCCAAGTTAAACAAAGATCAAAAGATCGCAGCCTTCGGCAGCGCCTCAGGGCAATTGTGTTCTGTCTGTAGGAGCTGCCGAAGGCTGCGATCTTTTCTCCCTTGACGTAAACGTCAACCTGACATTAGCTTAGCGCCATGACCTTCTTCGAGCGCGCCCATGAGCAGCCAGACCTATAGCATTTCCGACCTCGCCCGCGAGCTCGACATCACCACCCGCGCCATCCGTTTTTATGAAGAGCAAGGCCTGCTCAGCCCTGAACGCCGTGGTCAGGAGCGCATCTATTCGCCCCGGGACAAGGTCAGCCTGAAGCTGATCCTGCGGGGCAAGCGCATCGGTTTTTCCCTGGCTGAATGCCGCGAACTGATCGAACTCTACGACCCCACCGGCGGCAATCAGAAGCAACTGCAAACCATGCTGACCAAAATTGCTGAGCGCCGTGAACAGCTTGAACAGCAGATGCTCGACATCGAGCAGATGAAGCTGGAACTCGACACTGCACAGGAACGCTGCACCCAAGCGCTGGAACAGACGATCAAAAGCCAGCAGCCCGTTCAATAAGACTTACGCGATCCCCTGTAGGAGCGAAGCTTGCTCGCGAAAGCGTCAGATCAATCGGCATCAATGCTGAATGACACACCGCGATCGCGAGCAAGCTTTGCTCCTACAGGGTTCTGCGAACTTTCTGACAATTACAACAGGTCCTAAGCCATGTCCCTCCCCTCTCACGTACGCCTGATCGAAGTCGGCCCCCGCGACGGTCTGCAAAACGAAGCCCAACCCATCAGCGTCGCGGACAAGGTGCGACTGGTCGATGCCTTGAGCGCCGCCGGCCTGGGCTATATCGAAGTCGGCAGTTTCGTGTCGCCCAAGTGGGTGCCGCAAATGGCCGGTTCCGCCGAGGTGTTCGCGCAGATCCAGCGCAAGCCCGGCGTGACCTACGGCGCATTGGCGCCGAACCTGCGCGGGTTCGAGGACGCCATCGCCGCCGGGGTCAAGGAAGTCGCGGTGTTTGCCGCCGCCTCCGAAGCGTTCTCCCAGCGCAACATCAATTGCTCGATCAGTGAAAGCCTGGCGCGGTTCGTGCCGATCATGGATGCGGCCAAGCAGCATGGCGTCAGCGTGCGCGGTTACGTCTCGTGTGTGCTGGGCTGCCCTTATGAAGGTCATGTCGCGCCGGAGCAAGTCGCCCTGGTCGCGCGCGAGCTCTACGCCATGGGCTGCTACGAAGTCTCCCTGGGTGACACCATCGGCACTGGCACCGCCGGCGCGACCCGGCGGATGTTTGAAGTAGTGTCGGCCGATGTGCCACGGGACAAACTGGCCGGGCACTTCCACGACACCTATGGCCAGGCCATGGCCAATGTCTATGCGAGCCTGCTCGAAGGCATTGCAGTGTTCGACAGCTCTATCGCCGGCCTCGGCGGCTGCCCGTATGCCAAGGGCGCCAGCGGTAACGTTGCCACCGAAGACGTGGTGTACCTGCTCAATGGCCTGGGAATCGAGACCGGCATCGACCTGGACGCCTTGATTCTCGCGGGTCAGCAAATTTGCACCGTGCTGGGGCGCCCGACCGGTTCCCGCGTGGCGAAGGCTCGCAGCGCCCGGTAACGGCTCGGATGTGTCCGGGTGTTACCGCTGTGTCTGGCGTGCGGGTACAAAACGAGTAACACGGAAACAAATTGTCTGGCGCGAGCCGACTGAAAAATCCTACAAAATTTTAAGCTTTTGATTTAAAAGGATTTTTTAAAGTTGGCACGGCTTCTGCTATCTCTATGGCATAACAAGAATAAAAAGCAGCAAACCTAATAAAAATAAGACGTAACGACTCTGACATAACAAAAACAACACGGCAGAGACGCAGCTAACAGATTTTTTTGGAGAAGGTGTGCTTTTCAGGGTGCTTTTCGGAGTAACCCGCAACCGGGCAGAGAACAATAAAACTACCTTCAGGTAGCTCCCGAACTGGTTGGATCGCTCGGCGAAAAAGCAGATCAGCGCTCAAAAAAATACGTTTGCTCTTGACCCCGGATGGGGGTCGACTAAAACAGCGGTAAAGGGCCACGGTTGCCAAAAACAACAATAGACCGCCCCTCAATAATAAAAAAAGAGCACGCGCAACGACAAATTAAAGGGGAGCTTCGGCTCCCCTTTGTGCTTTCTGTGATTTGGATTTCAACTCAACATCGCCGTCTGACCCAACACAAATCCCCCGTAGAAGCTGGCGCAGCCTGCGATCTTTTGCTCTTCAAAAGAGCAAGATCAAAAGATCGCAGCCTTGGGCAGCTCCTACGGTATCGCTTTGAGTTCCTCGATACTGATCTCGCGCATCCGGAACTTCTGGATCTTGCCCGTCACCGTCATCGGAAACTCTTCTACAAACTTGAAGTAACGCGGCGTCTTGAAGTGCGCGATGCGCGACTTGCACCAGGTTTTCAATTCTTCTTCGGTTGCACTGTGGCCGGGGTGGAATTTGATCCAGGCGACGATCTCTTCACCGTAACGCGAGCAGGGAATGCCGATCACTTGCACATCCGCCACCGCCGGATGGGTAAAGAAAAACTCCTCCAGCTCCCGTGGGTAAACGTTTTCACCGCCACGGATGATCATGTCCTTGTTACGCCCGGCGATGCACACATAACCCTCATCGTTCATGCTCGCCAGGTCGCCGGTGTGCATCCAGCCGGCCTGATCGATGGCTTCGCTGGTGCCTTGCGGGTTGTTCCAGTAGCCGAGCATCACGCTGTAACCTCGGGTGCACAGTTCGCCGATGGTGCCGCGCGGCACCAGGTTGCCGGCCTCGTCGATGATCTTGCTTTCCAGTTGCGGCTGGGTGCGGCCGACGGTGGTGACGCGCAATTCCAGTTCGTCTGACGGACCGGTCTGCAGCGACACCGGGCTGGTTTCCGTCATGCCGTAGGCAATTTGCACTTCGCTCATGTGCATCTCGTTGATGACCCGACGCATCACCTCAATCGGGCAGGTCGCCCCGGCCATGATCCCGGTGCGCAGGCTCGACAGATCGAATTCGCCACGTTGCGGCTGATCGAGCATGGCGATGAACATGGTCGGCACACCGTAGAGCGCGGTGGCTTTTTCTTCCGCGACGGTGGTCAGGGTCAGCAGCGGGTCGAAGGCATCGTTGGGGTAAATCATCGTGCTGCCATGGGTGATGCAACCGAGGTTGCCCATGACCATGCCGAAGCAGTGATAAAGCGGCACGGGAATCACCAGCCGATCACGGGCGCTCAGGCCCAGGCTTTCACCGACCATGTAGCCGTTGTTGAGAATGTTGTAGTGACTGAGGGTCGCGCCCTTGGGGAAACCGGTGGTGCCGGAGGTGTACTGAATGTTCACCGGCTGATCGAAATGCAGGCTGTGTTGGCGTTCGTTCAACTGCTCGACCGAGACGCTGGCCGCCAGATCCGCCAGTTGCGACCACGGCAGGAAACCCGAGGGCGGCTGCGCATCCAGGCTGATAACGCCACGCAAATCCGGTAAGCGTTCACTCTGCAACTGACCGATGGATTGCTCGGCCAGCTCCGGCACCAGGCCTTGCAGCATTGCGTGATAGTCGGAGGTCTTGAAGGCCCCGGCGCAGACCAGCCACTGGCAGCCGGACTGTTTCAATACGTATTCGAGTTCGGAACTGCGATACGCCGGGTTGATGTTGACCAGGATCACGCCGATTTTTGCGCTGGCGAACTGACTGATGCACCACTGCGCGCAATTCGGCGCCCAGATGCCGAGGCGGTCGCCGGTTTGCGAGCCCAGCGCCAGCAGTGCCCGGGCATGCAGGTCCACGGTGTCGGCCAATTGCTGCCAGGTGTAACGCAACTGTTGATGACGCACGACCAGCGCTTCGCCGTCCGGGTATTGCTTGACGGTGTGATCGAACTTCTCGCCGATGGTCATCGCCAGCAAGGCTTTGTCCTGGGAACCGCGGGTATAGCTGCGCTGCGGGTTTGCACTGGGTTGATCCATGACGACCCCTATTGTCTTTATTGTAGGAGCACGGCTTGCCGGCGATAGGAGCACTGCGGTGTCGCTGTAGGACCGCGTTATCGTTCTTCGCCAGCAAGCTTTGCTCCTACAGAGTCGCTCAAGTTGACGTTAACGTAAAGGGTGATTGACAGCCATTCGTCACAGGCTTACGTTAACGTAAAGGTGAGAGCTGAATCACGGCCCTCCCTACCCTACAAAAAAGCCAAAAGGTGCCCCATGAGCTATCCATCCCTGAACTTTGCCCTCGGTGAAACCATCGACATGCTGCGCGATCAGGTTCAGTCCTTCGTCGCCAAAGAGATCGCCCCGCGCGCGGCTCAGATCGACATCGACAACCTGTTCCCCGCTGACCTGTGGCGCAAATTCGGCGACATGGGCCTGCTTGGCGTCACCGTGCCGGAAGAGTACGGCGGTGCCGGCCTGGGTTACCTGGCCCACGTGGTGATCATGGAAGAAATCAGCCGTGGCTCGGCCTCGGTGGCGTTGTCCTACGGCGCGCATTCCAACCTCTGCGTCAACCAGATCAACCGCAACGGCAATCACGAACAGAAAACCAAATACCTGCCCAAACTGATCAGCGGCGAGCACATCGGCGCCTTGGCCATGAGCGAGCCGAACGCCGGTTCCGACGTGGTGTCGATGAAACTGCGCGCCGACAAGCACGGTGACAAGTACGTGCTCAACGGCAGCAAAACCTGGATCACCAACGGCCCCGACGCCAACACCTACGTGATCTACGCCAAGACTGACCTGGAAAAAGGCCCCCACGGCATCACCGCATTCATCGTTGAGCGCGACTCGAAAGGCTTCAGCCGCAGCAACAAGTTCGACAAGCTCGGCATGCGCGGCTCCAACACCTGCGAGCTGTTCTTCGATGACGTCGAAGTGCCGGAAGAAAACATCCTCGGCGTGCTCAATGGCGGCGTGAAAGTGCTGATGAGCGGCCTCGACTACGAGCGCGTCGTGCTGTCGGGCGGCCCGACCGGGATCATGCAGTCGTGCATGGACCTGATCGTGCCGTACATCCACGATCGCAAACAGTTCGGCCAAAGCATCGGCGAATTCCAGCTGATCCAGGGCAAAGTCGCCGACATGTACACCCAGCTCAACGCCAGCCGCGCTTACCTCTACGCGGTCGCCCAGGCTTGCGAGCGTGGGGAAACCACGCGCAAGGATGCGGCGGGCGTGATCCTCTACAGCGCCGAGCGCGCCACACAAATGGCCCTCGACGCGATCCAGATTCTCGGCGGCAACGGCTACATCAATGAATTCCCGGCGGGTCGTCTGCTGCGTGACGCCAAGCTGTATGAAATCGGCGCCGGCACCAGTGAGATTCGTCGCATGCTGATCGGTCGCGAACTGTTCAACGAAACCCGCTAAACGGAGCTGTCCATGGCTATCCTGCATACCCAGCTCAACCCCCGTTCGGCGGAGTTCGCCGCCAACAGCGCGGCGATGCTCAAACAGGTCGACGCCCTGCACACCCTGCTCGCCCAGGTGCAGCAAGGTGGCGGCCCGAAGGCGCAAGAACGCCACACGTCCCGGGGCAAATTACTGCCCCGTGAGCGGATCAATCGCCTGCTCGACCCAGGCTCGCCGTTTCTGGAAATCAGCCAACTGGCGGCGTACGCGGTGTACGGCGAAGACGTCCCGGCGGCCGGTGTGATTGCCGGAATCGGCCGGGTCGAAGGCGTCGAGTGCATGATCGTCGCCAACGACGCCACGGTGAAGGGTGGCTCGTACTACCCGCTGACCGTGAAAAAACACCTGCGCGCCCAAACCATCGCCCAACAGAACCGCTTGCCGTGCATTTATCTGGTGGACTCCGGCGGCGCCAACCTGCCGCGCCAGGACGAAGTGTTCCCGGACCGTGAGCACTTCGGGCGGATCTTCTTCAACCAGGCCAACATGAGCGCCATGGGCATTCCGCAGATTGCCGTGGTGATGGGCTCGTGCACCGCTGGCGGCGCTTACGTGCCGGCGATGGCCGACGAAGCGATCATGGTGCGCAATCAGGCAACGATTTTCCTCGCCGGCCCGCCGCTGGTGAAAGCCGCCACCGGTGAAGTGGTCAGTGCCGAAGACCTCGGCGGGGCCGATGTGCACTGCAAGATTTCCGGGGTCGCCGACCATTACGCCGAGAGCGATGAACACGCCCTCGCCCTCGCCCGACGCAGCGTGGCCAACCTCAACTGGCGCAAGCTCGGCGAGTTGCAACAACGTGCGCCGATTGCGCCGCTGTACAGCAGCGATGAGTTGTATGGCGTGGTTTCAGCCGACGCCAAGCAGCCGTTCGATGTGCGCGAAGTCATCTCGCGTTTGGTAGACGGGTCAGTGTTCGACGAATTCAAGGCGTTATTCGGGACTACATTGGTGTGCGGCTTTTCCTACCTGCACGGTTACCCGATCGCGATCCTCGCCAACAACGGCATTCTGTTCGCCGAAGCCGCGCAAAAAGGCGCGCACTTTATCGAACTGGCCTGCCAGCGCGGTATTCCGCTGCTGTTCCTGCAAAACATCACTGGCTTCATGGTCGGCCAGAAATACGAGGCCGGCGGCATCGCCAAGCACGGCGCCAAACTGGTGACCGCCGTGGCTTGCGCCAAGGTGCCGAAATTTACCGTGATCATCGGCGGCAGCTTCGGTGCCGGTAACTACGGCATGTGCGGGCGGGCTTACGATCCGCGCTTCCTGTGGATGTGGCCGAATGCACGCATCGGCGTGATGGGCGCCGAGCAAGCGGCTGGCGTGTTGGTCCAGGTCAAGCGCGAGCAAGCCGAGCGCAGTGGCCAGGTTTTCAGCGCCGAGCAGGAAGCCGAGATCAAACAGCCGATCCTCGATCAATACGAAGAGCAGGGTCACCCCTACTATTCCAGCGCACGGTTGTGGGACGACGGCGTCATCGACCCGGCCCAGACCCGCGATGTATTGGCCCTGGCCCTGTCCGCGTCGCTGAACGCACCAATCGAACCGAGCCGCTTCGGCGTGTTCCGGATGTGATCTGTAGGAGCAAGGCTTGCCCGCGAAGGCGTCGGTACATCCAATATAGATGTGACTGAAAAATTGCTTTCGCGGGCAAGCCTCGCTCCTACAAGTAAGAGTTGTGGAGACGGACAAATATGAGCGACTTCAACACCCTCGAACTGCTGACCGACCCCCGGGGCTTCGCCACCCTGTGGCTCAGCCGTGAAGAAAAGAACAACGCCTTCAACGCCGAGATGATCCGCGAACTGATCCTCGCCCTGGACAAAGTCTCGGGCGACACCCGCCTGCGGTTTCTGCTGGTGCGTGGACGCGGCAAGCATTTCAGCGCCGGTGCCGACCTGGCCTGGATGCAGCAATCCGCCGAACTCGATTACCACACCAACCTCGACGACGCCCGGGAACTGGCGGAGCTGATGTACAACCTCGCCAAGCTCAAAATCCCGACCCTGGCCGTGGTGCAAGGCGCCGCGTATGGCGGTGCCTTGGGCCTGATCAGTTGCTGCGACATGGCCATTGGCGCCGATGACGCACAGTTCTGCCTGTCAGAAGTGCGCATCGGCCTGGCGCCAGCGGTGATCAGCCCGTTCGTGGTGCAAGCCATCGGTGAACGCGCGGCGCGGCGTTATGCCCTGACCGCCGAACGTTTCGGCGGGCAACGGGCGCGGGAAATCGGCTTGTTGTCCGAGAGTTATCCGGTCGCTGAGCTGGAGCAAAAGGTCGAACAGTGGATCGACAATTTGTTGCTCAACAGCCCGGCGGCCATGCGCGTCAGCAAGGACTTGCTGCGCGAAGTCGGCAATGGCGCGCTGACCCCGGCCCTGCGCCGCTACACCGAAAATGCCATCGCGCGCATTCGCGTCAGCCCTGAAGGTCAGGAAGGCCTGCGCGCCTTTCTGCAAAAACGTCCGCCGACCTGGCAAGCCGAAACCACCAAGGAGCCGCGTTGATGAGCGCACCTGTTCTCACCACCCTGCTGGTGGCCAACCGTGGCGAAATTGCTTGCCGCGTGATGCGCACAGCCAAGGCCCTGGGCCTGACCACCGTCGCCGTGCACAGCGCCACCGACCGTGACGCCCGGCACAGCCGCGAAGCGGATATTCGCGTCGATCTGGGTGGCAGCAAAGCCGCCGACAGTTACCTGCAAATCGACAAACTGATCGCCGCCGCCCAAGCCAGCGGCGCCCAGGCGATTCATCCCGGTTATGGTTTTTTATCCGAGAACGCCGGGTTCGCCCGCGCCATCGAAGCGGCCGGCCTGATCTTCCTCGGCCCGCCCGCCTCGGCCATCGACGCCATGGGCAGCAAATCGGCGGCCAAAGCCTTGATGGAAACTGCCGGCGTGCCGCTGGTGCCGGGCTATCACGGCGAGGCCCAGGACCTGGACACCTTCCGCGATGCCTGTGAACGCATCGGCTATCCGGTGTTGCTCAAGGCTACGGCCGGTGGCGGCGGTAAAGGCATGAAAGTGGTCGAGGACGTCAGCCAACTGGCCGAAGCCCTGGCCTCCGCCCAGCGTGAGGCAAAATCCTCGTTCGGCGATTCGCGGATGCTGGTGGAGAAGTACCTGCTCAAACCCCGTCACGTGGAAATCCAGGTATTCGCCGATCAACACGGCAACTGTTTGTACCTGAATGAACGGGATTGCTCGATCCAGCGCCGGCACCAGAAAGTCGTCGAAGAAGCGCCGGCACCGGGCCTGAGCGGGGAGTTGCGTCGGGCCATGGGTGAAGCGGCGGTGCGTTCGGCGCAAGCCATCGGTTACGTCGGCGCCGGCACCGTGGAGTTTCTGCTGGATTCGCGCGGCGAGTTCTTCTTTATGGAGATGAACACGCGCCTGCAAGTTGAACACCCGGTCACCGAAGCCATCACCGGCCTGGACCTGGTGGCCTGGCAGATTCGCGTGGCGCGGGGTGAAGCGTTGCCGATGACCCAGGCTGAAGTGCCGCTAATTGGCCATGCGATTGAAGTCCGTTTGTATGCCGAAGATCCGGGCAATGATTTCCTGCCGGCCACCGGGCGGCTGGCGTTGTATCGAGAGTCGGCCGAAGGTCCGGGACGGCGCGTGGACAGCGGCGTCGAGGAAGGCGATGAGATCTCGCCGTTCTACGACCCGATGCTCGGCAAGCTGATTGCCTGGGGCGAGGACCGTGAGCAGGCACGCCTGCGGTTGTTGAGCATGCTCGATGAGTTCGCCATTGGCGGGCTCAAGACCAACATCAACTTCCTGCGCCGCATTGTTGGCCATCCCGCGTTTGCGGCGGCGGAACTCGATACCGGTTTCATCCCGCGTTATCAGGAGCAACTGCTGCCAGCGCCTGCGGAGCTCAGCGATGAGTTCTGGCACACGGCGGCGCAGGCGTTTGCCCAGGGGCAAGCGGCGGTGTTGCGGGCCGATGATCCGAGTTCGCCGTGGGCGATCAACAGTGGTTTGCGCCTCGGATTGCCGACAGAAATCACCTTGCATCTGAGTTGCGAAGGTCAGGATCGTGCGTTGACGTTGGGTGACGTGAGCAGCGCGCAGCTCAAGGGCGAACAGTTGCTGACCGAACACAACGGCGTGCGCCGCCAGCATCGGGCGATCCGTCGTGGCGACGTGCTGTATCTGCAATGGGAAGGTGAACTGCGTCGCGTCGAAACCTACGACCCGATTGCTGCCGTCGAATCCAGTCACAGCCATCAGGGCGGCCTGACGGCGCCGATGAATGGCAGCATCGTGCGGGTGTTGGTGGAGGCCGGGCAAACGGTCGAAGCCGGGGCGCAATTGGTGGTGCTGGAAGCGATGAAAATGGAGCACAGCATTCGTGCGCCCCATGCGGGGGTGATCAAAGCGCTGTATTGCCAGGAAGGCGAGATGGTCAGTGAAGGCAGCGCTTTGGTGGAGTTGGAAGAAGCGTGAAATGAAGATCGGTCCTACGCAGTGCGGGGACCGATCTGATTAGAATTTGGCCGTTGCCTGAACCACTACGCCGATAATTCGGCACTCGTCGGTGAAAAGGGCTTTCGGATACGTCGGATTGAGCGGGACCAGGTAACGCTGCCCGCCCTCTTCGATCAGCTTGCGAAACGTCGCTTCCGAACTGTCCGGCCACTGGGCGATCACCAGTTTTCCGGGCTCCGGCACGATGGCCGGGTCCACCAGGATCATCATGCCCTCGGCGATGCCGATGCCAGTCGGCGCGGTCATCGCGTCACCCACCACACTCAACCAGAAGGCCGGGCCCTGGGCGTGGTAGTCGGTCAACTCGAAGCGATCCTCCTTGCGGTACACCGTCAGCTCACCATCACGGATCTGCGCCGGCTCTCGCCAATCGCTGACCGGGTAGCGGAAGTACGGGTTGTACTTGTGCGCCAGGGGCATCTCGTCGTCTTCCGAGACAAGGGGTTCGCGGATCACCAGCGCCACTTCGAGAAAGTCCATGCCCAACGCCTTCAACACACGGTTCATGTTGACGACGCCAGGGTCGCGGCGTTTGTTCAGCCAGTGGCCGACGCCGCCCTGGGACATCCCGAGGCGATCTGCGAGTTCGTCTTGAGTGATTTTGAGTTCACTCATTTTGGCCTTGACCAATTCAATCCATTTATCCATGTGCGGCACGATACGTGTGGGCCTCCAGCCCTCAAAACACAAATTGTAGTATTTAAATTCTCGTCACAAATACAGTACGTACTAGGATGAGTTCACGGATCTGAATCTATCACGGAGTACACCCGCGCCATGACCAACCCCAGCCACGACTTGCCCGACATGCAATTCGACACCACGTTCACCTCGCCCAAAGGCAACGCCGCCGCGCAACGCGCACTGGATTATTACTTGAAACCGGCTGTTTCAGAGGTGGAGGTCGAATCGCGATTTTTCGACGTCAACCGTAACGTCAGCAGTGAAGAGGCGCTGGTTCATGCGTCCGATCTGCTGCGCTGTGCAGCGGCCACGGCCCAGGAGTCCGCCAACAACCAGCAAGGCACAAGTCGCGCATTGGCGTTTTCGGTGGTGCACATGATCGATATGGCGCAGGCGATGGTCGACCGATCCCTGGATGGCGATCAGAACGACTGAGGCAAAGGTATTTTCGAGGAGGACAGGAAAGAATTTTCCAATCGTGCAGATAAAATCATTTGACTTGCAAACGAGAATGATTATTATTGCATGCAGCTGGTCGCGAGATCAGTCGATGGACCAGAGGACCTTAGGTCGGTCTCCTGGACTATCTCCTCATCAGGCTAATCACGGTTTTTGACCCGGCTTTTTGCCGGGTCTTTTTTTGCCAGTTATTCTGGCTTTGGCTTCAGGCTAATGAAGACTGTACGTGCTGCAAATTCAATGGCGCGTATGATATCAAAAGAATATCTGTTGGCAAGAGAAGCCCGGCCGCATTGGGGCAAACTAATGATAAATAGCACTTGAGAATCAATCGCACAGCCTCTAAGCTGCTTCGGCGTCAAGGAGGACGCCCCCCCGCTTCGCCCCGCAATTTTCCGCCGATTCATTCCCACCTTGCGTGTAAAGTAGCAGCCATAAATCATAATCAGGAATCGACTATGACCGTGGCTAAATCCTCTTTCGACATCAGTGCCAACTTCGACAGCGGCAACATTGAAGTCCTGGACATCAGCAATCCGCTGCAAGCCCTGTTGGCGATCAAGCCAGACACCCGCAGCCAGCATTTCCAGTGGTTCCACTTCAAGGCCAGCGGTCTGCATGTCGGTCAAGAGCATTGGTTTCGCCTGAACAACGCCAGCAAATCCTCGTATAACAAGGCCTGGGACGGTTATCAGGCAGTGGCGTCCTACGACCACGTCAACTGGTTCCGGGTGCCGACGATCTTTGAAGGCGATTGCCTGCGCTTCAGCCTCGAGGCCACGGCCACCCACGCCTGGTTTGCCTACTTCGAACCGTACAGCCGTGGGCGTCATGACTGGCTGATCGAGCAGGCACTGACCAAGGCAGGTACCGAGTTGCTGACCACCGGCAAAAGCGCTGAAGGCCGAGACATTCAGTTACTGCGTAAAGGCACGGGCGCCGAGGGCCAGCGCAAGGTCTGGATCATCGCGCAACAGCACCCGGGCGAACACATGGCCGAGTGGTTCATGGAAGGCGTGATTGAACGTCTGGAAAACCATGACGACCCTGTACTGAAAAAACTACTGGCCGGCGCCGACCTGTACCTGGTGCCGAACATGAACCCGGACGGCGCTTTCCACGGCCACTTGCGCACCAACGCCATGGGCCAGGACCTCAACCGTGCCTGGCAGAGCGCCAGCCAGGAGATGAGCCCGGAAGTGCTGTTTGTGCAGCAGCAGATGGAACAGTACGGCGTCGATCTGTTCATCGACGTCCACGGTGATGAAGAAATCCCCTACGTGTTCACCGCCGGTTGCGAAGGCAACCCCGGCTACACCCCGCGGATCGAGCAGCTCGAAACCCATTTCCGCGATCACCTGAAGCACCTGACCAAGGACTTCCAGACCAAACACGGCTACACCCGCGACCTGCCTGGCAAAGCCAACATGACCCTGGCCTGCAACAGCGTCGGCAAGAAGTTCGACTGCCTGTCGCTGACCCTGGAGATGCCGTTCAAGGACAATAACGATGCGCCGAATGCGTTGACGGGCTGGTCGGGCAAACGCTCCAAGCAGTTGGGTAAAGACCTGCTGACCACCGTTGCGGAGATGGTGGGTACTTTGCGTTGATTGCTCCTTAAGATCAAAAGATCGCAGCCTTCGGCAACTCCTGCGAAGGCGCGATCTGTTGATCGTTTATTCAGCGGCCACCCGCACACAATCCTCCGGCCCCAACAACCGCCCATCCTCGGCGCGCAATTCCAACGTTCGCACTGGCCGCCCGTGCTCACGATCAACCACCCGTGAATGCGCCTCCCCCGGTTCAAAGAAAAACGCCTCGCCCCACTGCCGCAACCCGATGATCAACGGGAACAGGCCTTTGCCCTTCTCCGTCAGCACGTATTCCTGATACGCGCTGCCATCCGATGCCGGCACCAGATCGAAAATCCCGTGGGCCACCAACGTGCGCAATCGCGTCGACAGAATGTTCTTGGCCATGCCCAAATTGCGCTGAAACTCGCCGAACCGGCGAAGCCCATCGAACGCATCGCGCACGATCAGCAATGACCACCCATCGCCAATGGCATCCAGTGACCGGGCGACCGGGCATTCGGCGCTTTCCATGCTTGTGCGTTTAACCATGACTGCGCCCACCGACTGCAAATGTGGTTGCAATATAAAACCAGCCTCCTTACCGTACAACTGGTTTTATTTTGAAACCATATTAGGAGCCCGGCATGAAACCCGACCATTCATTGAGCAGCGGCGTGATCTTGCTGTTCGCTGTCGCCTGCGGCCTGGCCGTCGGCAATGTGTATTACGCCCAACCGCTGCTGGACGCCATGGCCGAGGCGTTTGCCATGAACCCGACGACCATCGGCATCGTCGTCACCCTGACCCAGATCGGTTACGGCGTCGGGCTGTTGTTGCTGGTGCCACTGGGGGATTTGCTCAATCGGCGGCGCTTGATCGTCACGCAAACGCTGCTGTCGGCGCTGGCATTGCTGATAATCGCGTTCGCGCAAAACAGTGCCTGGTTGCTGATCGGCATGGCGTTGACCGGGTTGTTGGCGGTGGTGACGCAGGTGCTGGTGGCGTACGCGGCGACCTTGGCGATACCGGCTCAGCGCGGGCGCGTGGTCGGCGTGGTCACCAGTGGCATTGTCGTCGGCATTCTGTTGGCGCGTACCGTGGCCGGCGGGATGGCGGACCTGTCGGGCTGGCGCTCGATCTATCTGTTGTCGGCGGGTTTGACCCTGTTGATGGCGGCGCTGTTGTTTCGTGTGCTGCCCAAACAAGAAACCGCGCAACCGCCCCACACTTACATAGCGCTGATCAGTTCGGTCTTCATCTTGTTCAAGGAAGAACCGGTGCTGCGCCAACGGGCGATCCTCGCGTTCCTGACCTTCGCCAGCGCCATGGTGCTGTGGACGCCAATGGTGCTGCCCCTCGCCGCCCCGCCACTGTCGTTGTCCCACACGCAAATCGGATTATTCGGACTGGCCGGTGCGGCCGGTGCATTGGCGGCGGCCCGCGCCGGACATCTGGCTGATCGTGGTCTGGGGCAATGGACCAGTGGGGCGTCGCTGTTACTGATGCTGGCGTCGTGGCTGCCCATCGCCTTCACCCAATCGTCGCTGTGTGCGCTGTTGCTGGGGGTCATTACGCTGGATTTGGGGTTGCAAGCGGTGCACGTCACCAGCCAGAGCATGATCTACAGCGTCCGGCCGCAAGCGCAAAGCCGATTGACCGCTGGCTACATGCTGTTTTATTCGATGGGCAGTGCGCTGGGGTCGATTGCCTCCACGGCGATGTATGCGTGGGGCGGGTGGATGGGCGTGTGCCTGCTGGGTGCAGGGATCAACGCGGTGGCGTTACTTTATTGGTGGCGAACCTTGGCGACCAAAACACCGCAATCTTGTGGGAGCGGGCTTGCTCGCGAAAGCGCTCTGTCAGAGACATAACTACCGACTGACACTCCGACTTCGCGAGCAAGCCCGCTCTCACAGGGGCTCAGCAACTGAAACTCAGCCGCGATCCTTGCCCCGCAACATGCTGTCCAGCACGTCATCACGACGCACCCAGCCATGAAACAACGCCGCCGCCAGATGCAGCAGCACCGTCAGGAACAACAGATACGCCAGATACCCGTGAGCCTTGCGCAGAAACGCAAACATCTGCGCATTTGCCGGCACGATCGACGGCAATTGTAACGAACTGCTGAGCATCACCGGGTCACCCGCCGCCGAAATCATCGCCCAGCCCAGCAGCGGCAAAATCAGCATCAGCGCATACAGCAAGAAATGGGACGCCTTGGCCGCCAGCACCTGCCAACCCGGCAGGTCCGCCGGCAGCGGTGGTTGCTGGGTGGAAAACCGCACGGCCAAACGCACGATCACCAGCAGCAGAATCGCAATGCCCAACGGTTTGTGCAGGTGGATCAGCCATTCATGCCGTTCGGACACCGAGGCCACCATGCCCGCGCCGATAAACAGCATCGCGATGATCATCAGGGCCATCAGCCAGTGCAGCAGGCGCGCCAGCGGGGCGAAATGCTTGGGTTGGGCGCTCATTGTTGAGCCTCCTGTTTGGCGGCGGGCAACTGGCTGACTTCGCTGGTGCGACGCAGGTAGGAACTGGCATAACCGGCGGAGCGTGCGGCGAGCAGCGGGTCGTCGGACCCTTCGATCCCGGCCGGCAAAACCAGCGGGTCGTAATTGATGTCACGACACTCGCCGTTGAGTTGTGGCTGGGTCGCTTCGAGCACCAAAGTCCCGGCGTTGATCACTTTGCGGCCATCCGGCCACGTCTTGCTGGCGTCATTCACCGGATCACCGGGGTTGGCCAGGGTGATGTTCAACTGCCAGCGCAGTGGCCCCGAGGCGATACGCTGCACCAAATCCTTCTCAAGAAAATCACTTCCTTCAGGCGCCGTGGCACCCGCCGCATCCTTGACCACCGGGACCATGCTCCAGCGCACCGCTTGCTTCTGCCCGGCCGCATTCACCAGGTAAAACGCGTTGATGCTGTTGTAGGTTTCCGTCACGTAACTGGCCGACGGTTTGGCGGTTTTGATCCAGGCCAGGAAAGGCCCCGCTTCCGGATGTGAACCAAAGAACGCCGGGACCGCCGCCGGGTTGGGTTTGCCCGTGGCCGGGTCCGGCGACTGCGCCTGTTGCAGTTGATAGAACGCTTCGGGCGTGCCCACCGGGAACACTGGCATGCTGTTCATCCCGGTGCGCCACTGCTGACCGTTGGCCTGGGTGAAGCGCAACGCCAGACTGCGAATCGGCACGGCCGTATCCGGCGCGTAAGGATTGCCGGCCGGCAAGGCGAAACGTCCGACCACCGGAGTCTGTGGCTCATTGAACACCTGGGCGCTGGAATAGCTGCGCGCCTCGCCGCTGCTCTCGAAATGCCCGATCACGCACACGCCTTTGGAATGGTTACGCCGAAACCCCGGGTGCACGCCGTTGTTGGTTTCCAAAACGTTGATCAGCTTTTTCGGCGTCAGACGCTGTGGGTCAAAGGTGCCGTTGACGTAGGCAAAAGCCCCGGCCACTGCCGCAACAATGACGGCGATGCCGGCCAGGCGCAGTGTCAGGCTGGCGGCACTCAGCGGCGGCCGGCTGGGCGGTGATGAGCGATCTACCATGAAAGACTCCAGGGCCATCGGCCACAAGTAAGAAGAACCAAGCAGACGCACCCCGCGCAGCTTTATTCCATCGCGCCGTATTTATTTTTTCGGGCGTGGAATAACCTCAGGTGCCGGGCGTCTTCCTAGTCCCAGCGTAGTGACTAGCCAGAAACTCATGAACGATATCGACGAACAACTGAGTGAAATCATTCCCAGATTGCGCCGGTTTGCCGTGTCACTCACGCGCAACCCCAGCAGTGCCGACGACCTCGTGCAAGCCAGTCTGGAGCGAGCGCTGTCGAGCTGGAACGACAAACGCCCCGACGGCGACCTGCGCGCCTGGCTGTTTTCGATTCTGTATCGGCAGTTTCTCGACGCTCACCGGCGCTCCCGGCGTTATGCGCGGATGCTCGAGTTTTTCACCGGCCGCGACGATGCCCAACCCTCGGCCGAGCGCACGGTGATTGCCCAAACCACCCTGCAAGCCTTCGACCAGCTCAACACCGAACAGCGCGCCCTGCTGCTGTGGGTGTCGGTGGAAGGCCTGACCTATAAAGAGGTCGCCGAGATTCTTGGCGTCCCGACTGGCACCGTGATGTCCCGCCTGTCCCGCGCCCGCCAGGCTTTGCGCGAACTCAGCGACGGCGAAATCAGCCGCCCTTCTCTGCGGAGACTCAAATGATCAGCATGCCCCCAAGCGAACGTGACCTGCACGCCTACGTCGACCACCAGCTAAACGACGCCGACCGACGTCTGGTGGAGACTTTTCTGGCCAGCAACGCGGAAATTTCCGAGCAAGTGCGCGCCTGGCAGCAGGACGCTCAACAACTGCGCGCGGCGTTGAGCGGTGCGTTGCAGCAACCGGCCAACCCGGAACTCGATCCGGCGCTGATTCGCCAACGCCTCAAACGCCAATCCCGGCGACATCTGGCCAGCGCGGCGGTGTTGCTGATGGCGGTCAGTGTCGGTGGAATCAGTGGCTGGCAGGCGCGGGAGATGACGCTGGTCAGCACTCAACTGCCAATGACCGACGCCCTGCAGGCGTACCGTTTGATTGCGCAGCAAGGCATCTTGCCGGCGGACTACAAGGTCAGCGATGACGGCGACATGCAGCACTGGCTGGACCGGTATTTCACCCAGGCCAATCGCTTGCCGGACCTGGCGGGCGCAGGTTTCAAACCGGTCAGCGGGCGCCTGCTCAGCACCGAGCAAGGGCCGGCGGCGATGGTCGTTTACGAAGACTCGACCGGGCACAAGATCAGTTTCTATGTCCGCCCGCCGGGCCCGAAAAACTACCTGTTGCCCCGAGGCAGTCGCAGTGACGGCGAGTTACAGGCCGAGTATTGGTCGGGGGCCGGGTACAACTATGCGATGGTCAGCCCGAGCGATACGCCGGCGGCGCGGATGCTCAAGCAAACCGTGCAGTTTTAGAAGATCAAAAGATCGCAGCCGGCGGCAACTCCTACAGGGGATCGCGTGCTTCTGTAGGAGCTGCCGCAGGCTGCGATCTTTTTCAACCCTGCCCAAACACCTGCGAAGGCCGGCGCAACAACGGATCAAACGGGTTAATCCGCGGCCCGATCAATGCCGCTTCGCGCTTGAGCATCTCCACCACCGTCGGCAGGCGATCCGGCCCCAGCCGATCGCTGATCGTGGCCACACTCAACGCCGCCACCGCCCGCCCGTCACGATCCAGAATCGGCACCGCCACCCCGGCCATGCCCTGCAACACCCCGGTGTTACGCCCGGCATACCCCAGCGCTCGCACGTTCTCGACTTCCGAGCGCAGGAATACCTCGTCATACAGGTGAAAATCCTTGAGTCGCGGCAGGTTGTAGTGAATCACCGTGTCCCGCTCTTCCTCCGGCAGAAACGCCAGGATCGCCAGGCTGCCCTGCCCCACCCCCAACGCCACCCGGCCGCCGATATCGCCGGTAAAGGTGCGAATCGGAAACGGCCCTTCGCTGCGATCCAGGCAGATCGCATCAAACCCGCTGCGCGCCAGTAAAAACAACGAATCCCCCAGCGACGCCGACAACCGCAACAACGCCGGGCGCGCCAGTTCACGCAGGTTGCCGGTGTTGCCGGCGCGGGCCGCCAGGGCAAAGAAGTCCAGGCTCAAGCGATAGCGTTTACTGCGCGCGTCCTGCTCGACCATGCCCTCGTCCATCAGGCTGCGCAGCAACCGATGGGTCGTCGGTTGCGACAAACCGATGCGCTGGGCCAGTTGCGTCACCCGCTCGCCGCCCTCGACCGTATCACCGAGGCTGCGCAGCACCGCAAAGAGCCGGGAGACCGCACCGACGCCGACTTCATTTTTATTTTCATTCCGTTCAATGGAATCAGACATGGTTTTTCTCGATTAAAAATTCACTCACCGAATGAAACTGAAAATAGTTATCGTCTCAGTGAAATTGTCCATTGAGCCCATCCTATTCTTCGTCCTACTCTGCGTCCATACAGGGGCGATTCGAACAACAGCGGCAGCCGACCCAAGTCGAGCGCCAACGCACCCCGCAACATCCTTTCGTATCTGCCCATACAAAAAAGCGCGCCTTCAGGCCGCGCATAACAATCTCAGGTGGAGCGCAGCTATGGCCTTTGTGCAACTTGAAAACCTCGGTAAACGTTACGGTGCAATCGACGCGGTCGTCGCCACCAACCTCTCGGTGGAAAAGGGCGAATTCGTCTCCCTGCTCGGCCCTTCCGGTTGCGGTAAAACCACCACCCTGCAAATGATCGCCGGCTTCGTCGACGTCAGCAGCGGGCGCATTGTGTTGGACGGTCGCGACATCACCCACGCCAAACCCGCCAGTCGTGGCCTGGGCGTGGTGTTCCAGAGTTACGCGTTGTTCCCGCACATGAGCGTGCAAGACAACGTCGCCTTCGGCCTGCGGATGCGCAAAGTGCCCAACACCGAACTGCAGCAGCGGGTGGCGCGGGTGCTGAAACTGGTGCGCCTGGACCAGCACGCCGAACGCTATCCACGGGAGTTGTCCGGCGGTCAGCGCCAGCGTGTCGCGTTGGCCCGGGCCTTGGTGATCGAGCCTCCGGTGCTGCTGCTCGATGAGCCGCTGTCCAACCTCGACGCCAACCTGCGCGAAGAGATGCAGTTCGAGATCCGCCGCATCCAGCGTGAAGTCGGGATCACCACGTTGATGGTCACCCACGACCAGTCCGAAGCGCTGTCCATCAGTGACCGGGTGGTGGTGATGCAGGCCGGGCGTATCACCCAGATCGACGCGCCCTACACCCTCTACGAACACCCGCGCACCGAGTTCATTTCCGGGTTTGTCGGCAAGGCCAACCTGTTGCCCGGCGCGCGTGATGCGGCGGGTGTGGTTCAAGTGCAAAGCGGCGGCGACCTGACCCTGAGCCTGCGCCCGGAAAAAATTGATCTGCGGGATAAAGAACTCGGCCGTCTGCAAGGCAACATCGTCAGCCGCTTCTTCCTCGGCAGCCAATGGTTGTACGGCGTCTCGACATCGCTGGGCGAACTCAGTGTGGTGCGTCGCAACGACGGTTCGGCACCCCTGGCCGAAGGCACGGCGGTAGGCCTGGACTGGGACGCGGCGCTGCTGCGGGTGCTGAGTGTGGACGAGGTGTCGGCATGAGCCTGTTCGCCTCGATCCGTCAGGGACGCCAGGGTTATTTACTGTCGGCACCGGCACTGGCGTTGTATGTGTGCCTGCTGGTTATTCCTTTGCTGCTGACCCTGGTGCTGTCGTTCAACGTCTTCGACTACAGCTCAGGGATCAACAGCAACGCCTACACCCTCGACCACTACAGCAGCCTGCTGGGCGATCCGTACTTCTACGAAATTTTCCTGCGCACGTTCTGGATCAGCGGCCTGACCACGCTGCTGTGTGTGGTGATCGGGGTGCCCGAGGCCTACATCCTCAGCCGCATGGGCACGCCGTGGCGTTCGATTTTCCTGATTCTGATCCTCACCCCGCTGCTGATTTCGGTGGTGGTGCGCGCGTTTGGCTGGAGCCTGTTGCTCGGCGCCGACGGCCTGGTCAACCAGACCCTGCAAGCCCTCGGCGGCTCGCCGATGAAGCTGCTCTACACGCCGTTCGCGGTGGTGATTGCGCTGGTGCACGTGATGCTGCCGTTCATGATCATTCCGGTCTGGACCTCGCTGCAGAAACTCGACCCGGCCGCCGAACAAGCCGCGCTGTCCCTGGGTGCCAGCCACCTCACGGTGATGCGCAAAGTGGTGCTGCCGCAAATCATGCCCGGCGTGTTGTCCGGCACGTTGATTGTGTTCGGCCTCGCGGCCAGCTCGTTTGCGATCCCCGGATTGCTCGGCGGGCGCCGCTTGAAAATGGTCGCGACGCTGATCTACGACCAATACCTGTCGGAGCTCAACTGGCCGATGGGCGCGGCGATTGCCGTGGCCCTGCTGCTGCTCAACCTGCTGATCATGCTGTCGTGGAACCGGATGATCGAAGGCCGCTACAAGAAGTCATTGGGATAACTCGACATGTCCAAGAACGGTCCTTTCGCCCTGCTGTTTCATACCCTGGTGGTGCTGTTCATGCTCGCGCCGCTGGTGGTGGTGTGCCTGGTGGCTTTCACCCCGGAAAACACCCTGAGCTTGCCGACGACGCACTTTTCCCTGCGTTGGTTTCGTGCGGTTTTCGAGCGCGCCGATTTCGTCGATGCGTTCTACAACAGCCTGATCCTGGCCTTCTGCGCCGCCACCCTGGCAACGCTGATTGCGGTGCCGGCGGCGCTGGCCATCACCCGTTTCGAGTTTCCGGGACGGGGCTTTTTCAACGGCTTGTTTCTGTCGCCGATCATCATTCCGCACTTGGTGCTGGGCGTGGCACTGCTGCGTCTGTTTGCGCTGATGGGTGTGAACGGCAGCTTCGGCTGGCTGATCTTCGCCCATGTGCTGGTGATTACGCCGTATGTGCTGCGACTGGTGCTGGCCTCGGCGATTGGCCTCGACCGCAGCGCCGAACATGCCGCGCAATCCCTGGGGGCCGGGCGGTTCACGCTGTTTCGGCAGATTACCTTGCCGATGATTTTGCCCGGTGTGGCCGGGGGTTGGTTGCTGGCGTTTATCAATAGTTTCGATGAGGTGACGTTGTCGATTTTCGTCACCTCGCCGGCCACGCAGACGTTGCCGGTGCGGATGTACGTGTACGCCACCGAGTCCATCGATCCGATGATGGCGGCGGTGTCGGCACTGGTGATTGGCCTGACGGCATTGACGATGATTCTGCTCGATCGGGTCTATGGCCTGGATCGGGTTCTGGTGGGTAAACAATGAGGGCGCCATGGCTCTGCTGAAACGATTGGCCGAAGGCGACCGCCCGGCCCTGGACTTTACCCTCGACGGCAAACCTGCCAGCGGTTTGCTCGGCGACACCGTGCTGACCGCCGTGCTGACCTGCAGCGACCACCTGCGCGGCAGCGACTTCAGCGCCGAACCCCGCGCCGGTTTCTGCCTGATGGGCGCGTGCCAGGATTGCTGGGTGCGCCTGGGCGATGGCCGCCGGGTGCGAGCCTGCGCAACGTTGCTCGAACCTGGCCAACAGATCAGCCGCGAACCGGGGCGCCGCGTATGACCGTCATTTATCCGGTGCGCGCAAAAGATCGCAGCCTTACGCGATCCCCTGTAGGAGCTGGCGAAGCCTGCGATCTTTTGATCTTGAAATTCGAGAGGTCGATATGAGTCCGGTGGTTATCATTGGCGCCGGCCCCGCCGGAATTCGCGCCGCGCAAACCCTGGTGGCCCATGGTGTGCGGCCGATATTGCTGGATGAAGCTGCACGCGGCGGCGGGCAGATTTATCGGCGGCAACCGGCCAACTTCAAGCGTTCGGCGGTCAAGCTGTATGGCTTTGAAGCGCACAAGGCTAGTGCGATTCATCAAACCATCGACGACCTGCGCGAGCAGCTCGACTACCGCCCGGACACCCTGGTGTGGAACGCCGAAACCGCTGCCCTCGACACCTTGCACGACGGTCGCGCCACGCGCCTGGAGTTCTCCCGGGTGATCGTCGCCACCGGCGCCACCGACCGGGTTCTGCCGGTGCCGGGCTGGACGCTGCCGGGGGTCTACAGCCTCGGCGCGGCGCAGATTGCGCTGAAATTCCAGGGCTGCGCCATCGGTGAGCGGGTGGTGTTCGCCGGCAGCGGTCCGTTGCTGTATCTGGTCGCTTATCAATACGCCAAGGCTGGAGCGAACGTATTGGCGGTGCTCGACAGCTCGCCCTTCAGCGCCCAGGCCCGCGCCCTGCCCGGCCTGCTGTCGCAACCAGCGACCCTGGCCAAAGGCATTTATTACCGCAGTTGGCTGACCGCCCACGGCATTCCCGTGCATCAGGGCGCCAGCCTGGTTCAGGTCAACGGCGAACAACGTGTCCAATCGCTGAACTGGCGCAACGCCAAAGGCTCACAGCACCTCGAGTGCGACGCGGTTGCCTTCGCCCATGGCCTGCGCAGCGAAACCCAACTCGCCGATTTGCTCGGTTGCGAGTTCGCCTGGAACCCGCTCAACCGCGCCTGGCTACCGCAACGAGACAGCGCCGGGCGCAGCAGTATCCCCGAGGTCTACCTGGCCGGTGACGGTGCCGGGATCATGGGTGCCGACGCCGCCGAAATGGCCGGCGAGCGCGCCGCGTTGGCAGTGCTCGAAGACAGCGGCTACCTCATCCCACCGCAACGCGGCAATCAATTGGAACACGCCCTTAACCGCATCGGCTCATTCCGCAAAGGACTGGAACAAGCCTTCGCCTTCCCCGAGGACTGGGCCGCCAACGCCGCCGACAACCTGATCATCTGCCGCTGCGAAGAAGTACGCGCCGGCGAGATCCGCCAGGTGGTGCGTGAAGGCCACTGGGAAATCAACCGGGTCAAGGCCCATTGCCGGGTCGGCATGGGCCGCTGCCAGGGCCGGATGTGCGGCGCCGCGGCCGCAGAAATCATCGCCTGCGAAAGCCAGCGTGGCGTGCCGGACATCGGTCGCTTGCGCGCTCAGTCGCCGATCAAACCGCTGCCGTTTGGCCTGGAGGTCGAGCCATGATCGAAGTCGATGCCATCATCATTGGCGGCGGCATTGTCGGCGCCTCGGCCGCCCTGTTTCTGAGCAAGGCCGGCCGTCGCGTGGCGCTGCTGGAACGGGACTTTTGCGGCTCGCACTCCAGCGGCGTGAACTACGGCGGCGTGCGGCGTCAGGGTCGACCATTGTCGCAACTGCCACTGTCGCAACAGGCTCACGAGATCTGGGCGCAACTGCCGCAGTTGCTCGGCATCGACGGCGAATACCAGCGCAGCGGTCACTTGAAACTGGCCCGCAGCATTAACGACCTGCGCGCCTTGCAGGACTATGCCGCCAGCAGCCAGGGCTTTGGCCTCGACTTGCAGCTTCTCGACCGCAATGAACTGCGTGCACGTTTCCCGTGGGTCGGTGATGTGGCGGTCGGTGCTTCTTTCTGCCCCGACGACGGCCACGCCAACCCGCGACTGGTGTCCCCGGCGTTTGCCCAAACGGCGCGGCGTCACGGCGCCCAGGTTCATGAGCAATGCGCGGTCACCGCCGTTGAACACGACGGCCAGCGCTTCCGCGTCAACACCGCGAACGGCCTCGAGCTTCGCGCACCGTGGCTGCTGAATTGCGCCGGGGCCTGGGCCGGCAAATTGGCCGAACAGTTTGGCGAAGCGGTGCCAATGCACGCCGGACACCCGGCCATGCTGGTCACCGAGCCGTTGCCCCTGGTGATGAACGCCAGCACTGGCGTCGAGGGCGGTGGGATTTACGCGCGCCAAGTCACGCGCGGCAATTGCGTGCTGGGCGGCGGCCAGGGGTTTGCCCTCGACGATGCCCGCGCCCGCCCCGGCCAGCACGCGGTGCTGGAGATCCTCCGCCAAGCCGTCGAGCTCTACCCGTTTCTTGAAGGCGCCCAGGCGATTCGCACCTGGAGCGGCACCGAAGGTTACTTGCCTGATCGCCAACCGGTGATCGGACACAGCGGCACCCAACCTGGTCTGTTGCACGGGTTTGGCTTTGCCGGCGCCGGTTTCCAGATCGGCCCGGCGGTGGGCCAGGCGCTCACCGAGATCATCTGCAGCGGCGCGTCAACAACGTCGCTGGATGCGTTTTCCATCACCCGGTTTCACTCCATCTCCGTAGCTTGATAGAGGAAGGTCGCGCCAATGAATAACGTCAAACGCACTGCACTGCTCGGATTGTCCTGCCTGAGCGCCCTGCTCACGGTCACTCAGGCCCAGGCCGAACCGACGCTTTACCTGGGCATGAACGGCGGGACCATGGAGCGGCTCTACGCCGACAAGGTGCTGCCGGTGTTCGAGAAAGCCAACAACGTCAAAGTGGTGATCGTGCCGGGCACCTCCGCCGACATCCTGGCCAAGGTCCAGGCCAGCAAGGGCAACCCGCAGTTGCACGTGATGTTCCTCGACGACGGCATCATGTACCGCGCGATCTCCATGGGCCTGTGCGACAAACTCCAGGACAGCCCGACCCTGGCACAGATTCCGGCCAAGGGACGCATCAAGGATGAGGCCGTGGCGGTCAGCCTCGGGGTCACCGGATTGGCGTACAACACGCGGCTGTTCAAGGAAAAAGGCTGGGCCGCGCCGACCTCGTGGATGGACATGGCCGACCCGCGCTTCAAGGACAAAGTGGTGTTCCAGTCGATGGCCTCTTCGACCTTCGGCCTGCACGGTTTCCTGATGTTCAACCGGATTCAGGGCGGCAGCGAAACCGACGTCGAGCCGGGTTTCAAAGCCTGGCCGAACACCGTGGGGCGCAATGTGCTGGAGTACATCCCAAGCTCGGCGAAGATTTCCGAAATGCTGCAAACCGATGAGGCGGCGCTGTTCCCACTGACGCCGACCCAGGTCACCGCGCTGAAACTCAAAGGCATGCCGGTCGAGTATGCGCAACCGAAGGAAGGCGCTGTGGTGCTCAACGTCGCCGAATGCGCGATCGCCAACAACACCCAACCGGAACTGGCGCAAAAACTCGCGGCGTTCCTGCTGACACCGGACGCGCAAGCGGCAGCGCTTGAAGATGGCGACCAGATCCCGTCCAACCCCAACACCCCGACCACCGACAAGACCCGTGGCCAGGTCGAGGCGATGAAGCAATACCTGGAAACGGCGATTGCGATTGATTGGGACCAGGTCAATGAACAGCGCCCGGCGTGGAATGCGCGGTGGAATCGCAGTATCGAACGCTAGAACGGCGACACGGGTCCCGTAGGAGCTGCCGAAGGCTGCGATCTTTTGATCTTGATCTTGAAGGTCAAAGTCAAAAGATCGCAGCCTTCGGCAGCTCCTACGGGGGGGTGCGCAAGATTAGAAACCTACGTCGAGCACTACGCTGTCGAGGTAAGTCCCGGCCGGCGGGGTGGTCTGGTCGGTGTAGATTTTCGCGTTGTAGTTGAACACCTGACTGCCCGTCCCCAGTCCGTTGCCAGGGTTGACCTCCGCATCGGAGCTGGCCCGGCGTGCGCTGCCGACACTGCCCCAGCGCGTGGTGCCGGCGCTTTTGAAGATGTCGTAAGCCAGGTAATTGCTGCCGGAAATCATCCGTCGCCGCCCACCCACACTCACAGCTTGCTGACCATCGCTCAGGCCCACGGTGTAGGCGCTGCCCTTGGTGCACGCAAGGTTGATGGTCTGGCCGGTGACGGCGGTGAATGCGCTGATCACCGGGGCGCTGCCGAAACTGATGTTCGGCGCGGTGATGGTGCAGTCGTTGGCCACCGTCAGGTTGACCGTCAGGGTCGTGTTGCCGCTGTTGATGTCGCGGCCCAGGCAAAGACTGCCGGCGCCAATGCCCGAGCAATAATTCCAGCTCCAGGCGATGCTCAGGGTCTCGGTATAAATGCCCGCCGCGACGTTGCTGCCAACGGTGGTTCCCAGAAAAATCGGCGCGGTCTTGGGCACCACACTGCCGAGTAATCCCAGCGCATCGATGATGCCGTTGCGCGCAAAGTCGAACGCCACGCCACGGGTCAGCGGGTAACTGGTGGAGTTGTTGGCGTACAGCGTGTAGCCAATGATGTCGCCGGTCGGGCCAAGCAGCCCGGTTTGCGTGGAAGTGACCGTGGCGTAGAAATGGTCATTGGTGGTCAACAACGACAGCAACGAGCCGGTACAACTCAATCCCGCATTGGTGGTTGAACTGGACTGCGAGGTGGTGCGCAGTGCAATTGAGCTCAACGAACCGAACGCCACCGGCGTGGTGCTGACCACCGAGCACAAGGCCCACGCCGAACCCGGCAGCCACAGCGCCAGCAATAACCACCCCTTCATTTACACACCAACGGCCCGATCAACGGGATCTGGTCCTGTTTCACGTCCACGGCAAACTGCACCTGACACGTACTGCCGTCGGCCAGGGTCACCCTCAAGCTGTTTTGCGCCTGGAGGTTTTCCAGGTACACCAGCCCGTCCCAACCGACCACAGTCTGCGTGCCGCTCTGTTCGTGGACGACGCCACTGCCCAGGGGCAAATCCTGCTGCCGGGCATCCACCAGCACGATGCTCGCGGCGATCACCCGGCTTAATGGAAACTCCAGCAGATAGCCGCTACCACGGCGCACTGCGATGCGTTGTTCAACGTTGGGGCTGCGCACGTTGGCCGGCAGGTTCAGCGGATCGATTTCGTATTTGCCACGGTAATAGGCGCTGCTCCACGGCACCAGCAAATGGCCGTTACGGTCGGTCTGGCCGACCTGCTGGTTTTCGTAGCGCACCGGAATGTCGGCGTAACCATCGGTGCTGACCACTACAAAAGCATCGTCGATGCGGTTGGCCGCGAACACCTGGCGGTCCATCCACACCAGTGAGCCACTGGCATCGGCCCAGCGGGTTTCGGCCTCGTTGGTGCCATACACCCCGGCCTGCAATTGCACCGATTGCAGGCGCCAGGTCAGGTCGGCCTGACGATACGCCGGCCCATCGCCCTGGGCGTAACCGAGATTAAAACCGACCCCGCCTTCGCTCGGCACCGCACGGCTGTAGTTGACCCGCTGCTGACTCTGCCCGGTTTTGCTGCGCTCGCTGCTGATGGCCAGACTGCCCCGCAGGTCGAATGGAATCACCAGTTGTGCCTGCACCGCCCAGTTGCTGTCACCGATCTCGCGGTTGCCCGACAGGTAGAAACTGGTGTTGCGCCACAGCGGTTTGCTCCAGGTCAGGTTGAGCAATCGGGTGCGCGAATCGTCCGCCGCGCGCACGTCGAAATAGCCGACGCCGAGGCTGCCCCAGGTGTCGAGGTTCAAGCTCAGGGTCGCCTGTTCGCTGCGTTTGCTCAGGGTTGTGTAAGGGCTGTCGATCACTGTCAGGTCGGCGTACTGGTCACGCCGTTGCAAGCGCTGATAAGAGAAGCTGTAACGCTGGCTGCTGTACTGATAGCCGAGGCTCAACTGCTGACCGTTTTCGCCATCGAACTGGCTTTGGCTAAGCGCCGTGTTGAGTACGCCGAAATTGCCCAGGCGCAGGTTGCCGCCCAAACCGCCGAGGGTCAGGGCGTCCGAGGCTTCGGCGTGACTTTCCAGGGTGAAGTTGTCGCTCACGCCATAACGCAAACTGCCGGAGGTGACGCCAGGGCCGTAGCCAAAATCCTTGAGGCCGTAGTTTCGACGCAACGTACCGGCCGCCACGGAAAAATCGCTCAAGCCCTTTTGCAGCAAACTGCTGGTGACGTAGAACGGCACGGTAGTGGAGACCTGCCGTCCCAACGCATCCGTGGTGACGACCACCGCTTCGCCCGCCCCGTTGATAAACGGAATATTGGTCAGGGTGTACGGCCCCGGTTGCAGGTCGGCGCTGCTGGATTTGTAGCCGTTGATGAACAAATCCACCGAGGACGGCACCGCCGCCTCACCGGCAAACTGCGGCAACGGGTAGGTCACCAGGTCCGGGCGGACACCGAAGTCCCTCGAGAGCTGGACCCCACCGAGTCGCACCGAGCTGCTCCAGGGCAAGGCGCCGCTGACCAGATCGCCGGCCTCATAGGTCAGCAGACGCTCGTCATCGGAATAGCGCCATGTGGTGTCGTAGCGCAAGTAGCCGTTGTTCAAGGTGCCGACCGCATCACCCGACAAGGTGCGACGGTACTGCCCGGTGTTGGACAGCGTGCCCCAACCGTCGAACAGCCGTACTTCGTTCCACGCCGCGAGGTAGGTGCCGGCGTCATCGGCGTCGTTGAGGTACAGGTCGTAGTTGAGCAAAGCCCCGAAACTGCTGAGCGCCGGGGTGCGCGGATAAGCTTGGCGATTGCCGATGAACTGCTCCGGCAGCCAGTCCGGCGGCACATTGAGCAGCAAGCGTTGACCGGCGCTGTCGTACTCGCTGTGCAGGCCGGGCAGGCTGTCGAGGTCGACTTCGGCACCAATGTTTTCCGGTAGTTTCATGCCGCTGTCGCGCAGAGCGGTGGCGGGCAGAAAGAATCGCCCGCCCCGTTGATCCACCGCGACGACTCGTCCGGTATTCATCTGATTGACCACCAACTCCAGAAACAACTGTGCATCGGCCACAGCCTCCATGCCGCTGGGCGGTGGCGGCAGATCGCCGGCCTCGGTACGAGGGACGATCACCAGCCAACACGCGCAAGTCGCCGCCCACAACGGACACTGGAAACTGCGAGCCCAACCCTGGCTCATTCGCGCTTTATGTCCGTCAATGGACAGGTCCCTCCACATCCTTTTTTGTAGGAGCGAAGCTTGCTCGCGATGACGGTTTCAAGGACGCCATCGCCGGCAAGCCGTGCTCCTACAAGTGGTCACCGCGCGGGCGCAATGCTTTGCACCTGACTCGCCCCATTCACCCGCACCTGCAACGCTGGCTCCCCGGCCATCGGCCCTGGCGCGGGCCAGCGCATGATGGCGCCGGGCAATACGTAGCCGAGCAAGCCTTCCACCAGTGGTTGGGTCTGGCCGCCCTGCTTGAGCGCGACATCAGTCAGCCGTGCATGCACCGCGCCCTGGTTGCGGACCTCCACATAGGCATGACCGTCCACCGCCACCGTGCGCCAGCTCAGGTCCGGCAGGCCGATGCCCTTGGGATCACGCGGGCGGGTGGTGTCTTCCTTGCTCCACAGCCCGGCGCCGTAGGCAAACAGCGGCACCGAATAACGCATCTGGAAACGGATCGCCGCCGCAGTCTTGCCGTCTTCGGCGGCGGGCGGTCTGGCCGAGGGGATTTCGTCGATGATGATGCGGTAAGCCAGTTCCTGGCCCGGTGGAATTTCCCGGGTGCGGGTCAGCCGTACCAACTGCTTCTGGCCCGGTTCGATCTTGGCCACCGGCGGGCTGCCGATCACGTCGCGCTGGTTCTGGTACTGGTCGTTGAAACCGCTCTGGCTCCAGGCGAAAACGCGGATCTGCAGGTTGGCGGTCTCGCTGCCACGGTTTTCCAGCCACAAGGCACTGGCCTGTTGATCGGCCTCCAGCACCGGGTCGATCGGCCAAATCAGCACCGAGCTGGCGGCCTGCGCATTCGCAGCCCCCAGTAACACCATCGCCAGCGCTGTATAGCGCAAGACCTGTGACCCCATTTTGCCGCTCCTTTTTCAAACGCCCCATCACCACGACAACTGCACCTGCAGCACATCGCTGTACGTCCCCCCAGGCTGATTGCCCGGTAATTGCACCTGCCCGTAAATCGGCAGGCTGATGTTGTTCGCATCGGTGTAAGCCACCGCCACGCTCTGACCGATGCCCAGGCTCTGGCTGAACGCGGCATCGCGAAACAGCGAATACGCCACGCGATTGCTGCCGGTGGTGAGCTGCATGTGCCGCCCGCTGCTGTTGTACTGGCCGCCATCGACGCTCATGTTCAGCGTCACCCCCGGCGTGCATTGCAACTGCACACCGCCGCTCAACGACACTTGCACGGTGTTGGTGGCCAGGGCCGAGAGGCTGCCAAAGTTGAGGCTGCCGTAATTCGACACGCCTCCCACCACCAGGCAACCGGCCGTGATCGTCGCGCTGACCTGGAAGCTCTGGCTGGTCACCGCCGCCAGCGGCAAGGGCAGACTGCTCGCACACAGCAGGGCCAGCGCCGCACATCCATGGCGGGCCATCGCACTAGAACGTCAGTTCGACGGCGACGGTGTCGGAGTAGGTCCCGGCCGGCAACCCGGCCTTGCCCACGGCCCTGCCGTAGATGTTCACGGTCTGCGCCACCCCGGTGCTGGCCGCGAGGTTGATCACCCCGTCGATGGCCAGGATCTGCGAGTGACCGGAGTCGGTGTAAAAGTCGTAGGGCACGAAGTTGCCCGAGCCATCGGCCAACGCCCGAGTGCCCCCCGTGGATTGCCCGTCATGGCTGCCCGCCCGGACTTTCACCGTCGGTGAAGTGCCGCTGGAGCACAGAATCGACAGCGCCCCGCCACCGCCGCCGAGCACCTGGGCATCAGCGGTGGTGAACAGGCTGTTGGCGGTGCCGAAGTTCAACGCACCGAAGTTCAAGCCGCTGGAACCCCCGGCGCCGTTCACCTGACAACTGCTGATCAGGATCAGGCTGGAGGTGATCTGGCCGGTGACCGTGGTGGCCGCCCCGGCGCTGGACGCCAGCGTCAGGCCGAGCAATGACAAACCGATCCTTGATACAAGCGTATGCATGGTGTCCGTCCTCTACGGGTTTACCAATCGAGCGTCACCGTGAGGGTGTCGGTATAGACCCCGGCCGGTACCGCGCGGGTATTCGCCACCACCGAGCCAAATACCGGGATCGGTACCTGGGCCGCGCTGGTGACAGCGAAATTGTGTTGTTGGCCGATGCTGTAGCTCTGACTGCCCGAGGCATCGAGGAACAAATGATAAGGGAGGGTCTGGCTACCGTTGCTCAGGCGCCGCGTGGTGCCGTCGCCATGGGCGCCGCCGTCGATGGTGACGGTGAACCCGGTGACCGAAGGGTTGCAGGCGACATTCAACTTGCCGCTGGCGTTGTCACTGAGGCTGGCCTTGATCGGATTGGTCCAGGTCGGGCCTTGCTGGCCGAAATCCAGATTGCCGAAGTCACTGACCGGGCTGCCGGGGCTGCCGGGGCTGGCGCCATTGGTCACTTCACACCCGGCGATGATGGTCAGGCGCGCGTGGATCTGCCCGCTGACTGCCGCGTAGGCGTCCTCGGCGAGCAACAACAGTACGCCCACGGCGATAACCATCCAGTGCTTGCTTGTCATCGTGCCAATCCCAATTCCCTCAGGACATCAAAACCCGGACGCTCAACGAGGAACGTCCCCTTCCCTGCGCCACCCGATTCCGTCGGGGGCAAGTTGTACGGTTGCTGCTACCAGGTGACAGTGACCTTCACCAGGTCTGAATAACGACTGACACGGGGAATCTCCGCCAGTCGCTCGATACGGGCATACAAAGGTAAATCCACGGAGCCGGAGTCCGGCACACGGCCGCTCATCGGGACATTTACCGCCAGCGGGATCAGCCGCGCGGGGTCCTGATAAAGCCGATAAGGAATGGGTTTGCTGTGTTCGGCGGAACCCGCCATGTAGCGCACATCGCCGACGCCACCGTGCTGGCCGCCATCGACGCGTAATTGATAAGGGGTGTCGGGGTTGCATTCCAGACGCGGCAGGCGCTCGCTCATCAGCGCCGCGCTCAAGGGGCCGGCCGGGTCATCCAGCCGCGCCGTGCTGCCGAAATCCAGCAGGCCCAGTTGCTCGACGCCTGCGCTGCGCGGTTGCGCGACCAACTGACAGCCACGCTGCACGTCCACGCGCACTTGCACCTGCAACTCTGCGGCCACTGCCTGTGTGCCGGGCATCATGCCCAGGATTGCCAAAAACCAAAGTCCTTTCACGGCCTCATTCCTTGCGAGGGGTCACTCCTGAAAATCAGGTTAGCAACGCAACGGGAATTCGCCAGTTATCCGCCCCCGTGCGCCGGCGCAAAGTGGAGGGATTTTGTATCGATTTGTTGGAAAAACACCGAAACACACAAGGGAAATAAGCTGTACACACCGCAGAATTTTGTCTCACTGCATCCTGTGAATATCTGCACGGGTGGTAGGGCGATTCACCAAATGGTTAAACTACGCCGCCGCAGCTCGATGGGCCGGCTTGAAGAACCCGGGGGACATTATCGTGGCCGTTCGACCGCCTATCCGTTCACGACTCACACCGCGCTGGCCCGCACTGCGCCGTTTGCTTGGCAAGGCGGTTGTCCCGCCTGTCAGCGGCAGTGGCAGCCACCGGGTTATCCACGAGTACTTTCACCACAAGGCGCTCACGCAGGGCTATACCCTCAGTCACAGCCAGCGACGGGTGATCGACTGCATGGCCCAGCAGGCGACAACGCTGCTGGGGACATCGGCGAAAACCCTGCCGGGCCTATACCTGTATGGCGCTGTTGGACGCGGCAAGAGCTGGTTGCTGGACGGGTTTTTCCAGGCCATCCCCATTGCCCAAAAGCAGCGCCTGCACTTTCACGAGTTTTTCGCCCAATTGCATCAGGGCATGTTCAGCCATCGCGAACAACCCGACGCATTGGCGACCACCCTGGACGAGCTATTGCAGGATTGCCGGGTGTTGTGTTTCGACGAGTTTCACGTCCACGACATCGGCGATGCGATGCTCATCGCCCGACTGTTCAAGGCGTTGTTTCGCCGGAGCATCCTGCTGTTGGTCACCTCCAATTACCCACCGGAGGGTTTGCTGCCCAACCCGCTCTACCATGCGCGTTTCAAACCGGTGATCGACCTGATCAACACACGCATGCAGGTCATGGAGGTCGGCGGTCCGCATGACTACAGAAGCCAGGCGAGACCCCACGCTCATCAGGTATTCACCGAGGGCCGATATGTCTGGCCGGCGACACCCTCTCAGCGACAGGCGCTGAACCTGCCAGAAAGCACCGCCGCCCTCGCGCTGCCGGTCGGGACGCGACATCTGCCTGCCCGCTACTACGAAGGCCGAACGGTCTTTTTTACCTTCAGCGACCTGTGCGACCAACCCACCGCAGTGATGGATTACCTGGAACTGTGCAGGCGTTTCGATCACTGGATCATCGATGAACTGCCCAGCCTGAGCGATTGTTCGATCGCGGCGCAGCAGCGGTTTATCAACCTGATCGACGTTTTGTACGATCAGGACAAACACCTTGTTTTATTGGGGCAGCACTCTTTGCGTGAAAGCCTTGAGGGCGATGCCATTGACCTGGCGCGTACTCGCAGTCGGTTGGGGCAGTTGGTGGAAGTTCGAGCGTCGGCTTGACCGACAGGCATGGGTTGCAGCTTCAGGCCTCTTCGCGAGCAAGCCCGCTCCCAAAGGAGATCGCGTACTGAAGGTGGGAAGCGGGCTTGCTCGCGAAGAGGCCCTGACCGACACCACAACTTCCCGCTATCATGCAGCCCATTTCCAGGCCACCGCGCCCTTCTACCAGATCAAAGCGAATCCGTTGATGAATACCCTTGCACAACTGCGGGCCGGCGAGCTGGCAGGTATCACGCGTCTGGACCTGTCCTGCGGCCTGACAGAGTTCCCCCGAGAAATTTTTGACCTGGCGGACTCGCTGGAGGTGCTCAACCTCAGCGGCAATGCCTTGAGCAGCCTGCCGGACGACCTGCACCGCCTGACCCGTTTGCGGATCGTGTTCTGCTCCGACAACCTGTTCACCGAACTGCCGGCGTGCCTGGGCCAATGTTCGGCGCTGAGCATGATCGGCTTCAGGGCCAATCGCATCGAGCATGTGCCAGGCGCCGCCCTGCCGCCGCAATTGCGCTGGCTGATCCTGACCGACAACTGCATCAGCGAACTGCCGACCGAGCTGGGCGAACGCCCGCTCATGCAAAAACTGATGCTCGCCGGCAACCACTTGCAGCAATTACCCGAGAGCCTGGTTCAGTGTCATCGGCTGGAACTGCTGCGCATCTCGGCCAACCGGTTTACCGAACTGCCCGAGTGGCTGCTGACCCTGCCGGCCCTGACCTGGCTGGCCTATGCCGGCAACCCGCTGGAGACCGAAGCCGACGCCGCCGCCCTGGAGGCTACGCCGAGCATTGCGTGGTCGACGCTGCATCTGCAGCAAAAACTCGGTGAAGGCGCGTCCGGCGTGATTCATCGCGCCACATGGGAACGCGAACAGAAACCGGCCACCGAGGTCGCGGTGAAGCTCTACAAAGGCGAGATGACCAGCGATGGCTCGCCGCTGCATGAAATGAACGCCTGCATCACTGCCGGACTGCACCCCAACCTGATCCGCGTCGAAGGGCGCATTGTCGGGCATCCGCAAGCCCAGGCCGGGCTGGTGATGCAACTGATCGATCCGAGCTATCGCAACCTGGCCGGGTTGCCAAGCCTGGAGTCGTGCAGCCGTGACGTTTACAGCGAAGACACCCGGTTCAGCGCCGACGTGGCATTGCACATGGCCCGTGGCGTCGCCTCAGCGGCCGAACACCTGCATGACCAAGGCATCACCCACGGCGATCTCTACGCCCACAATATTTTGTGGAACGAGCACGGCGATTGCCTGCTGGGGGATTTCGGCGGCGCGTCGTTCCATGCGACCACGGACAGCGTTGAAAGCCGGGCGCTGCAACGGATCGAAGTGCGGGCGTTCGGGGTGTTGCTGGGGGAGTTGCTGGCGCGGATTGATGCGGGGTTGAGCGATGTCGATCGGCTGGCGCTGGAAGATCTGGAACGGCGCTGCTGTCAGGCAGATGTGCTCGCGCGGCCGGGGTTTTCAGAGATTGGCGCTGTATTGCAGGAGATAGTTGCGGCGTCTTGACGAAAAAGATCGCAGCCTTCGGCAGCGCCTACAGGTGTTCACTTTTCCCCGTAGGCGCTGCCGAAGGCTGCGATCTTTTGATCTCTATCGCAACCCACATTCTGCTGAAAGAACTTAACCCGCCAACCCGACGAACATGTCCTGCACGTCGTCATGGTTATCGAGGCCTTCAAGGAAGGCTTCGACTTCAGCCATTTGCTCGTCGCTCAAACCGCTGACCGGGTTTTTCGGCTGGTAGCCCAACTTTGCCGACAACACGGTGAAACCTTGCTCAGGCAAAGCTTTCTGCACGGCGTCGAGGTCGGCAGGTTCGGTCAGGAACAGGGTCGTGCCCTCTTCTTCACCCGGCTCGAAATCCTGGGCGCCAGCTTCGATGGCAGCCATTTCCGGGTCGGCGTCAGGGCTGTCCGGGGACGCCTCGATCATGCCGACATGGTTGAAGTCCCAGGCCACCGAACCGGAAGCGCCCAATTGGCCCTTGCGGAATGCCACGCGGATTTCAGCGACGGTACGGTTGATGTTGTCGGTGACGCATTCAACGATCAGCGGCACCTGATGCGGCGCGAAGCCTTCATAGGTCACGCGATGGTACTGCACGGTTTCGCCCAGCAGGCCCGCGCCTTTCTTGATCGCACGATCCAGGGTTTCCTTGGGCATCGAGGCTTTCTTGGCCTGCTCGACCACCAGGCGCAAGTGTGCGTTGGTGGCGGTATCGGCACCGTTACGCGCAGCAATGGTGATTTCTTTCACCAGTTTGCCGAAGATCTTGCCCTTGGCGTTGGATGCCGCTTCTTTGTGTTTAACCTTCCACTGTGCGCCCATTACTCACTCTCTTGATCTGTGGCGCCGAGACATCTATTGGCCGACGCATGGCGGCAAGTTTATACGGCCTAAAGTCGGCAATCGACCAAAAATTCCATCCTGTTGAGCGGCATGCCGTCGACTTCTTCAACAGCGCTTGTAGGGCAAATCTGAAAAGTCGCTTTGCGATGACTATTCCGCGCTGCGGTTTCGTACCCTCTGCGCCCCGAATTTCATGGCAGAAACGCACGCAATGCATAACGACAAGGAAAGTCCCTTCACTCTGACCCTGGTCGAGGATGATTTGAGTTTGCAGGTGTTGCAGTTCAGCGGCCATGAAGGCCTCAACCAGCCCTATCGGTTCGACATCGAAGTGATCGGCCTGGCCCCGGCGATGAACCTCGACCGACTGCTGCAACAACCGGCGTTCCTGAGCCTGGGGGACGGCCAGGGATTCCACGGCATTCTGCACAGCGCCAGCCGCGAACATCGCGGCCCGCATCGGATCGGCTACCGACTGGTGCTCGTGCCGCACCTGCAAAACCTTGAACGACAGCCCGTGCGCCGGGTATTCCAGCGCCTCAGCGTGCCGGCCATCCTGCGCCAGTTGCTGGAAGAACATACGCTGCCCAGGCACAGCTACCGTTTTGAACTGAGCACCGGGCATTACCCGATCCGACCCTTTTGCATTCAATACGAAGAAAGCGACCTGGCCTTGCTGCATCGGCTCTGCGAAGCGGAAGGCATCCACTATCACTTTGAACACCATCACGACGGGCATGTGCTGGTGCTGGCGGATGACAGTTTGAGTTTCCCCCAGGTACCGGTGTTGACCCCCTTCCATGGCGATCCCTTTGAAGAGCCTGATGTCGCCACGATTCGCGAGTTGTTCCAGCGTCACGACTCGCCACTGATACTCACCCAGGCCGAGGTCCGCGACCGAGGTACAACGCCGCCCAGCCTGGGAGCGGCCAATCATCCGTTGGCCCGCAACAGGCCGATCTCCACACGCCTGGCGACCGGGCAATTGCACCGCGATCAACGCAGCCACCGGACGCTGGAACGGCTGCGTTGCCAGCAACGGATAGTCCACGGCAAAAGCGATCAGCCCGGCTTGCTCAGCGGCCGCATCGTGCAGGTCGAACAGCACCCGGTGTCGAGTTTCAATGACCAATGGCTGCTCACCGAAATCCGCCATCACGGGCAGCAACCGTCGATTCTCAATCAGGAAGAATTCGCGGCGGGGCCCGGCTATTGCAACCGGTTCACCGCCATTCCCTGGTCAACGGTGTTCCGGCCGGCGCTCAAACAGCCCAGGCCGAACATCCCCGGCTATCAGCCCGCCCGGGTGCTCGGTGAACCCGGTCAACCGCCGATGCTCGATGAACAGGGCCGGATTCAAGTCAGCCTGTGGCCCCAAGCGATTGCGCCGGAACCGGTTGGCCTCTGGTTGCCGGTGGCGATGGGTAGCTGCGACGACCCTTGCGGGCTGCCAGTCGCTGGCAGCGACGTGTTCATCAGTTTCCTCGACAGCGACCCGGATCGGCCGATCCTTCACGTCGGCTCAAACCTGCAAAACCCACGCCCTACCCACACGCCCCCCTCGCGCGGCGATACCCGGCTGCTCTTCGATTGGCTGGTCAATCGCCGGGACACTCCCGGATAACGCCCGCTGACCGGGTCTGGTGCGCGAGCATCATGTTTGACCGCTCCCTGTAGGAGCTGCCGAAGGCTGCGATCTTTTGATTTTGTTTTTAAGCGCCAAGGTCAAAAGATTGCAGCCTGCGGCAGCTCCTGCGCCGAGATTTATCGTTCGCTCATGCCTTGGGCGCCAAATCGAGAAACGCCTGAATCAAGCGCAAATCCCGCCGACGCTCCATGCACCCGATCATGTGCCGGTTCACCAACCCCTCCCCCAAAATCGGCACCGCGGCCACCCGTGGGTCATGGCTGACCTCCACCGATGACACCACGCCAATCCCCAGTTCGGCAGCAACCGCTTCAGTCACCGCCTCGCGGCTGTCCAGCTCCAGCAACACCCGTGGATTAACCCTGGCCTGGCTGCACGCTTCGTCAAACGTGCGCCGGGTAATCGAACTCGGCTCGCGCAACACCATGATCACCTGGTCCAGTTCCTTCAACGGCAAGGCCTTGGCGCGCTGTGCCCAAGGGTGCCCGACCGGCACCAGCGCGCAGATCCGCGATTCGCTCAACGCTTGCAAATGCAAGCCCTTGCGCGGCTCGACCTCAGTCAACACGGCCACGTCGGCGTGCTCGGACAACAACGCCGCCAACGTTTCCTGCGCGTTGCCCAAGCGCAAGTTCACGGTGATCCCCGGATAACGCACACGCAGACTGGCGAGCATCGGCATAACCCTATGCGGCCCGTCCGCCGCCACTTCCAGGCGCCCGGTGAGCAATTGCCGATTGGCTTCGAGCATCACTTGCGCTTCTTCGGCGAGGCCAAACATGGCCCGAGTGATTGCCGCCAGTTGGGTGCCTTCCTCCGTCAACTCCACCCGTCGCGCGGTGCGTCGCAACAAGGTGATCTGGTAGTGCTCCTCCAGCGCCTTGATGTGCCCGGTGACCGCCGGCTGGCTGATAAACAATCGCGCGGCAGCCCGGGTGAAGCTGCCCTCGCGGGCCACCGCGTCGAACGCACGGAGCTGGAACAGGTTCATGAATAACTCTCACTGATGACTGGCATAACAACAAACAATTTGATTGATGTGACTGCAAATTGCAATTTAAGCCCCGTAGCGTCATCCCATCGATTGCAAGGACACGAGAATGAGTACCGCCGAACCCATCCTGCTCACCCCCGGCCCACTGACCACTTCGGCACGCACCCGTCAGGCGATGATGGTTGACTGGGGTTCATGGGATGACCGCTTCAACCAAATGACCGCCAGCCTGTGCGAGCAGCTGTTGGCGATCATCAACGGCGCCGACAGTCACGATTGCGTGCCGCTTCAAGGCAGCGGTACTTTTGCGGTCGAAGCGGCCATCGGCACCCTGGTGCCGCGTGATGGCAAAGTCCTGGTGCTGATCAATGGCGCCTACGGCAAACGCCTGGCGAAGATCTGCGAAGTGCTCGGCCGCTCATTCAGCACCTTCGAAACCGCCGAAGATCAACCGACCACCGCCGCAGACGTTGATCGCCTGTTGCGGGCCGACCCGAGCATCAGCCACGTCGCATTGATTCACTGCGAAACCAGCACTGGCATCCTCAATCCGCTGCCGGAAATCGCCCGCGTTATTGCGCAACACGGCAA
Source organism: Janthinobacterium sp. LPB2021202312-11-4 (assembly GCF_037049705.1). Taxonomy (NCBI): domain Bacteria; kingdom Pseudomonadati; phylum Pseudomonadota; class Betaproteobacteria; order Burkholderiales; family Oxalobacteraceae; genus Janthinobacterium; species Janthinobacterium sp. LPB2021202312-11-4. The sequence continues at coordinate 107,775 of NZ_JBAGKV010000007.1, read as the reverse complement.
ACGCCTGATCGTCGACGCGATGAGTTCTTTTGGTGCCCTGCCGATTGATGCACAACAGGTGCCGTTCGACGCGCTGATCGCCGCTTCGGGCAAATGCCTGGAAGGTGTACCGGGGATGGGTTTCGTCTTCGCTCGCAAAGAATCCCTGGCCAATGCCGCCGGCAACTCGCACTCACTGGCGATGGACTTGTTCGACCAGCACACCTACATGGCCAAGACCGGCCAATGGCGCTTCACCCCGCCGACCCACGTGGTCGCGGCGTTGCACGAAGCCCTGCTGCAATACAACGAAGAAGGCGGTTTGCCCGCCCGGCATCAGCGCTACGCCAACAACTGCCAAGTGCTGCTTGAGGGCATGGCCCGACTCGGTTTGCGCAGCTTCCTGCCCGTCGCGATCCAGGCGCCGATCATCGTCACCTTCCACGCACCGAAAGACCCGCGCTACCAGTTCAAGGAATTCTACGAACGGGTCAAGGCCAGGGGTTTCATCCTTTACCCCGGCAAATTGACCCGGGTCGAGACGTTCCGCGTCGGTTGCATCGGCCATGTGAACCAAGCCGAAATGCACGCGGCAGTGACGGCGATTGCCGAGGTACTGCGGGAAATGGAAGTCCTCGAAATCTGACCCACACCGTACCCCCCCTTGTGGGAGCGGGCTTGCTCGCGAAAGCGACCTGACATTAAACATGGATGTCGACTGCCACACCGCCTTCGCGAGCAAGCCCGCTCCCACCCAAAGCAGCCCGTCATTAGCCAGTTGCCACAGGATTTGATCACCATGAACTATACAAACCCCACCAAACTCCAAGCCGCGATCCTCGACTGGGCCGGCACCGTGGTCGATTTCGGCTCCTTCGCGCCAACCCAGATTTTTGTCGAAGCCTTCGCCGAATTCGACGTCCAGGTGTCCATCGAGGAAGCCCGGGGGCCGATGGGCATGGGCAAGTGGGACCACATCCGCACCCTGTGCGATCAGCCGCAAGTCGCTGAACGTTATCGCAAGGCGTTCGGCCGCACGCCGACCGACGATGACGTCACCGCCATCTACAAACGCTTCATGCCGCTGCAAATCGAAAAAATCGCCGAGCATTCGGCGCTGATCCCCGGTGCCCTGGAGACCATCGCCCACCTGCGTCAGCAAGGGATCAAGATCGGCTCCTGCTCCGGCTACCCGAAACAGGTCATGGATAAAGTGGTGGAACTGGCCGCCACCAATGGCTACGTCGCCGACCACGTGGTCGCCACCGACGAAGTACCGAACGGCCGCCCATGGCCGGCTCAGGCCCTGGCCAACGTGATTGCCCTGGGCATCGATGACGTCGCCGCTTGCGTGAAGATCGACGACACCGTGCCGGGCATTCTTGAAGGTCGCCGCGCGGGCATGTGGACCGTGGCGCTGATCTGTTCCGGTAACGCGCTGGGCCTGGACTACGCGGAATATCAGGCACTGGGCAGTGAGGAACTGGCGAGCGAGCGCAAGCGTATCCACGCCATGTTCGAAGGCTCGCGGCCGCATTACATGATCGACACCATCACCGATTTGCCTCAGGTGATTGCCGATATCAACCAACGCCTGGCCAATGGCGAGATGCCGCAAACCCACTGATCCACTGAATACCCTGTAGGAGCCTGGCTTGCCCGCGATGACGATCTCAAGGACGCCATCGCGGACAAGCCATGCTCCTGCACGCTTATTTGTTGTCAATTAGCTGAACCAGAGCATTGAACGGACAAATCGCCACAGGCAAATCCGCCAAAACAGGATTACAGTTAAAGCACAGCGCCGCACAAGAACGGCACTTTAAGCATTGACCTGTGGAGAGCCCCGTATGCCCTGGAAGAACTCCGACTCACGCTACAGCACGGTGTCGATTGCATTGCACTGGCTGATGCTGGTCTTGCTGATACTGGTTTACGCTTGCATCGAATTTCGCGGGATTTTCCCCAAAGGCAGTGGTGGGCGCACGCTGATCACCGAATCGCACTTCATGCTGGGCCTCACGGTGTTTGTGCTGGTCTGGCTGCGGCTGTTCGCCCGAAGCCTGGGCCCGGCACCGCAAATTTTCCCGGCGTCGCCGCACTGGCAGACCACCCTGGCCAGGCTGATGCACTGGGCGTTGTACCTGTTCATGATCGCCATGCCGATCCTCGGCTGGCTGGTGACCAGCGCCAAGGGACATCAAGTGATGTTTTACGGCTTCGATCTGCCATTGCTGGTGGCTGAAAACAAACAACTGGCCAGGCAAATCCAGGGTTGGCATGAACTGGGCGGCACGATCGGTTACTGGCTGATCGGCCTGCACGCGGTGGCCGGGCTGTATCACCACTATGTGGTGGGGGATAACACGTTGTTGCGGATGATGCCGAAGCGGGTCAGTCGCAATACCTGAACCCGTTAGCCAGCCCCGTAGGAGCTGGCGAAGCCTGCTCCTACGGGGGGGCACTGTTATTAGGTGAATCCGCGTCGGCCTTGTAAGCCGCCGGTGTGGATGAAAATCAGGCGCGTGCCCCTGGGGAATCTTCCGGCTTCGACCTGCTGCTTGAGGGCCAGCAGCGCTTTGCCGGTGTACAACGGTTCAAGGGGAATGCCGCTGGATTGTTCGGTCTGCTGAATGAACTCAAGCAACAGCGGATCAACCTTGGCAAACCCGCCACGACTGGCGTCGAACAGCTCATAAGTCGGGGCCGACAACCCCGTTTCTCGCACAATCGATTCAACCTGCTGCGCCACGCCATGATCGTCGGGCACCGCCAGAGCGCCATAAACCGGATGCTCACCCGCCTCGGCCAACACCAGGCCGGCCAGAGTGGTACCGGTTCCGCAGGCCAGCCACCAGCCGTCATAGTCGCTCCAGCCCATCGCGCCCAATTGCTCGCGAACCTGATCCCTGAGCCGCCTACATCCCAACGCGCCGCGCAATCCACCGCCCCCTTCCGGTACCGCTTGCAAGGTCGGGTATTGCGTGCGCCAGGGTTGCCAGAAACCCGGCTCATGCCGCGCCCGATAACCACCGTAGCCCAACCAGTGCAATTGCATGCCGAAGTCCTGCAAATCCTTCACGGTCGGGGTGTCTTGCGGATGACCGCGCAACAGGCCGACGGTTGTGAAGCCGAAGCGTTTGCCGGCAGCGGCCAACGCGTGCAAATGATTGGAATGCGCACCACCGAGGCTGATGATGCCGTCGGCGCCGGCCCGGTCTGCGGCGTTGAGGTGTTCGATGAGCTTGAACCACTTGTTACCGCTGATCAGCGGGTCGATCTGGTCCAGACGCAGGATCGCGACTTCGAGCCCGGCGGCGGTTAGCCAGTCCAGGTGAAGAAGGTTGAGGGGAGCTTGGGGGAGCCAGTCGCGGGGAGGGGAAATCATTGATGCCGGCTCTGGGTAAAGAGCCGGCATCTTAGCAGCAGTCAAGACGCCATCGCGGGCAAGCCTTGCTCCTACAGCGGTTGAAACACCATCGGGTGAACACCTTTAATCCTGTAGGAGCAAAGCTTGCTCGCGAAAGCCATTGGCACGCTTGACCTGCCGATTACAACTCAGCCGCCAACCGCGAACCCTGATTGATCGCGCGCTTGGCATCCAATTCCGCCGCCACGTCCGCACCACCAATCAAATGCACGTTCTGCCCCGCCGCGACCAGACCATCCTGCAATTCACGCAGCGGGTCCTGCCCGGCGCAGATCACGATGTTGTCCACCGCCAGCACTTGCGGCTCGCCGGTTTCGCCGATGCGGATGTGCAGGCCTTCGTCGTCGATCTTCAGGTATTCGACGCTGTTGAGCATCTGCACTTGCTTGTTCTTCAAACCGGTACGGTGAATCCAGCCTGTGGTTTTGCCCAGGCCATCGCCGACTTTGGACTTCTTGCGTTGCAGCAGGAACACCTCCCGGGCCGGGGCATGGGGCTGGGCCTTGATCCCGGCCACACCGCCGCGCGCTTCCAGATGCGTGTCGATGCCCCACTCTTTCCAGAACGCTTCGCGGTCCAGGCTGGTGGCCACCCCTTCGTGAACCAGAAACTCCGAGACATCGAAACCGATACCGCCAGCGCCGATTACCGCCACACGTTTACCCACCGGTTTGCGCTCGAGGATCACATCCAGATAGCTCAGCACCTTGGCATTCTCGACACCCGGAATCGCCGGGGTACGCGGCGCGATGCCGGTGGCCAGAATAATCTCGTCGTAACCGCCGGCCACCAATTGCGCCACGTCCACACGGGTGTTCAGGCACACCTCGACGTGGGTGGTCTGCAACTTGCGGTTGAAGTAGCGCAGGGTTTCGAAGAACTCTTCCTTGCCCGGCACACGCTTGGCGATGTTGAACTGGCCGCCGATTTCGCTGGCCGAATCAAACAGAGTCACCTGATGACCACGCTCGGCGGCCACGGTGGCCGCAGACAGGCCCGCCGGGCCCGCGCCGACCACGGCGATTTTCTTGATCTGCTGCACCGGCAGGTAATTGAGTTCGGTCTCATGGCAGGCCCGAGGGTTCACCAGGCAACTGGTCAACTTGCCACCGAACGTGTGATCGAGGCAGGCCTGGTTGCAACCGATGCAGGTGTTGATTTCGTCGGCACGACCAGCGGCAGCCTTGTTGACGAAATCGGCGTCGGCGAGAAATGGCCGGGCCATCGACACCATGTCTGCGTCGCCTTCCGCGAGGATCTGCTCGGCAATTTCCGGGGTGTTGATGCGGTTGGTGGTGATCAGCGGGATGTTCACCGAGCCACGCAGTTTCGCAGTGACTTTGCTGAACGCGGCGCGCGGCACTTTGGTGGCGATGGTTGGAATGCGCGCTTCGTGCCAGCCGATGCCGGTGTTGATGATCGTCGCGCCGGCCTGCTCGATGGCTTTGGCCAGTGTGACGATTTCTTCCCAACTGCTGCCACCTTCCACCAGATCGAGCATCGACAAACGGAAGATGATGATGAAATTCGGACCGACCGCTTCGCGTACACGACGGACGATTTCCACCGGCAGGCGCATACGGTTTTCGTAGCTGCCGCCCCAACGGTCGGTGCGGTGGTTGGTGTGGGCCGCGAGGAACTGGTTAATGAAATAACCTTCCGAGCCCATGATTTCGACGCCGTCGTACTCGGCAGTTTGCGCCAGAACCGAGCAGGTGACGAAATCGCTGATTTGTTTCTCGATGCCTTCTTCATCCAGCTCTTTAGGCTTGAACGGGTTGATCGGCGCCTGAATGGCACTCGGCGCAACCTGTTTCGGGCTGTAGGCATAACGGCCGGCGTGAAGGATCTGCATACAAATCTTGCCGCCCGCCTCGTGCACGGCACGGGTAACGATCTGGTGCTTGAGCGCTTCTTCTTCGGTGGTCAACTTGGCCGCGCCGGAATACACGCCGCCCTCATCGTTCGGACCAATGCCGCCGGTGACCATCAGGCCAACGCCGCCCCGGGCACGTTCGGCAAAATACGCCGCCATGCGCTCGAAACCACCGGGCTTTTCTTCCAGACCGGTGTGCATCGAGCCCATCAGGGTACGGTTGCGCAGCGTGGTAAAACCCAGGTCCAGCGGGGCCAACAGGTGCGGGTAGTGAGCAGCGGCCATCGGTAACTCCACATCGAGCGATCACGGAAAAAATGCAGGAACTCTTCGGCCCCCGTCAGTCATGTTCGACAGACTAAGAGTCGCACCGCTGTCACTCAATGACCCAAACTGACAACTTATTGATCCAAATGCGCAGCGCCCCTTGGCAAGCGCCGGCATGCGCCCTACCCTAGTCGGCGAATCCCGCACACGGCTGTTGACTGCTTTCCCATGCGCAAACTTCTGTACCTGACCTTTTCCATGGCGTTGATCGCCGCCCTGACGACCTACGCCATGTGGGCCGCGGACCGTCCGGTGGGTCATTACCTGTCGGACCTGCGGATCAATCTGGCGGTCGATCAAGGCACCCCGGCCGATCGCGGCAACTTGCTGGGTATCCAGCCCGAGCTGTTCCCCACCGACTATCAAAGCCCCGAGCGCTTGCACCGCAAACTCGCGGCTTACCTGCAAAAAGCAGAGGACCAGGGCCTGCTGAACGAAAAAACCATCGTCGTGCTGCCGGAGCATGTCGGCACTTGGCTGATGGTCGCCGGCGAGAAAGACGAGTTGTACCAGGCCAGCACCCTTAAAGAAGCCATGAACTGGCTGGCGGCGAGCAATCCCCTGCAGTTTGTCCGTGCCCTGATTAGCGCCAAAGGTGCCAGTCGCCTGGATGACGCCCACCTGCGCATGAAAGCCAAGAGCATGGCCAAGGATTACCAGGCACTGTTCGGCGGGTTGGCAAAAGAATTCCACGTCACGCTGGTGGCCGGTTCCATCGTGCTGCCCGAGCCGAGCGTGCGTGACGGAACCCTGAAAATCGGTCATGGCGCGTTGTTCAACAGCAGCGTGGTGTTTGGTCGCGATGGTTTGCCGATTGGCCAGCCGCAGCGGCAGATGCATCCGATCTTCGACGAACAGGACATCCTGGCCGCCAATACCGACCACACGGTCAACGTGATCGACACCCCGGCCGGGCGTTTGGGCATCTTGATCGGCAGCGACAGTTGGTACCCGGACAACTACCGCAAGCTCGATGAACAGGGTGCGCAACTGGTGGCAGTCCCCGCGTTCGTCGTCGGGCACGGTACTTGGGACAAACCGTGGCGCGGCTATAAAGGCCTGTCCACACCAGGCTCGGTCAGCCTCAAGCCCGGCGAGCTCAGCGAAGGCCAGGCCTGGCACCGCTTGACCCTGATTGCCCAGCCACCCAGCAGTCAGGCAATTGCCGGCGTGAGCGTGTTCCTGCGTGGACAGTTCTGGGACAAGGGCAGCGCCGGCCAAAGCTTTCTCAGCAGCAACGGCCAACATTCCGCCGATGGCAGTGACCGTGGCGCGCGTTTGCTGAACCTCTGGTTGTAAATCATGAAACCGCTGCCGATGCGCCTTGGGGATTTGTCGGTGGGCTTTGTTCATAGCCTGGCCGACGCCGTGCGCAGCCATGGCGCCGATCCTCAACCGTTGCTCGACCAATACGGCCTCGACGCGGCTCGCCTGGGTGAAGCCGGCGCCCGCCTGTCGATCCCGCGCTACATGCGCCTGGGCCACGGCGCGATTCAACTGACCGCCGACCCGGCGCTGGGCTTGCGCATGGGCCAACTCAGTCGCTTGAGCCAGGCCGGCCTTGCCGGGGTCACCGCCGCGCAGGCGCCGACAGTACGGGAAGCGGCGCGTTGCCTGATTCGCTTCGAAGCCTTGTACGGCTCCAACTATCGCGGCCAGTCGAGTTTTCACGAAGACGTCCGGGGCGCGTGGCTGCGGTTTTACTCCATCAGCCCGTACAACGCCTACAACCGCTTTGTGGTGGATTCGATCATCGCTGGTTGGTTGCAGCAGTTGTCCAGCCTGAGCCCTGCCCCACTGCGGGCCGAACGCATAGAAATCGAATTCGAGGCACCGGATTATCGGGAGGCCTACGACGTCTTGGGCGATTGTCCGATCCAGTTCGGCGCCGAACACAATCAACTGCGCCTGAGCCTGGACAGCCTCGCCCAGCGCAACCCGCAACACTGCCCGAGCACCTGGCGACACCTGCTGCAACTGTGTGAACGGGAACTGGAACAACTGACACGCACCCGTAGCCTGCGCGAACGCATCACTCAGTTGCTGGGTCCGTTGCTCAATGGCGGTCGGGAACCCGACCTGGAAGAAGTGGCGGCACGCCTGAAGCTGCCAACCTGGACCTTGCGTCGCAAACTCGCCGAGGAAGGCACGCAATTTCGTGCAATTCTCAACGACACTCGCCGCGACCTGGCCATGACTTACATTCGCGATACCGAACTGGCGTTCGGGGAAATCGCCTATCTGCTGGGCTTTGCCTCAGCCGAAGCCTTTCAACGAGCCTTCAAACGCTGGAACGGCCAGACACCTGGCGAGTTTCGCCGCAGCCATCGCCAATCCGCGTAACGCCTTACAGCTCGGTGGCGTCTTCGGCCGGTTCCAGCGGGTCCAGTTCAAACGCCTGGTACTCGAGCAGCTCTTCTTGATATTCATCCATTGTGATGTTCCCCCTGTTACTCATTAAAAATGGCCTGATCAAATGACCAGCGCCTTGAGCATAAAGTGCCCGCGTGAAAGAAAAATGACGCTCACACGACACTCTGCCGCTACTGAATAAAACGTAGCAGGTGGTCAGGAATTTATCACAGGATTTTTTCGATTCAGCCCGTAGGACAACGGCCTGGTTTGACGTGGGTCAATCTTGATGACGACTACGGGACACGTGCCGGCGGCACGCTCCCGTAGCGCCTGGGGCGCTTACTGCCCGGAGGACGGCATCGCAGGGATCGGCTCGCTTGGCGCCGGCATGTTGTCCGGATGCACAGGTGGTGTGATGGTTTCGGTGCTTGGAGCCGCCGGCTCAGACGTTTCAACCGGGGTGATCGGGGCCGCTTCTGGTGGCGGTGCGACCGGCTCCGAGACCGCAGGGGCCGGTTCGGGGGCCGGGGCCGCTACAGGTTCTGCGACGGGGGCCGGCGCTGGCGTCGGCGCCAGTGCTGCCGGTGCAGCCTTGGCTTCAGGCACGCCCAGGTCGGTTTTCGGTTTCTCGACAATGTGCGCGGCTTTCTTCGCTTCCGGCGGCAGGAACAACTCCACCAGGGTAAAGAAACGCTCGTAGAATTTGGCCGAGGACACGGTTTCGCTGGCCACCTTGACCATCGAATCGTCAGACGAACCGATTGGCATCGACACCGAGCCCAACACGCCGACGCCGAGGCTGGCGGAGTTATTGGTCTTCTTCAACGCGTAGCGATCCTGCAAGGCGTTGGCGAACATCGTGGCGTGATGGCCTTCGGAGCCGTCATCGGCACAGACCACACTGAAGCTGATCTCCATGTGGGTCTCGCCGGTCTGCTGGAAGCTCTTGTGCCCGCTGACCAGTTTCGGATCGCTGCTGGTGATGATGTAACCCTGGCTGAGCAAGGCGCGACGAGCGGCTTCGCAGGTCTGCGTATCAGTCACCGGATAGTTGCGAGAAAAGGTCCCGGAATCGTCGAAGTTCTCATGCTCATAGATGGCGGCTTTCTTCGACGAACAACCGGCAGCAACGGCCAGCATCAGCGCCAATCCTGCAACACGCATGGGAATTGATCTAAACATTGAACATCCTGAGAGAAAACGGTCCGGGGCGTATTGTGCAACAGAACGATGCTTAGGTGCGCACCGATTAGTGTCTTAAAACGGTTACAGGTGTGTTGACCGTTATATGGAGGAAAAGTCGCGCTGGGCAGGACGGATTACCGATGAATAGAGCAAAGATCAAAAGATCGCAGCCTTCGGCAGCACCTACGCGCCTGTAGGCACTGCCGACAGCTGCGACCTTGACCCACAAAAAAACCCCGGCCTTACGGCCAGGGTTCTTGTGGAGCGCAAAACTCAGTCAGTCATCAGTAACGCTTGATGTCTGCTTCGGCTTCCAACTGCTTGCGGTAGGCAGCAAAGTCTTGCTGGCCAATGCGCGAAGCGAGGAAGCGACGGTATTGAGCCTTCTCTTCATCGGTCGGCGCCGCCGCTTCGTTCACGCCATTGAGGCGCACGATCACCAGGCTACCATCGGCCAGGGTTACGCTGCTGAAGGTCGGCTTGTCTTTGGCGGCTGGCTTAGGCATGCGGAACAGCGCCTGCAGCACGGTTGGGTCAACCCCTTCCTGCGCACGGGTGGCTGCTGCGGTGACTTTCCAGTTCTGGCCGTCGATAGCCTTGTCCAGCGGGGTCTTGCCATCGCGCAGGCTGGCGATCAACTCATCGGCCTTGGTCTTGGCGGCAGCACTGGCGTGCTCCTTGGCCAATTGCGTACGGATGTTGGCAGCCACGCTTTCGAGCGGCAACTGCGAAGGCTTCAAGTGCTCTTTGGCACGCAGCACGATCACGGTTTCCGGATCGAGCTCGATGGCGGTGCTGTTGGCACCCTCATCCAGCACTTCAGGGCTGAACGCTGCAGTGACCACGGCACGGTTGGCCGCAACACCTTCGCCACCTTCACGGCCGAACGGCGCGGAGGTGTGGACAGTCAACTTCAAGTCCTGCGCCGGCTGAGCCAGGTCAGACGCTTCGAACGACGAATCTTCCAGTTGCTTGGTCGCTTCGACGAAACGCTGCTCGACTTGCTGGGTTTTCAGCTCGCGGGTCAGCTTGTCCTTGAGGCTGGCAAACGTAGGAACTTGCGGCGCTTCAACGCCCAACAGCTTGATCAGGTGGAAGCCGAAGTCGGTACGAACAGGCTCGGACACTTGATCCTTGGCCAACGAGTACAGGGCTTTTTCGAACGCCGGATCATAGACGCCAGGACCGGCGTAACCGAGGTCACCGCCGTTGTTCGCTGAACCCGGGTCCTGGGAGAATTCCTTGGCCAGGGCCTCGAACTTCTCGCCTTTGGCCAGACGCGCCTGCACTTCTTCGATCTTGGCCTTGGCTTGCGCCTCGGTCACTTTGTCGTTCACTTCGATCAGAATGTGCGCAGCCCGGCGTTGTTCGGCCAGGTTGGCGGTTTCTTTCTGATAGGCCGCTTGCAGGTCTTCGTCCTTGACGGCGACCTGATCAAAGAAGGAAGACTTCTTCAATTCCAGGTAATCGATGACCACCTGATCCGGCGTCATGAATTCCTTTGCGTGTTCGTCGTAGTAAGCCTTGACCTCATCGTCGGTCAGCTTTACGGCCGCCGGGTCAACCTTGACGTTCAGGGTGGCGAAGTCGCGGGTCTGTTTTTCCAGACGGGCAAAGGACAGCACCTGTGCATCGGTAACGAAACCACTGCCGGCCAGGCCCGCACGCAACTGACCGATCAGCATTTCCTGAGCGAGCATCTGGCGGAACTGCATACGGCTGTAGCCCAGTTGACGGATCACCTGGTCGAAACGCTCAGGGCTGAACTTGCCGTCAGCCTGGAATTCAGGCGTCTGCAGGATCACCTGGTCCAAAGCGGCTTCAGAGAAAGCGAATTTCGATTTTTCTGCGCCTTGCAGCAGCAGCTTGCGATCGATCAAACCCTTGAGGGCCGATTCGCGCAGCATTTTTTCGTCGAGCAACGACGCGTCGAAATCCTTGCCCAGCTGTTGCATCAGCTGACGGCGTTGCATATCGACGGCTTGGCTCAGCTCGTTCTGGCTGATTTCTTCGCCGTTGACCTTGGCCGCATCATTGCTGTGCGTCGTGGCCTTGAAAATGGCGTCGAAACCGGTCAAAGCCATCAGTGCAACGATGACTCCGATAATGGTCTTGGCAATCCAGCCTTGTGAATTGTCCCTGATATTCTGCAGCATGCGTCCCCCAGAAACGGTTGAACTTCAAAATTAGGCAACCGTGGAGCGTGGGTAGAATCCGGATAGAAGAAAGGCGCATCCGAGGATGCGCCTTCTCGTAACTGGCGGAGCGGACCGATGACTCGAACTTGCGAGCCTCGGTGTCTCAGATCGGCAACTTGCTGACTGGACTACCGCTCCGCTGCCAGGTCAGGCATGACCCCGACCCGGATAGGCAAAAACCTGAATCGAACTTAGTTGACAGCTTCTTTCAGTGCTTTACCGGCTTTGAAACCTGGTTTTTTGGCTGCTGCGATTTCCAGCGTCTTACCGGTCTGTGGGTTACGACCGATGCGAGCAGGACGATCGGTTACGGAGAACGTACCGAAACCAACCAGAACAACGGAGTCGCCAGCCTTCAGAGCGCCAGTGACGGATTCGATTACAGCGTCCAGCGCACGGCCAGCAGCAGCTTTCGGGATATCAGCGGATGCAGCGATAGCATCAATCAGTTCCGACTTGTTCACTCTAAGTCCCCTTATATCTATTTGAGTATGATTCTAAGTTTTTTGGTGAAAGCAAAAACGAGTGCTGAATGGCCTACAGACACTTAAGAGCCGCTTTATAACAAGGGCTCTAAAAAGCTGTCAAGGAAGCCCCCCAGGCAAATACGTACTTAATGCGTGCTAATTCTTTCCTTAGAATCGGACTCGCGTTTTTCATCCTTCGCGACAATCTCCGGAGCCACATCAGGCAAGGGCTCCGGCGCGTATTGCAGCGCAATTTGCAGGACCTCGTCAATCCATTTAACCGGTTTAATCTGCAGATCTTGCTTGATATTGTCAGGAATTTCCTTCAGATCGCGTACGTTCTCTTCAGGAATGATCACAGTCTTGATCCCGCCTCGGTGAGCGGCCAGCAGTTTTTCTTTCAAACCACCGATCGCCAGCACCTGGCCACGCAAGGTGATTTCGCCAGTCATGGCGACATCTGCACGTACAGGAATCCCGGTCAATGCCGACACCAGGGCCGTGCACATGCCTACACCCGCGCTAGGGCCGTCTTTAGGCGTTGCCCCTTCCGGCATGTGGATGTGCGTGTCGCGCTTCTCGTGGAAGTCCAGGGGAATCCCCAGGCTCTTGGCACGACTGCGAACAACGGTCAGCGCTGCGGTGATCGATTCGACCATCACATCACCCAATGAGCCGGTCTTGATCAACTGACCTTTACCCGGAACCACCGCAGCTTCGATGGTCAGCAACTCGCCGCCCACTTGCGTCCACGCCAGCCCGGTCACTTGACCGATCTGATCCTGGGATTCAGCCAGGCCGTAGCGGAATTTGCGCACACCCAGGAAGTGTTCGAGCATCTCGGCAGTGACCTTCACCGAGAAGCGTTTTTCCAGCGCGTGCTCTTTGACCGTCTTGCGGCACACCTTGGCAATCTGGCGCTCCAGCCCCCGTACACCGGCTTCGCGAGTGTAATAGCGGATGATGTCGCGGATCGCTTCGGAATCGAATTCCAGCTCGCCTTTCTTCAAGCCGTTGGCAGCAATCTGCTTCGGCGAGAGGTATTTGACGGCGATGTTGATCTTCTCGTCTTCGGTGTAGCCCGGCAGACGGATCACTTCCATCCGGTCCAGCAGCGCCGGCGGAATGTTCATGGAATTGGAGGTGCAAAGGAACATCACATCGGACAGGTCGTAGTCGACTTCCAGATAGTGATCGTTGAAGTTGTGGTTCTGCTCAGGGTCGAGCACTTCCAGCAACGCCGACGCCGGGTCACCGCGCATATCGCTGCCCATCTTGTCGATTTCATCGAGCAGGAACAGCGGGTTGCGAACCCCAACCTTTGTCATCTTTTGAATCAATCTTCCTGGCATCGAACCGATGTAAGTACGGCGATGACCACGAATTTCCGCTTCATCACGCACGCCACCGAGGGCCATGCGGACGAATTTGCGGTTGGTGGCGTGCGCAATCGACTCCGCGAGGGAGGTTTTACCCACCCCAGGAGGACCGACCAGGCACAACACCGGACCACGAATCTTCTTCACACGTTTTTGCACGGCGAGGTATTCGAGAATGCGTTCTTTGACTTCGTCCAGACCGTAGTGGTCGGCGTCGAGAATGTCTTCAGCGCGAGCCAGGTCCAGACGCACCTTGCTCTGAGCCTTCCACGGCACCTGAACCAGCCAGTCGATGTACGAACGCACCACGGTGGCTTCAGCCGACATTGGCGACATTTGCTTGAGCTTGTTCAACTCGCCCTGGGCCTTGGCCAAGGCATCTTTCGGCAGGCCAGCGGCATCGATGCGCTTTTTCAGCTCTTCGATTTCGTTATGGCCTTCGTCGCTGTCGCCGAGTTCTTTCTGAATGGCCTTCATCTGCTCATTCAGGTAGTACTCGCGCTGACTGCGCTCCATTTGTTTTTTGACACGACCGCGAATGCGTTTCTCGACTTGCAGCAGATCGATCTCGGCGTCCAGCAACGCCAGAACGTGCTCGACCCGGGCCGACAAATCGATGATTTCGAGAATTTCCTGCTTCTGCTCGATCTTCAGGGCCATGTGGGCGGCCATGGTGTCGACCAGGCGACCTGGCTCGTCGATGCTGTTGAGCGACGACAGGACTTCAGCCGGGACTTTCTTGCCCAACTGCACATATTGTTCGAATTGAGCCAGCAGGCTGCGCACAAACACTTCCGACTCGCGCTCAGGCGCGTCGACTTCGTCGATCAGCGAGACTTCGGCACGGCAGTGGCCGTCCACTTCGCTGAAGCGCTCCACGGCGCCCCGTTGCTCGCCTTCGACCAGAACCTTGACAGTGCCGTCAGGCAGCTTCAGCAACTGCAGAACGGTCGCGATGGTACCTACGCGATAAAGTGCTTCTTCACCGGGATCGTCGTCAGCAGGGTTTCTCTGAGCCAGCAGAAGGATCTGCTTGTCGCCCGTCATCGCTGCCTCAAGGGCTTCGATGGATTTCTCGCGCCCCACGAACAGCGGGATAACCATGTGCGGATAAACCACAACATCACGCAATGGCAGGAGAGGCAATTCGATGGTTGTCTTCATGATTTCGCCTCTACGGCGGCCATAAGGCCGTAAACAGATGGAAGTAAGCTTGAAACCAAGATGGGGGCTGCTTTCAAAAAAACAAGCGCAAAGAAGGTGTTAAAACGCTTTAAAAGAAAAGGGGCCCGAAGGCCCCTTCTTTGTTCCAGCAGCGTGACGCTTAAGCGTCTGGCGCGGCCTTGGCAGCCGGCTCACTGTTTTCGTAGATATACAGTGGCTTGGACTTGCCTTCGATAACGCTTTCATCGATCACTACTTTACTCACCTCGGACTGCGAGGGGATTTCATACATAGTGTCGAGCAATACACCTTCAAGAATCGAACGCAATCCACGGGCACCGGTCTTGCGTTCCAGGGCACGTTTGGCGACCGATTTCAATGCGTCGGCCCGGAATTCCAGGTCCACGCCTTCCATCTCGAACAGCTTGGCGTACTGCTTGGTCAGAGCATTTTTCGGCTCGGTGAGGATCTGCATCAGAGCAGCCTCATCCAGCTCGTCCAACGTGGCAAGAACCGGCAGACGACCGACGAATTCCGGGATCAGACCGAACTTGACCAGATCGTCAGGCTCGACTTCACGCAGGGACTCACCGACTTTCTTGCCTTCTTCCTTGCTACGTACTTCCGCGTTGAAACCGATGCCACCCTTGGTGGAACGGTTCTGAATAACCTTTTCCAGACCGGAGAAAGCACCACCGCAGATGAACAGGATGTTACGGGTGTCGACCTGAAGGAATTCCTGCTGCGGGTGCTTGCGACCACCTTGCGGCGGAACGGAAGCGACCGTGCCTTCGATCAACTTGAGCAGTGCCTGCTGCACGCCTTCACCGGAAACGTCCCGGGTGATCGACGGGTTGTCAGACTTGCGCGAGATCTTGTCGATCTCATCGATGTAGACAATGCCCATCTGGGCTTTTTCCACGTCGTAATCGCACTTCTGCAGCAGCTTCTGAATGATGTTCTCGACATCTTCACCTACATAACCGGCCTCGGTGAGGGTGGTTGCGTCGGCGATGGTGAACGGAACGTTCAGCAAACGAGCCAGTGTTTCGGCAAGCAGGGTTTTACCCGAGCCTGTCGGGCCGATCAGCAAAATGTTGCTTTTGCCGAGTTCGACGTCGTCATTCTTTTTGTCACGCTGGTTCAGGCGTTTGTAGTGGTTGTACACCGCTACGGCCAGAACCTTTTTCGCACGCTCTTGACCAATCACATACTGATCAAGGATGCCGCTGATTTCTTTAGGCGATGGCAATTTATGCGCGCTGCTCTCGGCCTGGGCTTCCTGCACCTCCTCGCGGATGATGTCATTGCACAGGTCGACGCACTCGTCGCAGATAAACACCGAGGGACCGGCAATCAATTTGCGCACTTCATGCTGGCTTTTGCCACAGAAGGAGCAATAGAGCAGCTTGCCGTTGTCCTCGCCGTTGCGGGTGTCAGTCATTCGTTCGATCCAAATCCGATAGGCTTGCAACACAAGATGAAGGCTATTGCGGGCTTTTTCAAGCCCGCTGGTGATCGGAGCAGCCGACCTAGCCTATTTTGAGCTGCTTATTTTAAGCGGGGCGCTGGCTGATCACTTCATCGATCAACCCGTAGTCACGCGCGGCTTCTGCGCTCATGAAGTTATCGCGGTTGGTGTCGCGCTCGATTTCTTCAAGAGTGTGACCGCTGTGCTTGGCCATCAGCGTGTTGAGACGCTCACGAATGAAGAGGATTTCCTTGGCATGGATTTCGATATCCGATGCCTGGCCTTGGAAACCACCCAATGGCTGGTGAATCATCACACGCGAGTTTGGCAGGCAGAAACGCTTGCCAGGAGCACCGGCCGTCAGCAGGAACGCGCCCATGCTGCACGCCTGACCGATACAGGTAGTCGACACGTTAGGCTTGATGAACTGCATGGTGTCGTAGATCGACATGCCCGCTGTCACCGAGCCGCCCGGGGAGTTGATATAGAGATGGATGTCCTTGTCCGGGTTTTCCGCTTCAAGGAACAGCAGTTGCGCACAGATCAGGTTGGCCATGTAGTCCTCTACCGGGCCAACCAGAAAGATCACTCGCTCCTTGAGAAGGCGCGAATAGATGTCGTAGGCGCGCTCGCCACGAGCGGACTGCTCGACAACCATCGGGACCAGGCCGCCTGCGGCCTGGATATCAGAGTTCTGCTGAATATACGAATTACGGAACATGCTCTGCAGTCACTCCCAAATAGTTATGTCTTGAATACGCATAAGCCAGCACGAAGGCTGGCTTATGGTGATTACTTCTTACCGCAAAAAGCGATCAGTCGGCTTGTGGAGCTTCTACCGGCTTGACTGCTTCTTCGTAAGAGACCGATTTGTCGGTCACGTTAGCCTTCTGCAGAACAGTATCCACAACTTGTTCTTCCAGCACAACCGAACGGACTTCGTTCAGTTGCTGGTCGTTCTTGTAGTACCAGGACACGACCTGCTCAGGCTCTTGGTAGGCCGAAGCCATTTCCTGAATCATTTCGCGAACGCGGGCTTCATCAGGCTTGAGGTCGAATTGCTTGACCACTTCAGCCACGATCAGACCCAGTACAACGCGGCGCTTGGCTTGTTCTTCGAACAGCTCGGCCGGCAGTTGATCAGGCTTGATGTTGCCGCCGAACTGCTGAACGGCCTGCACGCGCAGACGATCAACTTCGTTGGACAGCAGAGCCTTAGGCACTTCGATCGGGTTGGTGGCCAGCAGACCGTCCATTACCTGATTCTTGACCTTGGATTTGATCGCCTGACGCAGCTCGCGCTCCATGTTCTTGCGAACTTCGGTGCGGAAGCCTTCCAGACCGGTTTCCTTGATGCCGAATTGAGCGAAGAACTCTTCGTTCAGCTCTGGCAGTTTCGGCTCGGAAACAGTGTTCACGGTCACAGTGAACTCGGCGGTCTTGCCAGCCAGGTCGAGGTTCTGGTAGTCCTCAGGGAAAGTCAGGTTCAGAACGCGTTCTTCGCCGGCTTTAGCGCCAACCAGACCGTCTTCGAAACCAGGGATCATGCGGCCGGAACCGATAACCAACTGAGTGCCTTTGGCGGAGCCGCCAGCGAACACTTCGCCGTCAACCTTGCCAACGAAATCGATGTTCAGTTGATCGTCAGCCTGGGCAGCACGATCAGCCACTTCGAAACGGGTGTTCTGCTTGCGCAGCACGTCCAGCATCTTGTCCAGATCAGCATCAGCCACGTCAGCGCTCAGGCGTTCAACGGCGATACCGTCGAAACCGGCTACAGTGAACTCCGGGAACACTTCGAAGATCGCGACGTATTCCAGATCTTTGCCAGCTTCGATGGATTTAGGCTCGATCGAAGGAGCGCCAGCCGGGTTCAGCTTCTGCTCAACTACAGCTTCGTAGAAGGAGGACTGAATCACGTCGCCAACAGCTTCCTGACGTGCATCAGCGCCGAAACGACGCTTGATTTCACTCATTGGCACTTTGCCTGGACGGAAGCCAGCAATCTTGGCCTTTTGCGCGGTCTGCTGCAGACGCTTGTTGACCTGAGTCTCGATGCGCTCAGCCGGCACGGTGATGCTCATGCGGCGCTCAAGAGCAGAAGTATTTTCAACAGAAACTTGCATGGATATTCCTCGTTGCACAGACGTTAGCCGGCCGTTTCCGACCCCAGAATCAAGGGCATGCATTCTAGTGGGTCAAACTCAAGAAGTCACCCTACTGAAAACGGGTAAAAAAGCAGCAGGCAATTTATAGGCGAGGGACAAACGGTTGTGCCTCGCCCTGTTAGCAAATACAGCCAGTCAAACCAGGGCTCTGCACCAACCCTTCTATATATAGAAGAAGTGGCCAGTCATCTCCCTGACAGCCAACCTCGCAAGCAAGGCCGGCGGGCGGCGCGGCATCATCGAGAAACATAAATACGACGAAATACCCCGCCCCTGCGACCCAGAACCTGCAGCCGCTAAATACTCGAACCACTAAAACAAAAAAGGCGCCAGACTGTTAAATCTGGCGCCTCTCGAAATATGGGGTGGACGAAGGGGATCGAACCCTCGACAACGGGAGTCACAATCCCGTGCTCTACCAACTGAGCTACGCCCACCATATTGCTTTACAAAGAAGCCAAACAACTTCCTTGCTTTGCCCCGCTCAAACCAAAAGACCTGAGTGAAGCTTTATTTGGTGCGGATGAAGAGACTCGAACTCTTACACCTTGCGGCGCTGGAACCTAAATCCAGTGTGTCTACCAATTCCACCACATCCGCGCTTTGAATCTGTTAAAGCAAAGGCGCCAGACTGTTAATCTGGCGCCTTTTGAAATATGGGGTGGACGAAGGGGATCGAACCCTCGACAACGGGAGTCACAATCCCGTGCTCTACCAACTGAGCTACGCCCACCATATTGCGCTACTTGTGCCAAAGCTGCCTAATGGCGCACCCGGCAGGACTCGAACCTGCGACCATCCGCTTAGAAGGCGGATGCTCTATCCAGCTGAGCTACGGGCGCCTTATTAATCTGTACTCTTGGAGGACTACAAACTAAGTGCTTCCAGCCTCGCAGAACCGTAATCCCGCTTGACCTTCTCATCCAGTGCTAGGCTGTGCCCGACAAGTGCGACGAATAGTATAGAGCGCCCCAAAGGCCGTCAAATCCTTTTTAAAAAAAAATCATTTAATTAAAGGGCTTAGAGGAATTTGCAGACCAAGCGCCTTTGCCCTCACCTCTTGGCATGCGAGAATGCGCTCTCTTTTTTTCCCCTCTCGATGGTTAATCACGCGCAATGACTGCACAACTAATCGACGGCAAATCGATCGCCGCCAGCCTGCGCCAGCAGATCGCCAAACGAGTTGCCGAGCGTCGCCAGCAAGGCTTGCGCACACCCGGCCTCGCGGTGATCCTGGTCGGCAGCGATCCTGCCTCTCAGGTTTATGTCTCGCACAAGCGTAAAGACTGTGAAGAGGTCGGCTTCCTGTCCCAGGCCTACGACCTGCCTTCAGAAACCACTCAAGAAGCGCTGACTGACTTGATCGATCGCCTGAACGACGACCCGGCAATCGACGGCGTTCTGCTGCAGCTTCCTTTACCTGCCCACCTGGACGCCTCCAAATTGCTGGAGCGCATTCGTCCGGATAAAGATGTCGACGGCTTCCACCCCTATAACGTCGGTCGCCTGGCCCAACGCATCCCATTGCTGCGCCCGTGCACCCCTAAAGGCATCATGGCCCTGCTGGAAAGCACCGGCGCTGATCTCTACGGGATGGACGCCGTGATTGTCGGTGCCTCCAACATTGTCGGTCGCCCGATGGCCATGGAACTGCTGCTGGCTGGCTGCACCGTCACCGTCACCCACCGTTTCACCAAAGATCTGGCCGGCCACGTCGGCCGCGCTGACCTGGTGGTGGTCGCTGCCGGTAAGCCGGGCCTGGTCAAGGGCGAGTGGATCAAGCAAGGCGCGATCGTGATCGATGTTGGCATCAACCGCCAGGAAGACGGCAAGCTGGTCGGTGACGTGATCTACGAAACCGCCCTGCCCCGCGCCGGCTGGATCACCCCGGTGCCGGGCGGTGTCGGTCCGATGACCCGAGCCTGCCTGCTGGAAAACACCCTGTACGCAGCGGAAACCCTGCACGGCTGAGTTTCTGGCTTGCTGTATCCAGAGCCCCGCTATTTGGCGGGGCTTTTTTGTTTTTGGTGTTGGGTAACCAGTCGTAAACTTTAGGAATAAAATACCCGCTGTTTAACAACCACCCTCCGGATACAAATGGCCCGTTCGCCAGGAGTCGTCCATGAACCCCATACATCACTTGAGTTCCTCCGCAGGAAAACTCGCCGGCCTTCTTTACAGCCTCTGCTGCTATCTGTTTTTTTTGCTCATCACGCTTTACCTGATCGGGTTTCTCTCAGGCATCGGGGTCCCCAAAGACATCAACGCCGGCCCCAACCTCAACTGGCCGCAGGCCGTCATCATCGACACCTTGCTGATCACACTGTTTGCCGTGCAGCACAGCGGCATGGCGCGACAGCGCTTTAAACGCTGGTGGACCCAGCGCATCCCCGCCCCCATCGAACGCGCCACCTACGTGCTGTCAACGTGCCTGGTGCTCGCGTTGCTTTTCTGGCTGTGGCAACCCATCACGACCTCCGTCTGGAGCGTAACGTCCGCAGGGGGCCGTGGATTGCTCATGGCCTTGTTCTGGCTTGGCTGCGGCGTGGCGGTGCTCGCCACTTTTCTGATCAGTCACTTCGAGTTGCTCGGTATCAAGCAGACACTCAACGCGTGGTACCCGGCCAGGCTCGACACCCCGACCTTCAAAACCCCTTTGCTCTACAAGCTGGTCCGCCATCCTTTGTACCTGGGGTTTCTGATGGTGTTCTGGGCGACACCCGACATGACCGCCGGACATCTTCTGTTTGCTCTACTCAGTACCATCTACATCCTCATCGGGGTCCATTTTGAAGAGAAAGACCTGGTCGACCTGTTTGGCGAACGATACCAACGCTATCAACAAAGCGTCGCGATGCTTGTACCCCTGACCAAACGCAAACCCATCCCGAAGCACAACGAACAAAAGTGAGTCAATTAAGCGCCTGCACACTAACGGTCCAAGCCTAAAAACATTAAATTTTCTTCATATAAAGCACTCGTCAAACAGGCGCCTAGCGCTATCGTGGCTCATACTCCTAAAATGCGTCGTTTTTAAGAAACAGCCCGTTACAAAACGGCATATCCACCCTTATGAGTTCGCCCGCGTGAAAATCCGTCTTTCCATCCTGAGTCTATTTTTTGCATTTACAGGGACTGTTATCACGCCAATGACCCACGCCGCGGAAACCACCGCGGCACCCCGTGACGCCTCAACATTGAAGATCGCTTCCGGCAGCGCTTTGCTGATGGATCTGCAGACCAACAAAGTCATTTATTCGAGTAACCCGGACGTGGTCGTGCCGATCGCCTCCGTGAGCAAACTGATGACTGGCCTGGTAGTAGTTGAAGCCCACCAAAACATGGAGGAGTACATCAACGTCGACATCAGCCACACGCCGGAAATGAAAGGCGTGTTCTCTCGGGTCAAGCTCAATAGCGAGCTGCCGCGCAAGAAGATGTTGCTGATCGCACTGATGTCCTCGGAAAACCGCGCCGCCGCGACCCTCGCCCATCACTACCCTGGCGGCTACGTCGCGTTCATCGCGGCCATGAACGCCAAGGCCAAGGCTTTGGGCATGAGCAACACCCACTTCGTCGAACCCACCGGCCTGTCCCCGCGCAACGTCTCGACGGCGCGCGACCTGAGCAAATTGCTGGTCGCTGCGCACAAGTACCCGCTGCTGACCGAGTTGACCACCACCAAGGAAACCACGGTTGCGTTCCGTAAACCCAACTACACCTTGGGTTTCCACAACACCGATCACCTGGTGAACAAAGCCAACTGGGACATCAAAATCACCAAGACCGGCTTCACCAACGAGGCTGGTCACTGCCTGGTCCTGGTGACCAGCATGGGCAATCGCCCGGTAGCCTTGGTGATCCTCGATGCGTTTGGCAAATACACGCACTTTGCCGATGCCACCCGGATTCGCAGCTGGGTCGAAACCGGCCGCAGCAACGATGCGCCGTCCGTGGCTTTGCAGTACAAAGCCGCGAAAAACCTCAAACATCGTCAGACCGGCGTGGTTGAAGCCTCGAAATAGGCAAGTGACAGGCAAAACAAAGCCCCGATTATTCGGGGCTTTTTCATTGCGCAGAGGGATTAATCGTTGGGCAACGGCATCTGGTCGTCATCAGGAATGCCATCCCCGGCACTCGGGTCTTTCCAGCCCTGGGGATGTTCGGTTGGCACCACCATCGGGCGTGCCAACGGGTCCCTGAGCGGGCTGTCGGGGTCCATCACCGGATCAATGTCGTCTTCGGGGGTTGTCGGGACGCTGTCCGGACCTTTGTCGTCAAAACTCGAATCGGTAGACATAAACACCTCACTGCACGTCAGGGTTTGAGATCGGCCAGCGGATCGTAGGGCCTGGCTGGCTTACTTTGATCCTCGCCAGGTTTGATGTCCCTGGGCGCCTTCGCGGGGCCGACGGGATCAACCTGTGGATCGGCAAGGTCCGGCGAATCGGGATCAAAATCCAGTTCATGACCGGACGAATGTTCAGATGAGTGAGGGCCGCTTGAGTTTGTGGGCTGTGCCATAGACGCCTCCTTGGGGTCTGGCCCGGGAACATCCGGGCCTTATACCTGAGAGGCCAAGGGCACGCGACGGTGCCCTGAAGGTGACGAACGGAGTGACTCGCGCTATTGAGCCTTCAATGCCTTGGCCGCCCGCGCTGCCGCCTGCTCCTGACCAGCCTGCCCCAGATCGCTCGCGGCTTTCAGCCAGCGCTGCTCATCGACCTTGGCGGGAATCTGGTTCGGCTTCTGAATCAGCACCGCCCAGCCACCGGCATTCTTGAAGGAGGACTCAAAGGAACTGAAGCTCATCAGCAACCGGCGGTTCATCCCGGCACGCAACAGCACCGTCTGCTTCTGACGGTTGTACCCGGAAAGGATGGCGTACCGCGGCCCGGCCCAGAAGGCCGAACCTTCAGTGAAACGCACCATCACCGGATAACCGGCGGCGACTTGAGTCAACAGCGCCGGCAGATTGTCGTCCAGCGGGTAGACCACCATGCCGTACTCACGAGCCACGTTCTGCATGTTCTGCTGCAACTGCGCCTCGGCGCCCGGCAAATGCAGGGGTTTTTCGAGCAGTCCAGGGGTAATCATCACACCTTGCTGAGCCAGCATGCTGGCCAGCACTTGTGGCCCACTTTGGTTGGCGTCGCCTCGATAAAACGTACCGCTGAGCTCAACACGCTCCGGCAGACGCTTGACCTCCGGCGACACACTACCGGCGCAGCCCGCAAGGCCAGCCACACACCCCACTACCAGCAGCATTCGAGAAAATACCCGCACCATCATCACTCTCTTGTTCAGACGCCAGGCAATCGTGCCCCCGGCTTGGCTGTCGATCATAGGATGCCGCGCGGCGGCGGTATAGCCTTAACCCTCAGTACTTTGCATTCGATAGAGCGAACCGGTTGGTGACAGGCGACCTTTGGTCAATAGCCTGAAACACACCAGCGACTAGACTGTCACTTGCATAGCGTGTGTGCCCGCTGCAGGGCAAAGAGGAGGCACCGATGAGCCTGACAATGACAATCGTGATGCTGGTTTTCGGCTGGCTTGCCGTGGCCGCTGCCATGTTGTGGGGCGTGCTGCGGATCAGCCGCCGGCACCATCACCACTCGGTGCAATCGGCCCCCGTCGCGAAAACCGATCAATCGACGAACCGCCCCGCCACCGCCCATTGACCGGGGCTTTTGCGCCGCCAAACGAAAACGGCCGCCTGGACTCTTTCGAGCGCAGGCGGCCGTTTGTTTTAGCGCCGGTTAAGCTTCAGCAGCCAGTCGCTTCTGCTTGGCCCGCCGGGACATCATGTTCAAGCCCTCGATCGTCGCCGAGAACGCCATGGCCGCGTAGACGTAGCCTTTCGGTACGTGGGCGCCGAAGCCTTCGGCGATCAGCGTCATGCCGATCATGATCAAGAAGCCCAAGGCCAGCATCACCACCGTCGGGTTGTCGTTGATGAACTTGGCCAACGGGTCAGCGGCCAGCAACATCACCAGCACCGACACCACCACCGCAATGATCATGATCGGCAAATGCTCGGTCATGCCGACAGCAGTGATGATGCTGTCGATGGAAAACACCATGTCGAGCATCAGGATCTGACCAATCGCGGCGGCAAACCCCAGCGTCACAGTCGAGGTCGACGACTTCGGGTCTTCCGGCGCCGGGTCCATGCTGTGATGGATCTCGGTAGTCGCCTTCCACAACAGGAACAGGCCACCGGCGATCAGGATGATGTCCTTCCAGGAGAACGTCTGACCAAGGATATCGATCACAGGCTCGGTCAACTGGACGATAAACGCGATGGTGCTCAACAGCGCCAGTCGCAGGATCAACGCCATGCCGATACCGATACGACGCGCTTTCTGCCGGTGCTGCATCGGCAATTTGTTGGTCAGGATCGAGATAAAGATCAGGTTATCGATGCCGAGCACGATTTCCATCACCACCAGCGTCGCCAGGGCAACCCAGGCGGCGGGGCTTGCAGCAAGTTCTAAAAGGTATTCCATGGGTCAGTCCTGACTCGTTTAAGACGGTTTAGATTTCCTGGGACGACGATTCGGTTTTTTCCGAGTCTTTGTCCGATGGTTCTTTCTTGCTGATCAGCCCGCCGGTGGCATCGCTGATCGCTTGTTCGGCGGCTTTATGGGTGTCGTCGATCGCCTGTTTGGCGGTTTCAGCGGCTTTGCCCATCAGTTGCTGGGCACTCTTTTCGGCCTGGTCGCAACCGGCCAGTACCAGTAAAGACGTGATTAGCAGCGCGGTAGCGGTAAGTTTCATGGAGCTTTCCTCGATAGCACGGACAGGCGCTAAACAGCGCCCCGTCGATAGCGAGGCATTCTAGGGAGGCAAACACTTCAGGAAAATTCGTATTTTTAGCAGCTATACTTCGGTTTTAACGATTCCAGGCCGAAAAGCCATCGATGACGTTACCCCCGTAGGAGCTGTCGAGTGCAACGAGGCTGCGATCTTTTGATGTTGAACCTCAAAAACTACGTCAAAAGATCGCAGCCTCGTTGCACTCGACAGCTCCTACGGGTGATTTGAACAGGGGTTCACCAATTTGCTGAATTATCGACAGCTGCATTACTTCTGGGTCGTGGCCAAAACCGGCAGCATCGTGCGCGCCTGTGAGCAACTGAACCTGACGCCGCAAACCATCAGCGGGCAGATTTCCTTGCTCGAACAAACCTACGGCATCGAATTGTTTCGCCGGGTCGGGCGCAATCTGGAACTCACCGAAGCCGGGCGTCAGACCCTGCCCTACGCCGAGCAGATGTTCCAACTCGGCGGCGAACTGGAGCTGATGCTTCGCGCCCAGCCCAATGAGCAACAGATACTGTTTCGAGTCGGCGTGGCGGACGTGGTGCCCAAATCCATCGTCTATCGATTGATCGCGCCGACCATGGAATTGAGCGAGCCGCTGCGCATCACCTGCCGTGAGGACAAACTGGAACGGTTGCTCGCCGACCTGGCGATCCAGCGCCTGGACCTGGTGATCTCCGACAGCCCGATGCCGTCGAACCTCGACATCAAGGGCTATAGCCAGAAACTCGGTGAATGCGGGATCAGCTTCTTTGCGACCCAGAAACTGGCCGCGCTGCATGGTCAGGACTTCCCCCGCAACCTGCACGGCGCGCCGCTGCTGATTCCCGGGCCGGAAACCGTGGTGCGCAGTCGCTTGCAACGCTGGTTTGCCGAGCAACAGATTCAGCCGCGCATCGTCGGAGAATTCGACGACAGCGCACTGATGCAGGCCTTCGGCCAATCCGGCAGCGGGATTTTTATCGGCCCGAGCGTGATTGCCGACGAGGTGAAACGCCAATACGGCGTGGAGGTGATTGGCCAGACCGACGCGGTCACCGAGTCGTTCTACGCCATTTCAGTGGAACGCAAGGTCAAGCACCCCGGCATCGTTGCGATTACCGAAGGTGCCCGACGCGAGCTATTTACTGAACTGTGAGAGGTTCACGGGGCGTCATGGTCATCAGCGCCATGGCCAACAGGATCGACGCGAGGATAAACGCCGCCGCCGCGAAACCCAGGCCGCCCAGGCCAACGGCGTTGATCACCCGACCGCCAACCATCGCGCCCAGGCCGATCCCGAGGTTGGCCCCGGCGATGTTCAGCGACGCGGCGAAGGCCGGCGCTTGCGGCGCAGCCTTCATCAAGCGCACATGGCTGACCAGGAACAGCGCGGCCTGGGTGACGCCCCAGATGCCCATCGCTGCCGCCAGACCCAGCGGTGACTGAATGTTCGGCACCAGCGCAATCAGACCGGCAATCAAAAACGCGCAGAACATCATCGACGCAATCAGCGGATGACGATCCACCGCTCGGCCACCCCACCAGTTGCCGATCAACCCAACCGCACCGAAGCCCATCAGGCACCAGCCCACCAGCGCGCCGTCGAAACCGGCCAGGCGCTCAAGAATGTCCGCCAGGTAGGTATAGGCGGTGAACATGCCGGTAAAGACCAGGATCGACAGCACCACATGCCCGATCATCAACGGGTTGCGCAGGATCTTGAACTGCGAACGAAAGCTCACCTGGTTCTTATGCAGCAGGGTGCCCGGCAAGTAGAGATACAGCAGCAACGCCTTGGCCAACGCGATCACCGCCAGGATGCCGAACGCGCTCCGCCAGCCGAATGCATCGGAAATCAGCGTACCGACCGGAATACCAAACACCATGGCGCAGACAATCCCGAAGCCGATCTTGGAAATGGCCCGCCCCGCATGATCCGGCCCGACGATGTCCACCGCCGTCTCGCTGGCCAGAGCCCAGAACACCGGTAACCCCAACGCAGGGATCAACCGGGCGAAGGCCATCACCCAGATGTTCGGCGCAAACGCGGCGATGGTGTTGGCCACGCCGAACATGATCAGAATCGAGATAAACAGTTTGCGACGCTCAAATCGAGCGAAGTACGCGGTCAGGAACGGGCCGAATGCGGCCACGGTGAACGCGAACAACGTCACCAGCAATCCCGCTTGGGGAATGGTGACGTCCAGGTCGCGGGCGATCGCCGGCAACAGGCCGACGATGATGAATTCCGTGGTCAGCACCGTGAAACCGGCGGCCGACAACAGAAGAATGGGGAAAAGCATGCGCAACTCCAGAAAAACGACGACGACAGCGACAGCCCGAGGGCCCGCTGGCGGAATTTGAAAATGAGGATGGCGAATCTTAACAGAGTGTTTCAGATGCGGCTTGCACGAACCTGCATATCGCGTTGAACACCCGGTGGCAGATCGTCACAGGTCTGAAGGATCGGGACGACCCTGTGATAAAGTCCGCGACCTGCGATTTATACACCCTGCTCATCGGCCAGTTTTCTGGCATTGATGCCGCACTACCCTTTGGTTCCCCCATGTGGCCTGCCCTGCTTATTGCCGCGTGACTCGGAACCCTGTACCCAAAAAAATCAGAGATACCGTTATGAGCGCTTCATCACCGTCCCTGTTGCACCGCTTGAAACGCACCAGCCTGGTCACGCAAATCGTCATTGGCCTGATCGCTGGCATCGCCCTGGCGTTATTCGCACCTGAAGTGGCGAAGTCCACGGCGTTCATCGGCAAAATCTTTGTCTCGGCGCTTAAAGCCGTCGCGCCGATTCTGGTGTTTGTGCTGGTGATGGCTTCGATCGCCAACCACAAGCACGGTCAGGAAACCCACATTCGGCCGATTCTGTTTCTTTATTTGCTGGGCACGTTTGCCGCCGCCGTGGTCGCGGTGGTGGCCAGCACGTTGTTCCCGTCGAACCTGGTATTGGCAACGCACGACGTCGCGGTGACCGCGCCGGGCGGCATCGGTGAAGTGTTGCAAAGCCTGTTGCTGAGCGTGGTCGATAACCCGGTCAGCGCACTGATGAACGCCAATTTCATCGGCATTCTGGCGTGGGCGATCGGCATGGGCATCGCCATTCGCCATGCCGGCGACACGACCCGCGAGGTGCTCGGTGATCTGTCCAACGGCGTGACTTTGATCGTGCGCCTGGTGATCCGTTTCGCGCCGCTGGGGATTTTCGGACTGGTGGCGTCGACCCTGGCCACCTCGGGCTTCGGGGCCTTGATCGGTTATGCGCATCTGCTGGCGGTGCTGCTGGGCTGCATGCTGTTCGTGGCGCTGGTGATGAACCCGGTCATCGTGTTCTGGAAACTGCGACGCAATCCGTATCCGCTGGTGCTGATGTGCCTGCGCGAAAGCGGCATTACCGCGTTTTTCACCCGCAGTTCGGCGGCGAACATTCCGGTCAATCTGGAATTGAGCAAGCGCCTGGGCCTGCATGAAGACACGTACTCGGTATCGATCCCGCTCGGCGCGACCATCAACATGGCCGGCGCCGCGATCACCATCACCGTGTTGACCCTGGCCGCCGTGCATACCCTGGGGATTGCCGTGGACATTCCCACGGCGATTTTGCTCAGCGTCGTCGCGGCGATTTGTGCCTGCGGCGCTTCGGGCGTGGCGGGCGGGTCGTTGCTGCTGATTCCGCTGGCGTGCAGCCTGTTCGGCATTCCGAGTGAAATCGCCATGCAGGTGGTCGCGGTGGGCTTCATTATTGGTGTGTTGCAGGATTCGGCGGAGACGGCGTTGAATTCGTCCACCGATGTGTTGTTCACGGCGGCAGCGTGCCTCGGTGAAGACGAGAAAGCTCAGCGTCTGGCTTAAGATCAAAAGATCGCAGCCTTCGGCAGCTCCTACATGGTGTACATCAATCCAATGTAGGAGCTGCCGAAGGCTGCGATCTTTTGATTCACCGACAAAAAAGCCCGCCAAGGCATAAACCTTGGCGGGCTTTTTACATCCGGGCGGTTTAGAACGCGCCCATGTAATCGCGCTTGCCCACTTCCACACCGTTGTGACGCAGCAATGCGTAAGTGGTGGTGACGTGGAAGAAGAACTGCGGCAGGCCGTAGCTCAGCAGGTAAGCCTGGCCGGTGAAGCGCTTCTCTTTCGGCGTGCCTGGACGGGTGATGATCTCGATCCCTTCCTTGCCATCGATCTGCTCAGGCTTGATCTCGCCGATGAACGCCAGAACCTTGGCGATCAGTGCTT
The DNA here is from genome assembly GCF_037049705.1 of Janthinobacterium sp. LPB2021202312-11-4. Taxonomy (NCBI): domain Bacteria; kingdom Pseudomonadati; phylum Pseudomonadota; class Betaproteobacteria; order Burkholderiales; family Oxalobacteraceae; genus Janthinobacterium; species Janthinobacterium sp. LPB2021202312-11-4. The sequence continues at coordinate 78,712 of NZ_JBAGKV010000007.1, read as the reverse complement.
GCAGCTCGGCGAAGGTGGTTTCGGTGTCGTCGTACTTCGGCACTTCGATCTCGGCCAGACGCGAAGAAACGCCTTTGGCGAAATCAACGGCGATCTGCACCTGACGCACCAGCGGGAACATGTCCGGGTACAGACGGGCTTGCAGGAAAGCGTTCGGGTCGATGTTCTTGGCGGTGGCGTGGGCTTCGGCCTTGTTCAGGACATCGCTCAGGGCATTGAGCATTTGTTTGAAAACCGGGACGGAAGCGGCGTACAGGGAAATAGTCATGGCAGTCTCGTGTTGTGGCGGGGTTGAAACATGGGGGCGATTATAGCCATGCCCGAGCGCCCTGCGGCTTGTCTTTTATCCAGCAAGGATTACGCTAGGCGGCTTCGACTGCACGCTTCGACAGCAAAGGGAAAAGCGCGATGACCACTGAGCAAGAGACCACCTTCGACGAGCCGCGCCTCAACAGCTCGGAAATCCGCATCCTGGGTTCGTTGATCGAGAAACAGGCCACCAGCCCGGAAACCTACCCGCTGACCCTCAATGCGCTGGTGATTGCCTGCAACCAGAAAACCAGCCGTGAACCGGTGATGAACCTGACCCAGGGCCAGGTCGGTCAGAGCCTGCGTGCCCTGGAAGGTCGCGGGTTTGCCAAATTGGTCATGGGCAGCCGGGCCGATCGCTGGGAGCACAAGGTCGACAAGGCCCTGGAACTGGTGCCGGCCCAGGTGATTTTGACCGGGTTGTTGTTTCTGCGCGGTCCGCAAACGGTCAATGAACTGCTGACCCGCAGCGGTCGCATGCATGAATTCGAAGATGCCGAGCAGGTGGTGCATCAGCTGGAGCGTTTGATCGCCCGGGGTTTGGCGCTGCTGATTCCGCGTCAGGCAGGTCAGCGTGAAGACCGTTACATGCACGCACTGGGTGACCCGGCGGACATCGAAACGATCCTCGCCGCCCGACAGAATCCGGCAGAACGTGGCGTTGGCAGCGGCGTATCCGTGGAGCGGATCGAAGAGCTCGAAGCGCGGATTGCGGCGCTGGAAGAACGCTTGGCACGCCTCGAATAACCCGACAACATCAATCCCTGTGGGAGCGGGCTTGCCCGCGAAGGCGTCGTGTCAGTCGATGCACATGTTGCCTGACACACCGCTTTCGCGAGCAAGCCCGCTCCCACAGGGGTTTGGTGCTGATTCGGATTACTCGCCATCCCAGTAATCCACGCCATCACCCGGCCGGGCGATCGCGACAAATCCTGAGGTGTTGCCTTGGGCGTCGACTTTGAAATCATCCATCACCGCGTATTTCCCCGAGTCCGGGTATTCGCAAATTTCCGGTGATTGCTGCGTGCTGACCGCCAGGTAACGCAGTTCAGCCTGGCTGGTGTTGATGATCTGATGCGCCGCCTCAGGCCCTCCCGGCGGGCAGGCGATCACGTCGCCAGCGCGAATCGGGAAGCGCTCGGCGCCGAGGCGAACCTCCCCTTCCCCGGCCACCACGTAAAACATTTCCTCATTGACCCGATGACTATGGAACGGACTGCCGCGCATCCCCGGTTCCAGCGCATACAAACGATAACCGAGCTTCTGTGCCCCCAACTGCTGGCCGATGCGGGCCATGCGTTGCTGGTAGCGGCCAGCGGTTTCGCCAGTCGCGGCCACCGACTCAGGCAAGGGCAACAGTTCGGCCTGATCCAGATTGAGAATGGGCGGATGCATGGGAACCTCGATCACGGTGTTGTTGCGGGATGCACATCTTCGTTTGCCGGTGGCCAGTATAGAACCGGCACTACGCGAAAAGATCGCAGCCTTCGGCAGCTCCTACAGGGTTATGCAGTCCATGTAGGAGCTGCCGAAGGCTGCGATCTTTTGCTCTTCAGCCGTTATCAGCTACGGGCAAACGCCACCGCGTTCTGAAACTGCTCATCCGTCGGCCGCACGCCGGTGTAAAGCACGAACTGCTCCAGCGCCTGGATCGCAATCACTTCCAGCCCGGTAATCACGCGCTTACCTTCAGCGCGTCCCTGCAAGATCAACGGTGTTTCCGAGGGGATCGCCACCACATCGAAGACAGTCTCGGCGGCGGCAACGGTTTCAGCGTCAAACGCCAGGTGATCGGCTTCCGGCCCGCCGGTCATGCCGATGGGCGTGACGTTGATCAGCATCTGCGGGCGCCGAGCTCCCAGTTCTACCTGCCACTCATAACCCAACGACTCGGCCAGGGCTCGCCCGGCACGTTCGTTGCGGGCCACGATCAAGCCGTTTTCGTACCCGCCGTCGCGCAAGGCACTGGCCACGGCTTTGGCCATGCCGCCGCTACCGCGCAGGGCAAAGGTCGAATCCTTGGGCACTTGATGGGTTTCCAGCAACTGGGCGATGGCAATGTAATCGGTGTTGTAGGCCTTGAGGTGGCCGTTGGTATTGACGATGGTATTGATCGATTGAATGGCGGCGGCGGACGCGTCCAGCTCATCCACCAGGGCAATGCAGGCTTCCTTGAACGGCATCGACACGCCGCAGCCGCGAATGCCCAGCGCCCGAATGCCACCGACCGCACCGGTCAGGTCCCGGCTGCTGAACGCCTTATAGTAAAAATTCAGCCCAAGCTGTTCGTACAGATGATTGTGAAATCGCAGGCCAAAGTTCCCGGGGCGTCCTGACAGGGACATGCACAGCTGGGTGTCTTTGTTGGGGTTCATCTGCATGAAACATCTCCTTCCAATTGCACTTTCAGATAGACGGGATTAGCCATACCATCGTGTTCTGTTCGATCATAGAGGCCTGTCTGCCGCGGCTTTGCAGGACTCGTAAAGAAGCCGGTACAGACCTTACACAAAATTTACCTAACGACTGTGCAGTTTTTCGAAAAAGCGCTGTCTTAGAAGTATCCCCGCGACAATCCTTGGGTCTATTGCAGATTCAAGCGCCGGGTCGAAGAACCGAGGAATTATCATGATCCGTAAAATCCCCACAGTTGCCTTGCTGATCGGTGCACTTGCTATCGCAGGGCAGGCAGAAGCGCATGGTGGTGGTAACTATTGGCAGGGTCCCGCGATATTCGGCGCGCTCGTCGGCTCCGCCATTGTCGGTTCGGCCATTATCGAGAGCAATCGCCCGGTCTATGCCGCTCCCGCGCCGGTTTACGTTCAGCAGCAGCCGGTCTATGTGCAACAACCGCCGCCACCGGTTTATTACCAACCCGCGCCGGTTTACGTGCAACAACCGGTCTACTACCGCCCGGCGCCGGTTTACTACGGTCCGCCACGCGGTTACTACGGCCCTCCCCATGGTTACTATGGTGGCCCACGCTGGTAACGGATTCATCAGGCCCCGCCTTAACAGCGGGGCCTTTTTTATGCCCGTCAGTCGGGCGAGGTCTGAATAAATCTCGCCAAGGTCGCTGTCGGGACAGTGCCGACAGGTAAATTTGGCAAGATTGACTGGGCCGCCCTTCCCTCGCTTTGGGGGAAACGGTCATATTTATGTCATGTCAGGTCCGCAAGCTTGGATCTGTCCGTAAACAACAGGTTGATAAAAACAAGGACGACCTCATGCCCACGCAAAACCCGCATCGCAATGTCGGCTTGTGTACCTCAAGCAAGGTGTACAACGCCCTGACCGAACTCAAGCACCTGGAAGGCCACCGCAGCGCCAAATTTCTCTCGCTGCTGGCGGAAAACCTGGTGCGCAAGGGCCTGCTCAACGAGCAGGAAGTGGTTCATATGCTCGATCTGGTCGTGGATTGAACGCCACACTCAGTGGCGTCAATGTCGACTATCGAGAACGTTGATTATCCGTTGAACCGTATGGTCCGTAAGGTAGCCCCCATAGATTGATTGGAGGTACTTATGTCCCAGGTTCAGATCATGTCCGTCATCGGTAGCGCCGTTCCCGCATCGCTCAGAGAGCTAGGATTGCTCGCCTGTTGGTACCTGATGCGCGACGGCGAACCGATCAGCGGTCCGCTCACCTCGCTTCCCGCCGCCCAAGCCTTGTCACAACGCATCGGCACCGGATTGCTCAGCGCCTAAGGCAACTGAACCCGTGGCTTGGTTTCGACAAAGATCGCCCAGCTCGACATAAACAGCGCGGCGATCAACGGCCCGATCACAAACCCGTTCAGACCGAAAACGGCCATGCCGCCCAACGTCGAGATCAGGATCAGGTAATCGGGCATCCGGGTGTCTTTGCCCACCAGGATCGGCCGCAGCACGTTGTCCACCAGGCCAATTACAAACACCCCGAACAACCCCAGCACCACGCCCTGCCAGATCGCGCCGCTGAGCAAGAAGTACACCGCCACCGGCGCCCAGACAATCCCCGCCCCCACCGCTGGCAACAGCGACAGAAACGCCATCAACACCGCCCAGAGCAACGCGCTCGGGATATCCAGAAACCAGAAAATCAAACCACCCAACGCGCCCTGCGTAATCGCTACCAGCAGGTTGCCTTTGACGGTGGCCCGCACCACGCGGTTGAACTTGAGCTGCAAACGGCGTTTCTGGTGTTCCTGCAACGGCACGGCGGTGCGCACTTTACGCGCCAGTTCGGCACCATCACGCAGAAAGAAAAACAGCAGGTACAACATGATGAAAAAACTGACGATGAACTCAAACGTGCCCTGACCAAACGTGACCACCTGCGCCGCCACAAATTGACTGCCCTGCATCGCACCCTTGACCACTTTATCCTGCAAGCCCTTCAACTCGCCGACACCGAACCGATCGAGCAAATGCTGGAAGTACGGCGGCAAGCCGTGTTTGAACTGCGACACATACGCCGCGATGTCCAGTTCGCCGCTTTCGATGCGGTTGTACAGCGATGCCCCTTCCTGAACCAGCAAGATGCTGAGGATGATCACCGGCAAAATCGCAATCAACAGGCACACACCCAAGGTGCACAGCGACGTCAGGTTGCGCGGCCAGCCGAACTTCAATTGCAGGCGCCGCTGCATCGGCGCGAAAACGATGCCGAGGATAACGGCCCAGAACACCGCACCGTAAAACGGCAGCAAGATCCAGATAAAAGCCAGGGTGACCGCCACCAGCAAGGCCAGCAGCGATCTGTTTTGCAGCGTCGTTTCTTTCATGTCCGATCCATGTCAGTGCAAGGGACGCAGGCGCGCGTCTGATGCTTAGTCCGCCACGGGTCGCGCGAGTGCCATCCGTTTGTTCATCAAGCATAGATCCAGATCAATAAACCCCATGGGCAAGCCCTTTATCCTCGGCGGCTTTTGCGATCGATACCGCCATGACCCTTGCGACACCCGAGCTGCTCGCCCCCGCCGGCACCCTGAAAAACATGCGTTATGCCTTCGCCTACGGCGCCGATGCGGTGTACGCGGGGCAGCCGCGCTACAGCTTGCGGGTGCGCAATAACGAATTCGATCACGCCAACCTGGCCGTCGGCATCCAGGAAGCCCAGGCCCAGGGCAAGCGTTTCTACGTGGTGGTGAACATTGCGCCGCACAACGCCAAGCTCAAAACCTTCCTCAAAGACCTCGAACCGGTGATCGCCATGGCGCCGGACGCGCTGATCATGTCCGACCCGGGCCTGATCATGCTGGTGCGCCGACACTTCCCGCAGATGCCGATTCACCTGTCGGTGCAAGCCAACACGGTGAACTGGGCAAGTGTCGAGTTCTGGCAGCTACAGGGCTTGAGCCGGATCATCCTGTCCCGGGAGCTGTCCCTGGAAGAAATCGGCGAAATCCGCCAGCAAGTGCCGGCCATGGAACTGGAGGTATTCGTCCACGGCGCGCTGTGCATGGCCTACTCCGGCCGCTGCCTGCTGTCGGGCTACATGAACAAGCGCGACGCCAACCAGGGCAGTTGCACCAACGCCTGCCGCTGGAAGTACTCGGCACAGGAGGCCACGGAAAATCAGCTCGGCGAAATTGTTCAGCAATTCCAGCCGGAACCGACTTTAGGCATCGGCGCGCCGACCGATCAGGTGTTCCTGTTGCAGGAAGCCAATCGCCCGGACGAGTTGATGCCGGCCTTCGAGGACGAACACGGCACCTACATCATGAACGCCAAGGACCTGCGCGCCGTGCAACACGTCGAACGCCTGACCCAAATGGGCGTGCACTCGCTAAAGATCGAAGGCCGGACCAAATCGCACTTCTATTGCGCCCGGACCACCCAGGTTTATCGCCAGGCGATCGACGATGCGGTGGCCGGTCGAGCCTTCGACCGCAACCTGATGAGCGATCTGGAATCCCTGGCCCAACGCGGTTACACCGAAGGTTTCCTGCGTCGACATGTGCATGATGAGTATCAGAACTACCAGAACGGCAGTTCGGTGTCGGAGCGTCAGCAGTTTGTCGGGGAGTTGACTGGCGAACGGCGCGACAGGCTGGCCGAAGTGAAGGTGAAGAACCGCTTTAGTCTGGGCGATCATATGGAACTGATGACACCCAAGGGCAACTTCCACTTTGACTTGCACCAGTTACAGAACGCCAAAGGTCAGCCAATTGAAGTCGCACCTGGGGACGGGCACACGGTGTACCTGCCGATCCCGGATGCGGTGGATTTGCGGTTCGGGTTGTTGATGCGCGATATCCGCGCATAGCCCCGTAGGAGCTGCCGAAGGCTGCGATCCTTTGATCTTGCTTTTAAAAAGATCGCAGCCTTCGGTAGCTCCTACGGTTGATCATTGGTGGCGTGCAGTAACCATTGTTTGAACGCTGCCATCGCCGACGTTTGCGGACGTGATTGCAGTCGGGTCAGCCAATAACTGCCGGTGGTGATGTGAATCGCGAACGGTTGCTCAATGGCACCCGCCGCCAGTTGCCGGGCGAACATCAGCGGCGGCGCCAACGCCACGCCCGCGCCTTGCAGCGCCGCTTCCATCATCGCCAGCGACGAGTCGAAGACGATGCTTTGCGGCGGCGCGGCATGGGTTGAAAGGCCTGACGCCTGAAACCAGTCCGGCCATTCATCGGTGCGATAAGAGCGCAACAGGGTTTGCTTCAATAGATCCGCTGGCTCATTGAGTTGCCGGGCGATCTCGGGAACGCACAACACCGACAGCGGCGCCTCGATCAGCCGCAGCGCTTCAATCCCGTGCCACGCCCCCGCGCCAAAGCGAATGGCGTAATCCAGACCTTCGGCGGCCACATCCACCCGATTGTTGTTGGTCGACAGGCGCAAATCTATGAACGGATGTTTCGCCTGAAAGTCCGCCAGACGCGGCAACAACCATCCCACGGCAAACGTCCCGACGGCGCCCACCGTCAGCACTTCGCGGTAATGACCACCCTCAAGTCGCTCCAGGGTTTCGGCGATCCGGTCGAAGGATTCACGCAGCACCGGCAACAGGGTTTCGCCCTCGCTGGTCAGCATCAGCCCACGTGGCAGGCGTTTGAACAGCGTTACGTTAAGCTGAGCCTCAAGGCTTTTGACTTGATGGCTCACCGCCGCTTGGGTGACGCACAGCTCCACCGCCGCCCTCGTGAAGCTCAAATGCCTGGCGGAGGCTTCGAATGCGCGCAGTGCATTCAACGGTAATTGAGGCCGGATCATGGCCACTCCCAAATTTTTCTAATGGCTCGTGCGAATTATCATCGGTTGTCGATCAGCGGCAGACTGCCTAAATTTGCCTCGCCATTCACCGGCCGATGGCGGGCAGTCTACCGCTTGGCAGAACCCTTTCGCACGGAACAGAAACAATGACGGATAGAAACAACATGACCAGACTGTCTATTTTTGCGGCTTGCGTGGCACTTCTCGGCGCAGGCCCGTGCCTGGCTCTGGGTCAGACGGACCCGCAGATTAAAAGCGTGGTGGACGCCGCCATCCGCCCGATGATGCAAGCCCAGAACGTTCCGGGCATGGCGGTGGCGGTGACCGTCAACGGTAAACCGCATTACTTTAACTACGGCATCGCCAACAAAGAAAACGCCCAAGCGGTCACGGAAAACACCCTGTTCGAAATCGGCTCGGTGAGCAAAACCTTCACCGCCACCCTCGGCGCCTACGCCCACGCGACGGGCAAATTGTCCTTCACCGACAAGGCCAGCCGGGTCTTGCCGGCGTTGCATGGCAGTGCGTTCGATAACGTCAGCGTGTTGCAACTGGGTACTTACACGGCGGGCGGTCTGCCGTTGCAGTTCCCTGATGCGTCAGATCACGCCGATAAAATGCTCACCTACTTCCAACAGTGGAAACCGGTATATGCCGCTGGCACCCATCGGCAATATTCGAACCCCAGCATTGGCTTGTTCGGTTACCTGGCCGCCCAAAGCCTGGGCGCGCCGTTTGACGAAGTGATGGAAAAAACCCTGCTGCCCAAACTCGGGTTGCAGCACACCTACCTCAACGTGCCGCAGGACCAAATGGGGCTGTACGCTCAGGGTTACGACAAGGAAGACAAGCCTGTGCGCGTCGGGCCGGGGGCGCTGGACGCTCAAGCCTACGGCGTGAAAACCAGTGCGGCGGACATGATTCGGTTTGTTCAGGCGAACCTGAAACCGGCGTCACTGGACAAGACCTTGCAGCAAGCCATCGCCACCACTCACACCGGCTACTACACGGTGGGCGACATGAACCAGGGCTTGGGTTGGGAACGCTACGCCTACCCTGTAACGCTGGAAAAATTATTGGCCGGCAACTCGACGCCAATGGCGATGCAAGCGCATAAAGTCCAATGGCTGAACCCGCCGCAGCCTGAGCCGGCCAGCGTGTTGATCAACAAAACCGGCTCAACCGGCGGCTTCGGGTCCTACGTCGCGTTCGTGCCGGCCAAAGACATCGGCATCGTGATCCTGGCCAACAAAAACTACCCGATTGCGGAACGGATCAAAGCCGCACATCAAATCTTGAACGCACTGGCCAAGTAGTCCGAAGCGCAAACCCTGTGGGAGCGGGTTTGCTCGCGAAAGCGGCGTGCCAGGCAACATAAATGACAACTGACACACCGTCTTCGCGAGCAAGTCCGCTCCCACAGGGGTTGTACGTTGACCCGCCCCTTTTTCCGCTCCAGGCAGGCCGGCGCACTGATGGCCATCGCCGGGCAAGCACCTGCCTTGATGAATGTTGTGGCGAGAATTGGCCACAAACTAAAAATCGGCGATCGCTTGAACTAGGCTAAGCGCCACGCAGTCATCCCTCTTACCTCCCTTCAAGAGCGATCCCCCATGAACATCGACCTGTCCCGCAAAATCGCCCTCGTCACCGGTTCCACCCAAGGCATCGGTTTCGCCATCGCCAAAGGCCTGGCCCTGTCCGGCGCAGACGTGGTAATCAACGGCCGCAAGCAGGACGCCGTAGACGCGGCGGTCACTCAACTCCAGCACCTGCTGCCCTCCGCCAGCGTGCGCGGGATCGCGGCCGATGTCGGCACCGCCGAGGGCTGCAAGGCGATGGTCGCGGCCCTGCCTCGGGTGGATATTCTGGTCAATAACGTGGGTATCTACGGCCCGCAGGATTTCTTCGAAACCGACGATGATGTCTGGGAGCGATTTTTTGAGGTGAACGTGATGTCCGGCGTGCGCCTGTCCCGTGCGTATCTGCAAGACATGGCGAAAAACGGCTGGGGTCGCGTGGTATTCATTTCGTCCGAGTCAGCGCTGAATATTCCGGCGGACATGATTCATTACGGTTTTACCAAGACCTCCAACCTGTCGATCTCTCGGGGCCTGGCCAAACGCATGGCCGGCACGGGGGTGACGGTGAATGCGATTCTGCCGGGACCTACGCTGTCTGAGGGGTTGCAAGACATGCTCAAGGATGAACAGCAAAAGTCCGGCGAAGCGATGGAGAAAGTCGCGGCGGACTTTGTCATGGCCAACCGTCCGAGCTCGATCATCCAGCGCGCGGCGAGCATGGAGGAAGTGGCGAATATGGTGGTCTACGTGGTGTCGCCCCAGGCATCGGCCACGACCGGTGCGGCACTGCGGGTCGATGGCGGCGTCGTGGACACCATCGCCTGACCTGATTCCCCCCTGTGGGAGCGGGCTTGCTCGCGAAAGCGTCGGCACATCCGACATCAATGTGACTGACACCCCCGCCTTCGCGAGCAAACCAAATCGGCTCACCATTACGCCCACAGGTTGTTAATCAGTCATCCGGCTGCTCGGCCGGTTTCGCAGGCTTGGCCGGTTTAGCCGGTTTGGTGCCCTTTGCGCCTTTGGTCGGGGCCGGTTCTGCGGCCACGGGTGGCGGGGTCGGTGCCGCGACTTCCTTCTCGGTGGCCGGCAGCGCGTCGATCGTGTCGAAGATCTTCTTCAAATCCACCGACTTGGAGTCGTCTCCCGAACTCTCAAGCTTCATCTCGCCGTCCTTGCCCACCAGGATGACCTTGGGCAATGCCCCGGCACCGAGTTTCAGTGAGCGAATCAGGGCCATGGTGTCCTGCTGGCCGAGGTCCTTGCCGTCGAGTTGGCCGAACATGTTCAACACGCTGTAGACCTTGATGTTGCGCTGGGCGATGCCTTGCTTGTTGGCGGGGTCTTCCAGGGACTTTTTCAGGCTGACCCAGACCGGGTCGACCGTACTGGGGGCAATCACGATCAGCGGCCGGGCCCTGCCCACATCCGCAGCCAGGGGTGAGTCGCTGTCGGCGGCGAACAAGGGACTGGCAAGTGCCAGGAGGGTTGTCAGGGTCAAAGACCTGATGAGCATGCGCATCTCCTTTTGATATCCACGCTCTAATGATTGCGCATCGCGGCGATCGTTCCGGGTGACGATCCACGAATATGTTTCGCTTAGCCCAAAGCTTAGGTCAGGGCCGGCATTGCGCAACAGACGGTGAAGGATTGTGAGCGCTATTTGATTACGCCAAAGCCCCGTTTTATGGTGGCACTCACTGCCCGCGAACGAATCGTGGGCCCCCGGAAACGGAGTTTCAATTGGCCATTCATCTCGATTACCTCTGCGATCACCCGGCCCTGATCGCGGAACTCGCCGAACTCAATTTCAACGAGTGGGGCCACTACAAGCCCGGCAATACCCTGGAGGCCCAAACCGAACGCATGCGCGCCAGTTGTGGCAGAGGTTCGGTGCCCACGGTGGTGGTTGCCATCGAGAACTCCCGGTTGCTCGGAGGCGCACTGTTGCTGGCCCACGATCTGGATTCACGCCCGCAACTGAGCCCTTGGCTGGCCGGGGTCTACGTCAAGACCGAACACCGTGGCCGGGGCATCGCCTCGCAACTGGTGACACGTATTGTTGAGGAAGCCGCGCAGGTCGGCGTGCCGGAGCTCTACTTGTGCACCCCCAATGCTCAAGCGCTGTACGCGAAGCTTGGCTGGGAAGAAGTTGAAGAGGTGGACGACAACGGGCGGGTGACGGTGATGAAGCGCAGGCTCACTCGCTAAGCAATGCCGAATGTTCACTGTGCGATCACTAAGCCACCGCCGGAATGGAAAAGGTAAACACGCTACCCACCCCCGGCTCGCTTTCGGCCCATAGCTCACCGCCGTGTGCCTGGACGATGCTGCGACAGATGTACAAACCCAGGCCACTGCCGTTGGGGTTGCCTTCGCGCACCGACCAATAGCGTTCGAAGATATGCGGCAAGTGCACGGCGTGAATGCCGCCACCATTGTCACGCACCGAGATCAGTACGTTGGCGCCCACACGGCTGGCGCTGAGGTCGATGCGCCCGCCGGCGGGGGTAAATTTGATGGCGTTGCCCAGCAGGTTCGACAACACCTGGAACAGTCGCTGTGGGTCGGCGTCGATGCTCAGGCCTTCGGCGCTGCTGCAATTGAGCTCAATCCCTTTGTGCTGCGTCAGGGTCACCAGCAACGCGCAGGCTTGTTCGAGCAACTCGACCACATCCAGCGGTTTGCAGTCGAGCGGGTAATGCCCGGCCTCCAGTTTCGACTTGTCGAGCAGATCGGCGATCAGCGTGTTCATCCGCGCGGTGGCTTCTTCCATGGTGCCCAGCGCGGCACTCATGCGCCCGGTGTTTTTGCCTTCGTCACGAGAGACCAGGCGCTGCATCATCCCGCATTGCATGATGATGATCGTCATCGGGTTGCGCAGGTCATGGGACACCACCGCCACCAGCTCATCGCGCACCCGCACCGCTTCATGCTCGCGGCGCACCTGGCGAGCCAGGTCATCCTCGATGGCCGCGCGGCGCAGTTGCAGCGCCGCAAAGGCATCGGCGGCGCTCCATACCCGCGCCCTGCCGTCCACCTGTTGCTCCCATACCTCAAAGGATTTGCGCGGTTGCAGCCGTTGGCTGGCGCCCTCCTTGATACTGAAATGTTCGTCCGGATTGCCGCTCCACTTCATGCTGGAGCGCAGTTGCTCGCCAAACCAGATCACGGCGTTGTCCACAGGTTTGGGCAGCACGAACGCCAGCAGTCCACTGGCGACATCGCCGTAAGTGGCGCTGACGCCGTGCAGGCTTTGCAGGTGGTCGGTCACCAGCAATTCGCCGCTGTCCAGGCACTGCTCGCGTACCCACAGGTACAACGCCCGCACTTGCTCCTCGGTCGGCCACTGGCCGATCAACTGCAAGCGATCCTCGATCAACACCGCCACGCCGCTGGCACCGGTCAGGCTCAGCAGTTGCAGCGGGTGATTGGCCAGACCGTCCAGCACATCGTTTTTCGACAGGCGCATGGCCGCCGTCAGTTCGTTGATCAGCAGGGACTTTTGCTCGCGGTCCGCCTGGTGGTCGCGGGTTTGCAGCGCGGTGATCTGCACACTGAGCAACTGGGCGATAGCGGCGCACATCGTGCGCACCGGGTGGCTGACCAACAGCGGCTCAGGATCGGCACAAGTGATCAAACCCCAGAGCTGTGTGTTTTCCAGCAGCGACAGACTCATGGAGGCGCGCACGCCCATATTGTCCAGATACTGGCAATGCACCGGCGAAACGCTGCGCAACATTGAATAACCGAGGTCCAGCGACTGTCCGTTATCGGGACGCAGCACCGGCAGGATGGGCACCGGCACATAACGCGCGTCGGGGATCACCCGAATCCAGTTCAGGCGATACAACTCCCGGGCCTGGGGCGGAATGTCCGAGGCGGGGAAACACTGGCCGAGGTAGCCGGGCAGATTGCCGCCCAGCGCTTCGCTGATGACTTGACCATGACCGGCCGGTTCGAAACGGTAAATCATCACGCGGTCGAACCCGGTCAGTTGGCGAATTTCTTCGACGCTGACGGTGTACAAGTCCTGCAACGTGGTGGCCGCCTGCATCCGGCGCAGAGCACGCAGCAGAATAAGGGTGTTGTCCTGGGCCGCCGCCCGCCAGGGTTCCAGTTCAAGAATAATCAGCGCGTCATGACGGCTGAGCGACCCGTTGAAACGCTGGCCGCCGATGTCCAGCAGCAGCGGATTGACGTCTTCCAGGTCAGCCGACAACAGCGCCTGACGGATTTGCTCGACCACTGTGGTGCCCGCCAGTGCCGCCAACGGTTGCTGCAACAGTGCCTCGACCGGATGACCCAGCATCGTCGCGCAGTTGCTGCTGATCTGGCCGATGATCAACTCGGGGGCATTCAAGGTCAGCAGCACGCCGTGAGGCTGGATCGACCCCGGAATCCGGATCGGCTCACTGGCGCACTGGGCCAGCGCGGCGTCGAGTTGCTCGGCATTGAGGCGAATCATTGCAACACCCCGCACTGCTCAAGCCAGTGCTCAAAAGCCTTGAACGTTGCCTCGGCCGCCACCACCGACTGCGCCCGTTCGACCGGGTCGCGCACCTCATACAGGCACGCCAGAAAACCGCGCCACATCAACATGGTCGACGTGCCGTACACCGCAAAAAAACGCCCGCCGCTGTGTTCATCAATCCCCAGGCGTGAGTACAAGCCGTTGCGCAGGGATTGCCCGCCCAGAGTCGCGCCCTCAAGGACATACAACACGCCCAGCACATCGGCGACAGAGCGAATCTGCAGGGTAAATCGGCACTGGGGAATCGCTGCAATTGCGCCCTCATCCAGGCCCAACGCGTACAGGTCGGCTTCCAGGGAAGGGGTTTTGCTGCGGATCAGCCAGTCCAGGTCAGGAATCGTCATCGCGATCTGGAACAGCAGGTTTTCCAGGGGCCGATAGAAACCGTAATAGGCTTCGATGAGCCGGGTGTAGAGCACTTGGTCAGCGGTAAAAAACGGGATGCGCTTTTCCAGCACCTGGTGCTGGTGGGTCGTGGCGATGCGCAGCTCGCTGAGAATCAGCGGCAGACTTTTCGGCGGGACAGTCACGAAAAGGTATCGAGGCAAGACTCGGTGGTGTGGAGTTGAAACTCAGCCTCATCGATTAACGCGTGCACAGGTCACCTCTTCCTTGCCGATCATGGAGTATGCCGACAGGTCATTCACGGATGAATGAGAGGATGGCCCGGCACCGTAGCACCTATGGGGTGCAAGAAGGGGTTTGTTTGCACATGACCACTGTTTGCGACGTGTCGCGAAGGGGCTTGCCCCAGTTGGACTGCACGGCAGTCCCTGGGATCAGAACGCGAGTTTGTAGCCGATCAACACCAGCATCGTCGCCAGGCACGGGCGCAGCAGTTCGTCGGAGATGCGCCCGGTCAGGTGGCTGCCCAGCCAGATCCCCGGCAGCGAACCGATCAGCAGGAAACCCAGCACATGCCAATCCATGTTGCCCATGCTCGCGTGACCGAGGCCGGCCACCAGGGTCAGGGGCACGGCGTGAGCGATTTCCGTGCCGACGAGACGGCGGGTCGGCAGCAGCGGATAGAGGATAAACAGCGCCACGGTGCCGAGGGCGCCGGCGCCGATGGAGGTCAGGGCGACCATGGTGCCGAGAATCAGCCCGGTGATGACAGTCAGCACGTTGAGGCGCGTACCGCTCGGGTTGTAGTTGCCACCGGCCCGTTTGTGGGCGAAATCGAGCAAACGCTTCTTGAAGAAAATCGCCAGGGCCGTGGCAAACAGCACGAAGCCCAAGGCTTGTTTGATGATGGCGTTCATGGCCTCGGGGGCGGTGTGCAGGCTGCTCAAGAACCACAGCGTCATGGCCACGGCCGGCACACTGCCGAGGGTCAGCCAACCGGTAATCGCCCAATCGATGTTCTGGTTCTTGCGATGCACCAACACGCCGCTGGATTTGGTAATGGCTGCGTAAAGCAAGTCCGTGCCCACGGCCGTGGCCGGGTTGACGCCAAACCACAGCAGGATCGGCGTCATCAGCGAACCGCCGCCCACACCCGTCATGCCGACGATAAAGCCCACCACCAAGCCTGCAACGACTAACCCGAAATTACCGAAATCCATTGACACGTCCACAGAAAACGCATGAAAAAACTGGCCCGCAGCATAGCGATTTTTCTTATAACCACTTATATCGATGCGGTCTATCGTTATACCGGTAATTGTCTGCTGAAACAGCGAAACCTCTGTAGGAGCTGCCGAAGGCTGCGATCTTTTGATCTTGATCTTAAAAAACAAGATCAAGAGATCGCAGCCTTCGGCAGCTCCTACGGGGGGATGTATCGCCGGTGTTATTGCACCGGCAGGAAATTCAGGAACAGCAGACTCTGGGCGTAGTTCAGGCCAATGCGCCGATAACGTTCGTCGAGCATTTGGGTCAACAGGTCCAGGCGCGCGACGATCTTGCCGAACTCCACGGCGAAGCTCAGGTTGCTGCCCTCTTCTGAAATTTCGTTGGAGAACAGCAACGGCTCGCCGTTCTTGTTTTGCCGCTGGCTGAGAATCCAGGTGGCTTTCTCGATGTTGCGCGCGGCGTTGCTGACGAAGACCGGGTTGATCGCATCGGTCATGTAGAACTCCAGCCGATTGCCGTGGGCGGTGACCAGCATGCTGCCGATGGCATAGATGAAAGCGCCGACCCGATCCCCAAGGAACTCCGGGCTCATGGCATAACTCAACGCCGCCAAATCCTTCTTGCCGCCCAGGGTCGGCAGCGGTTGTTGCATCTCGATGGCTTCGCGCACTTGCTTTTCAGCGCTGCGGGCATCCAGGAAGCCGGATTTTTTCAACTCCTGGGGATTGCGCAGGTACAGCTTGCTCATCAGCAAATAAAGGCTTTGGAGGTTGTCGTGCATCGCCAGCGTGGCCATGCGATCAACGCTGGTCTGGAGAAATTCCTGGGGTTTGCCTTCACGAAACTGACTGACGATGTCGCTGCCCTGTTGCTGGCTGCAACCACTGGCGAGGAGCAGCGACAGGCACGCCAACAAGCGAATGAGGGTGTTGCGGTGGGGTAACACTCGAACCATGGGTACCGGGGCTGACACATTCCTGTGCGGCGGGAGTCGCCGCAACCTGGCCATGGATAGAGCCGGTTAATCGGCAAAAGTGCGGTGCTGCCGGCATCGGACCGATCACCGGCATTTTTGCTTTTTCAATTTAGTATTACTTTATTCTGGAATAACACGAATAACAGACTATAAATCTTCACTGCATCGCAATTTAGTATGACTACTAATCAAAACAACAATAAAAGGAAGATCAGCCATGCTTCAATCCCGTTTCCTGCTCTCCGGCCTCGGACTGTCCCTGATGATCGCCACCCTTCCCGCCCACGCCGCCGGCCTGTCCAGCGAACACAAAGCCTTCGGCAAAACCAATGACGGCACGCCCGTCGAGCAATACATCCTGCGCAACAGCCATGGCCTACAAGCCACGATCATTACCTATGGCGCGACCCTGCAATCGCTGAAAGTGCCGGACAAAAACGGCCAGGCTGAAGACATCGTCCTCGGCTTCGGTGATGTCCAGGGCTATCAGGCCGGCACTGCGTACTTCGGCGCGACCATCGGCCGCTTCGGTAATCGCCTGGCCGGCGGCGCCTTCGAACTGGACGGCAAAAAATATCAAGTGCCAAAAAATGATGGCCCCAACTCCCTGCACGGCGGCACTCAAGGTTTCGACAAGCATGTGTGGAAGGCGCAGCCGAGCAAAACCAAGGACTCGGTAGGCGTGACCCTGACCTATTTGTCGAAGGACGGCGAAATGGGTTTCCCCGGAAATATGAAAACCGAGGTGACGTATAGCCTCACCGAGCACAACGAGCTGCGCATCGAGTACAAGGCCAGCACCGACAAACCCACGGTGCTGAACCTGACCAATCACAGCTATTTCAACCTCGCCGGCGCCGGCAACGGCGATGTGTTGAAGCAACTCGCAACCCTGCATGCCAGCCATTACACACCGATCAACGCCACGCTGATCCCCACCGGCGAACTGGCTCCCGTGGCCGGTACACCCATGGACTTCACGCAACCGACCGCCATCGGTCAACACATCAAGGCTGATCACCCCCAGTTGAAATTCGCTGAGCCGAAACAGGGCGGCTTCGACTTCAACTGGGCGCTGGACGCCAAGGGTGACGTGAGCAAACTGGCCGCCGACGTCAGCGATCCGCAGTCCGGCCGGCGCTTGCAGCTCTACACCAGCGAGCCGGGAGTGCAGTTCTACACCAGCAACTTCCTGGATGGTTCGGTCAAGGGCAAGGCCGGCAAGGTCTACGCCCATTGGGGCGCGTTTACCCTGGAAACCCAGCACTACCCGGACTCACCGAACCAGCCGAACTTCCCGAGCACGCGCCTGGACCCGGGCAAGGCCTACACCCAGCACACCGTGTTCAAGTTTTCCGCCCAATAACACGACCGACACCCTCCCGTAGGCGCAAAGCTTGCTCGCGATAGCGGTCTGACATTCAACATAGATGTTGAATGACATGGCCTCTTCGCGAGCAAGCTTTGCGCCTACGGGTTTCGGGTCAAGGAACCCACAGGCTATTCTGCTGCCCACTGGAGTATCAATCGCGTTTAAGAAAGGAGGTTTTTCATGCGAACCCTTGAACTCGCCGGCGTCCAGGTACCGCTCATCGGCCAGGGCACCTGGCGCATGGGCGAAGATCGCTCGGCACACAACATGGAAGTCGCGGCCCTGCGCCAGGGCATCGAACTCGGCATGACGCTGATCGACACTGCCGAAATGTATGCCGAGGGTGGGGCCGAAACGGTGGTCGGTGAAGCCATCGAAGGCTTGCGCGATCAAGTCTTCCTGGTCAGCAAGGTTTACCCGCACAACGCCAGCCGCAAAGGCATCCCCCAGGCCTGCGAGCGCAGCCTGCGGCGCTTGAACACCGACTACATCGATTTGTACCTGCTGCACTGGCGCGGCCAATATCCCTTGGAAGAAACCGTCGAAGCCTTCGAGCGCCTGCGCGAAGACGGCAAGATTGGCCGTTGGGGCGTGTCCAATTTCGACGTCGACGATTTGCTGGAACTGGGCTCGCCGGCCTGCGCCACCAATCAGGTGCTGTACAACCTGGAAGCGCGCGGCATCGAATTCGACTTGCTGCCCTGGTGCCAACAGCAACACCTGCCGGTGATGGCCTACTGTCCGATCGGCCAGGGTGGGCATATGCTGGTCAACTCGACGCTCAAGCAGGTCGCCGCCCGTCATGGGGTGACGCCGGCCCAGGTATCGCTGGCATGGATACTGCGTCAGGACAGTGTCATCGCCATTCCCAAAGCGGTCCGCCCCGAGCACGTGACGCTCAATGCGCAAGCGGCGCAGTTGAAGCTGGAAGCTGCGGATCTGGAGGCGCTGGACCACGCGTTTCGTGCGCCACAACGTAAGCAGCGATTGGCCATGGTCTGAGCCATCGCGACCTGCAGAGGGCTTCGGAATGAGAAGCACCGATCCGCTCGACTCATTCAATCTGCCTCGTTTTGTGCAAGCGCAGGACCCGGTGTTCGAACGGGTCCAGGAAGAGCTGCGCGCCGGGCAGAAACGCCGGCACTGGATGTGGTTCATCTTTCCGCAGATTGCCGGGCTCGGCGGCAGCGAAATGTCCCGTCACTTCGCCATCAGTTGCGCCGAAGAAGCGGCGGCCTACCTGAGCCATCCGCTGTTGGGTTCACGCTTGCGCACCTGCACTCAGTTGGTGCTGAACCTGGAAAAGCGCTCGATAGCCGAAATTTTCGGCCACCCCGATGACCTCAAGTTTCACTCATCCATGACCCTGTTCGCCCAGGTCGCCCCCAACGGCAGCCTGTTCCATCGGGCGCTGGATCACTACTTCCACGGTATACAGGATGACTGGACACTGTCGCTACTGGACTTAAAACAGGCCAAGCTGCCCACCAATCAGGGTTGAAAAGTCGTCATCGACGAACGGCAGAATCGCATCGGCCACCGGTTGCAATTGCCGGGTGACGTAGTGGTCGTAGTCGATGGGCGCGCTGCGGATCTCCAGGGGCTCGGGGCCTGCGACGCTGATCACGTAGCTGATCCAGCCGCCATTCTGGTATTGCCGGGGGCGGCCCTGCTGATCGTTGTAGGCGTCCGCCATCCGTGCCGCACGCACATGGGGCGGCACGTTGCGCTCATAGTCGTCGAGGGTGCGGCGCAGGCGCTTGCGGTAGACCAGCCGCTCGTCGAACTCCCCGGCCAGGGTTTTACGCACGTAATCACGCACATAGTCCTGATACGGCTGGCGATGGAAGATCCGCGAGTACAGTTCCTGCTGGAATTGCCGAGCCAGTAGCGACCAGTCGGTGCGCACGGTTTCCAGGCCTTTGTAGATCATTTCGTCGCTGCCGTCGGCGCGGGTGACCAGCCCGGCGTAACGCTTCTTGCTGCCCTCCTCAGCTCCGCGAATGGTCGGCATCAGGAAGCGTTTGTAGTGAGTTTCAAACTGCAATTCCAGGGCGCTTTCCAGGTCATATTCCGTCTTCACATGTTCGCGCCACCACTGATTGACGTGGTCTACCAGCGCTCGGCCGATCTGCGCCGCCTCTTCCTGACCGTGGGCACGACGTAGCCAGACGAAGGTTGAGTCGGTGTCGCCGTAGATCACCGCGTGGCCCTGGGCTTCGATCAACTGCCGGGTGCGCAGCATGATCTCGTGGCCGCGCAACGTGATGGAGGAGGCCAGCCGTGTATCGAAGAACCGGCAACCACTGGAACCAAGCACGCCGTAAAAGGCATTCATGATGATTTTCAGGGCCTGGGACAGCGGCGCGTTGTGTTCACGCTTGGCGGTTTCCCGGCCTTCGGCGACACGGGCAACGATGGCTGGCAGGCAATGTCGGGTGCGGGAAAACCGCGCACCGCGAAAGCCTGGCACCGACTCGCTGTCGTCGGGGTGCTTGAGGCCCTCGATCAGCCCCACCGGGTCGATCAGGAAGGTGCGGATGATCGACGGGTAAAGGCTTTTGTAGTCGAGCACCAGCACCGACTCATAGAGCCCCGGTTGCGAATCCATCACAAAGCCACCGGGGCTGGCCTGGGGCGGCTTGCCGCCGAGGTTGGGTGCGACGAAGCCCTGGCGGTGCATCAGCGGCATATATAAATGGGTGAACGCGGCCACCGAACCGCCGCTGCGGTCCGCCGGCAAACCGGTGACGCTGGCCCGCTCCAGCAGGAAGGTCAGCAATTCGGTTTTGGCGAAAATCCGCGTGACCAGTTCGCAGTCCTTGAGGTTGTAGGTGGCCAGGGCCGGTTTGTCCTCGGCGAACATCCGGTTGATTTCGTCCATGCGCTGGTACGGCGTGCTGATCGCCTTACCTTCGCCGAGCAAGGTTTGCGCGACGTTTTCCAGGCTGAACGAGGGAAAACTCCAGGTCGCCGAACGCAGGGACTCGATGCCGTCGATGATCAAACGCCCGGCTGCCGAGGCGAAGTAATGGTTGCGGCTGCCGTGTTCGCGCCACTGCATTTCTTCGCCACCGCGCCCCAGTTTCAGCGGCACGGCCAGGCGCCGGGCATGTTCGTGGAGCACCCGCAGGTCGAACTGCACGACGTTCCAGCCGATGATCGCGTCGGGGTCGTGCTCGGCGAACCATTCGTTGAGTTTCTTCAGCAACAGGGTTCGGGAATCACAGTACTCGAGCTGAAAATCCACGGCGCTGGCGTCACCGTTGGGCGGACCGAGCATGTACACCTGACGCTCGCCGCAGCCTTCCAGGGCGATGGAATAGAGGTCGCCCTGGGCGGTGGTTTCGATGTCCAGGGACACCAGCCGCAGGTTGGGCCGGTAACCGGGGGCCGGTTTCATTTGCGCGTCGAGCAGCAAACCGTCCGCCCCGGGTGTGCCGCCGAACTGCACGGGCGCGGTGATGAAGCGCTCCATCATGTAGCGCTCCGGCGGGCGCACGTCGCCTTCGAACATCTCGACCCCAGCCTTGCGCAGCGCCGTTTCCAGGCGCATCAACTGACCGTGCTGCTGGCAATACAGCCCCAGCACCGGGCGATGTTCGAAATCCAGCAGGGCCAAGGGCCGCAGCTCGACGTTCTTTTCCCCGCGCAATACGCTTTCGGCCTGCTCGCGCCGCTCGGCCGGAATGAAGGCGACCGACGGTTGATGAGGCAAGCGGATGCGCCGGGGACCGGCATCGGTCGCCAGCCAGAACTCGACTTCGGTGCCGGCCGGGGTATCGCGCCAATGCCGGGTCAGGACGAAGCCCTGCTGTAAATCCACCACTAAAACCTCGAATCCGATTCAGAGGGGGATTCTACGCGTGATCGCCGGTGATAAACCCAGCGCCCTCGCCTCAGGTCCGTTTTCGGGTAATTAAGCGAGGTTTCCCGAAGAAAAACCGCCGAATGACGTTTTTTGCGTGTTATCTGCCGCTTTCTCCCTTGCCCTGCGCGCCTGTGTCTACGATTCTTCAGGAACAACGACAACACCTAGAGAAGCCGCCATGAAAACCGTCGCCCAACTGCTCAAGTTAAAGGCCCAGCAAAATCACGAAGTGCACACCATTGCGCCCCATCAAATGGTGCTGGAAGCGCTGATGGTCATGGCCGCGAAGAACGTCGGTGCGTTGCCCGTGGTGAAAAATGGCGAAGTGGTGGGCATCATCAGCGAACGTGATTACGCGCGCAAACTGGTGCTCAAGGGCCGTTCATCTGTCGGCACGCCGGTCGAAGACATCATGGTCTCGCCAGTGATCACCGTGGACACCCATCAAACCGTCGAGACCTGCATGGGCATCATGTCCGACAAGCGCCTGCGTCACTTGCCGGTGGTGGAAGACGGCCAGTTGATCGGATTGCTGTCGATTGGCGACCTGGTCAAGGAATCGATTGCCGAACAGGCGGAACTGATTCGGCAGTTGGAGCAATACATTCGCGGGGAGTAAAACGCCCTTTGTAGGAGCAAAGCTTGCTCGCGATGGCGTACATCCCGTCGACATCAATGTTGAATGCCAGGCCGCCATCGCGAGCAAGCTTTGCTCCTACAGGGCGTTGCGGTGTCGTCAGGACGGCCAATGCCGGGCGAATACCGGGGCCAGCGTCGGGTGCCGGTCGATGCGCATCAGCCAGGCGTAAAACCCTGGCCGCGTTTGCCGCAAATGTTCCCGCGTCCCGGCCCAGCGAGTCACCACCGCAGCCAGCACATCCAGGGCCCCCGGCGTCTCGTCGTCCAGATACAGCTCGGCGGAAAACTGATCGGCAAACACCTCCCAACTCCAGTGCAAGCGCTTGCGGGCGCCGGCCATCAGGTTTTCCCTCGATGACTCGTCGTCCCTGGCCAACCAGCGCTCGGGGTAGTCGATGATGCCAATGGCCGAGTAGCAGTTGCTGACGATGAACACCAGGCCGCGAATGGCCTGATCCCGTTCCGCCGGGTTATCCGGCAACAGGCCCGACGAGGGAAAGGTCAGCCCCAGGTGAATGAGGATCGCCGCACTTTCGGTGAGCAGACTGCCGTCCGGCAATTCCAGCGCCGGAATCTGCTTGAGCGGGTTGAGTTTCGCCAAGGCGTGGGCCGACTCTGTGGAGGCGGCGACGTCGATAAAGCGATAAGGAATGGCGCACAGTTCGAGGGCCGCCTCGATCGCCGCCGCGCCGGAATTCTGATGTCCGTAAAGCTGATACATGTCGCGCCCTCCCGGCGAACAAACAGTCAGTGAGTAGACGGCGGCGCACAGGCGCATGTTCCCTGCCATTGGGCCGATTGATGCAGGTAAGATGCGCCCCCCAGGGACGCACTGCTGACGTCCCGCTGCACACTTCAAGGAACGAACATGCGCCAACCGGATGGCAAACCTGCCTCAATGTCTCGCGTCTATTGCTTTGTACTGGCCTGCCTGGCCTTGAGCGGCTGCTCGCCGAGCGACCGGTCGTCTTCGGCCAGTCTAGCCGGTGAACAGGGCCGTGGCGGCGCGATGCTCGCCTATGAGCATGATGTGCAGTTTTTGCTCCCTGAAGCGCACATCCGGCCGCGCCTGCAAGCCACCCGCGAGGCTTGCGAAACCGCGCGTTTCGGCGCCTGTAACGTGTTGCGGATCGAGCAAGGCGCCGGCCGGGCCGAGATCACCTTGCGCATCGCCCCTGCTGGTGTCGAGCCGCTGGTGGCCATGGCCGCCGAGGGCGGCGAAATGGGCCAGCGGGTCACCACCGCCGAAGACTTGGCCGACGCGGTGGACGACACACGCCGTCGCCAGGAACGGCTCACCGCCCAGCAACAGCGCCTGGATGAACTGGCGAAACGCCGGGACATCAGCGTCACCGACCTGATCGCCCTGAGCAAAGAGCAGGCAGGCATCGAAAACGACCTGCAAGCCCTGGCCCAGATCGCCGCCGGGCATCAGCGCCGACTCGACACCAATCGCATCACGCTGTCATTCCAGCCAACCGGCGCCAGCAGCCGCTCGTCGCACTTGAGCCGGGCGTTCAGCAACCTGCTGGACAACCTCGCCGACGGCGCCGTGGACGCGCTGGAGAAAGGCAGTTATGCGCTGCCATTCCTGGTTCTGGCCTTCCCGCTGTTTATGCTGTGGGTGTGGTTGTGGCGCAAGTTTGTGCGGCGTCGTGCGTAAGTCAGGAGCCGGTTATGCCCGCCCCGACAAGGCGCGTGAATAACCTTGGGGAAATGAATTTATTTTTCCACTCACTGCATCCAAACCCCTGCGTGGTGGGTAGTACCTGTAGCAGCCCCTGATGCTGCCGAGCGGGTTACTCATTTACGGAGAGATGTTCATGAACGCCAAACAGCTGTTGTGCCTTGCCGGTTTGTTCGCCGCCGTCCCAGTTGCCTTCGCCCAGGCCGAGTTGCCGGACAGTGTCAAAGTCCCGGCCGGGCACAAGGTCGCGATGGAAACCACCGGGGTCGGCGAGATTACTTACGAGTGCCGGGACAAGGCCAACGCGGCCGGCCAGACCGAATGGTTTTTTGTCGGCCCCAAAGCCGTGCTCAATGATCGCAGCGGTAAACCGGTCGGCACTTACTTCGGCCCGCCCGCCACTTGGCAGGCGAAGGACGGTTCCAAGGTGACCGGCACGCAATTGGCGGTCGCGCCATCAAGCCCGGGCAACCTGCCCTATCAACTGGTCAAGGCCAACCCGGCTGAAGGCAAAGGCGCCATGAGTGGGGTGAGTTACATCCAGCGCGTGGCCCTCAAGGGTGGCGTGGCCCCGAGTGCCGAATGCACGGCGGCGAACAAGGGCAAGCAGGAAGTGGTGAAGTATCAGGCGGACTATATTTTCTGGGCGGCAAGCTAAGTCTCCCCCGGCCTGACACGATCCCCCTGTGGAAGCGGGCTTGCTCGCGAATGCGCTGGGTCAGTCAGCATTTTTATTGACTGATACACCGCTTTCGCGAGCAAGCCCGCTGCCACAGAGGTTCATGTGTCGCGCACACGTACTTCAGGATTGTTTGCTAAATTCCTTTGAGCATCTCCAACGCCACCGGCTGAGCACAGTGTCCTTGCCCGAACCTTTTTTCGATTACGAATCCCGTTTGGCCGCCTGCGCGCGTGGCGAGCGTCAGGCCCTGCAGGATTTGTATGTGCAGGAAAGTCCGCGTCTTCTGGGCGTGGCCAAACGTCTGGTGGGCGATACCGCGCTGGCCGAGGACATCGTCCACGATGCGTTTCGCCGCCAAGGGTTTCGATCCGGCGCGGGGTTCGGCGCGGGGCTGGATGTTCAGCATCACTCGGCACCTGGCGCTCAATGTCATTCGTGATCATCGCCGCGAGACACCCATGACCGAGGACAGCGAGTTCGCCCTCCACGACCCCACTGAATCACTGGACCACAGCGGGCGCATTCATCGTTGCCTGGACCAACTGGAACCCGAACGACGCCACTGCATCCTGCACGCCTACGTCGACGGTTATTCCCACGCGCAAATCGCACACCGGCTCGGCACCCCGCTGGGCACCGTGAAAGCCTGGATCAAACGCAGCCTGACCGCTTTGCGGGAGTGCATGGGATGACCGCCTCACCTGTGAATGAAACCCCGGAAGAACGGGACGAACTGGCCAGCGAATACGTGCTGGGCACGCTGTCGGCAGAACTGCGCAGCGAGGTTCAACGACGTCTGGGCGATGAACCGCAGTTGCAAGCGGCGGTGGACGCCTGGGAGCGTCGATTGCTGGGCCTGACCGATCTGGTCGAGCCGCATCCGCCCTCGCCGCATCTGTGGCGGCGCATCGAGCGCAGCGTGAATGACTTGAGTCCGCAACCGGCGTCAGCCTCCTCCTGGTGGAACTTGTTGCCGCTATGGCGCGGATTGGCCGGGGCGGGGTTGGCCGCCAGTCTGTTGCTCGGCGCCTTGCTGCTGACCCAGGCCACGGTCAAACCGACGTATTTGGTGGTGCTGGTCGCCCCGCAGGACAAGGCGCCGGGCTGGGTGATTCAGCAGGCCAGTAACTCAAGGGACATCCAACTGATCCCGCTGGGCGTGGTCGAGGTCCCAGCCGATAAGGCACTGGAGTTCTGGACCAAGGCTGACGGTTGGCAAGGGCCGGTATCGCTGGGGCTGGTGAAACCGGGGCAAACCCTGTCGGTGCCGCTGGACAAACTGCCGCCCCTGCAACCCAACCAACTCTTCGAGCTGACGCTGGAAGGGGCGAACGGCTCACCGATCGGCAAACCCACCGGGCCGATTCAGTTCATCGGGCGCGCGGTGAAAGTCATCTGAGCGACGTACATCCCGTAGGAGCTGGCGAAGCCTGCGATCTTTTGATCTTGATCGTCGACCTACCCCAAGGTCTTCAATAATTCCTGGGTCGTGACAATCGCATGGGCATAGGTTGGCCCGTTGATCTCATGGGCGGCGTGCATGGCTTCGGCGCTGAACGCAGCAGTGGCATCGCGCACCAGGGTGACGTGGTAACCCAGTTCGGCGGCGAACTTGCCGGTGGTTTCGATGCAGGTGTTGGCGAGCATCCCGACGATCACCAGTGTGTCGATCCCATGTTGTTTGAGCAGGAAATCCAGATCGGTGTTGGCAAACCCACTGCCGCCCCAGTGTTCCTTGACGATCACATCACCGGCCTGGGGCTGGAAATCCGGGTGCCACTCCCCGCCCCAGGTGCCGGCGGCAAAGACCTGGGCATGACTGG
Organism: Janthinobacterium sp. LPB2021202312-11-4; assembly: GCF_037049705.1. Lineage (NCBI taxonomy): Bacteria > Pseudomonadati > Pseudomonadota > Betaproteobacteria > Burkholderiales > Oxalobacteraceae > Janthinobacterium > Janthinobacterium sp. LPB2021202312-11-4. The sequence goes on along the minus strand of NZ_JBAGKV010000007.1, from coordinate 52,459 downwards.
CGCGCTGTTGATAGGGGCTGGGGTGTTTCCAGCGTGCGAGTTCGTTGGGTTCGGCGCGGTGGTGCGGCACGTAGAAAACCTGGATGCCGGCCTTGCGCACGGCCGTTACCACGGCGTTCAGGTTGGCCAGGGTGCCGACGCTGTCAGCAACCGGTTTGGCACGGTCATTGAGCTTGCCGCCCTCGCTGAGGAAGTCGTTGTACGGGTCCACCAGCAACAGGCCGGTACGGGCGGGAACATAGGAAACGCCACTCATGATCGACTCCTCGGAGACAAAGGCACGCGCCAGCTAACCAGTGTAGAACCCGTTATCGACCGCGCCGGCACCAGCCGACGACCGCACCATCAACGCCGCAATGGGCCTTTTGCATCAACCATCATTGCCGTCGATGGTCACCATCACGTCAATGAAGTTCTCATAAAAAATCCCCGGCGTAACATCCGCTCCATACCCAACTAACAACACCCCGGAGCACACACTCATGAAACGCCAAACTCTTCTCAGCATCGCTTTCTCGGTTTTTGCAGTGAACGCTTTTGCCGCCGCCCCTGCTCACACAATGATCGCTGAAGGCGGCTCGGATCGTCTGATTGAAAGCCGAGTGGCTGAAGGTGGTTCGGATCGCTTGATCGAGAATCGCGTCGCTGAAGGTGGCTCGGATCGTCTGCTGGAAAAACGCGTTGCTGAAGGTGGTTCCGATCGTCTGATCCAGAACCGCGTCGCTGAAGGTGGCTCGGATCGTCTGCTGGAAAAACGTGTAACTGAAGGCGGTTCCGATCGCCTGATCCAAAATCGCGTCGCTGAAGGTGGCTCGGATCGTCTGCTGGAAAAACGTGTAGCTGAAGGCGGTTCCGATCGTTTGATCCAGAACCGCGTCGCTGAAGGTGGCTCGGATCGTCTGCTGGAAAAACGCGTTGCTGAAGGCGGTTCCGATCGTCTGATCCAGAACCGCACTGCCTGAATGAAGGGTTTTACTGCGGTACTTAATGAAAAGCCCGGCCTGATCAGCCGGGTTTTTTTATGCCTGCGAGAAGCCGTTTGATGGTTGGAGATCAAAAGATCGCAGCCTTCGGCAGCTCCTACGGGTGTACGCAATGGTCATGTAGGAGCTGCCGAAGGCTGCGATCTTTTGCTCTTTTGCCCCTCACCCCGCCCGCGCCATACACCGCTGATAACGCTCATCCACCCGTTTGGCAAACCACGCCGTGGTGAGTTTTCGGGTGATTTTCGGGCTTTCCAGCACAATCCCCGGCAACACCGCGCGCGGCAACGTCCGCCCTTCGGCTTTCTCCGCCAGGGCAAAGACCTGCTGATAGAGCCGGGTCTCTTCGAATTCCAGGCTTTTGCCCTTCTCCAATTGATCGCGGATTGTCGGATTACGCATACCCAACTGCTTGCCCAAGGTGCGCACCGCCAATTCCGTGGTACCCGGCAGGATCGAGTCGTAACGGATCAAGTCACCGTCCAGCGCCAGCGGAATGCCCGACACACGGCTGACTGCGTTTTGAAACGCCGCATTACGACTGGAGTACCACCCGGCATTGAAATCGGCAAAGCGATACAACGGCTGGGTATAGCTCACCGGATAACCGAGCAAATGAGCGATGCCGAAGTACATACCGCCCCGACGGCTGAACACTTCATGGCGAATCGAGCCTTGCACCGGGTACGGGTAATGACTGGTCTGCTGCTCGGCGAATTCAACGCTGACCTGCATCGGCCCGGCCGTGTGCACCGGGTTGAAGCCACCGAACAGCGTCCGGCCCATGGGCACCATGCCGATAAAGTCATCAAAAATCCCGCTGAGCTCTTTTTCGCTACGGGCGGCGTTCAACCGGTCGCTGTAACTTTTGCCGTTGGGCGAACGGACCTGCAACGCACCACTGACCAACAGGCTGGGGATATGCACCTTGGCAGCGCGACGGTCGATCTCATCCCGGGCGATCTTGCCCAAGCCCGGCACGGGCGGGTCAACCTGGAATGTCGATTCCTGCTCGGTGACGGCCAGCACCGAACACAGGTTTTGCGTGGTCGGTGAAATGTCCTGGGCGGCGAACGCGGCGTAGATATCCGTCGCCCAGCCCTCGCGGTCGACGGTTTTCGCCGGCAACAGGCGCACGATCTGCGCCTTGACCTCGGCAGGCTTGCGCGGCAGTGCTTCCTGAGTGCGCTGTGTGCCGCAACCGGCCAGGGCCAGCAAGACCGCAAGGCTCGTGATGAATCGGTGGGCGTGCATGGTGCTCCAAGAAATCCGTTGAACCGGGCTCACAATACGATCAATGGCATGGCGCAGGCTATGACTGCGGTCAGTGGCGGCTGTTCCCCTGACCTATCTGTTGGTCACAACGGCACTGAATCTCTGCGAATGCTGTCGGGGGCGACAAACTCATTGCAAGACGTTACTGAGAAAACATATCATTTGCGCCTGGAGTCGCATTTGCGCAAGGAGTTCCCCGCGCCGTTATCTCTTTTTCTCATCGGCGGCGCGCCGCCAGGATCGAACATGCCCACTCCAGCCCGACTCGGCGTTCCTTTTCGCCCGACGCTTCTCGCCTTGTTTTGCGCCCTGTCCGTCTCTGCCCACGCGGCCACCCCTTCCGAAAACGACAGCAAACCGTTGGTGCTGGACGATGTGAACGTCAATGCCCAGGCGCCGACGGCTGCGGCCGCCCTGCCCCCGGTGTTTGCCGGTGGTCAGGTAGCACGGGGCGGTCAATTGGGTGTGCTGGGCAATCAGGACATGATGGACGTGCCGTTCACCATGACCGCCTACACCGAGCAACTGATCCAGGACCAGCAAGCCGAAGACGTCGCCGACGTGCTGCTCAACGATTCCTCGGTGCGCCAGGCGTCCGGGTTTTCCAACCAGGCGCAGATCTTCATGATCCGCGGCTTGCCCCTGACCGGCGACGATATTTCCTATAACGGCCTCTATGGCGTGCTGCCACGGCAGATCATTTCCACCGACGCCCTGGAGCGCGTGGAAGTGTTCAAAGGCCCGAACGCCTTTATCAACGGCGTAACCCCGACCGGCTCCGGCATCGGCGGCGGCGTCAACCTGCAACCCAAGCGCGCCGGTGACGTGCCAACACGCCGCTTCACCACCGACATCAACGATGAGGGCCGCGTCGGTCAGCACCTCGACCTCGGCCAACGTTTCGGTGAAGACAACCGCTTCGGCGCCCGCGTCAACCTGGCCCAGCGTGAAGGTGACACCGGCATCGACCACGAAAACCAGCGCTCGAAACTGTTCTCCATCGGCCTCGATTATCGCGGTGACGCGTTGCGCATTTCCGGTGACTTCGCCTACCAGAAAGAACGAGTCAACGGTGGTCGCAACACGGTCAACCTGGGCACCGCCACGCACATTCCGGATGCACCGTCGGCCGACACCAACTACGCGCCGAAGTGGGGCTACACCGACATCGAAGACACCTTCGGCATGCTGCGCGCCGAGTACGACCTCAACGACAGCTGGACGGCCTACGTGGCGGGCGGTGCCAAGCACACCCGTGAAGTCGGGCGCTACAACTCCACGACCCTGGTGGGCAACACTGGTGCCTCCACCACCACTGGCTCGTTCATCCCCCACGATGAAGACAACACCAGCGTCATGGCCGGCCTCAACGGCAAATTCGTCACTGGCCCGGTCAGCCACAAACTCAACTTTGGCCTGGCCGGCATCTGGACCGAACAACGTAGCGCCTACGATTTCGACCTGACCCGCTACTCGAACAACATCTACCACCCGGTGGAAACGCCCTCGCCCGTCGGCAACTTCTCGGGCGGTGACCTGAGCGATCCAGGCATCGTTGGCAAGACCTTCAACCGCAGCGCTGCCGTGTCCGACACCCTCGGCTTCTTCGACGACCGACTGTTGCTGACCGTCGGCTTGCGTCGCCAGCAGTTGGTGGTTCAGGGCTACGGCTATGCGCCTTACGGTTCCGGCAGCCGCACCTCCGCCTATGACGACTCGATCACCACGCCGGTCTACGGCCTCGTGTTCAAGCCATGGGATCACGTGTCGTTCTACGCCAACCGCATCGAAGGCCTGGCCAAAGGTCCGATTTCGCCGACCACCTCGGGCAGCCGAATTGTCACCAATGGCAATGAGTCGTTCGCCCCGGCCCGTTCGAAACAGATCGAAGCCGGCGTCAAGGTTGACATGGGCACCTACGGAGCCAGCCTCGGCGTTTACCGCATCGAACAACCGAGCGACGGTTACTCGGTGATCACCAGCGCGACCACGGCGGAATATGTGCGCCAGGGTGAACAGGTCAACAAAGGCGTCGAGCTGAACGTTTTCGGCGAGCCGATCGAAGGCCTGCGCCTGATCAGCGGCCTGACCCTGATGGACACCGAATTGAAGAACACCCAGAACGGCGCCAACGACGGCAACCGCGCCATTGGCGTACCGACCTTCCAGTTCAACGCTGGCGTGGATTGGGATGTGCCGGGCCTGCAAGGCGTCGCACTGAACGCACGGATGTTGCGCACCGGCGGCCAATACGCCGACGCGGCAAACAACCTCAGCCTGCCGACCTGGAACCGCTTCGACGCCGGCGCCCGTTATGGCTTCAAAGTTGAGCAGAAGGACGTGACCCTGCGCCTGAACATCGAAAACCTGGCCAACGAGAAGTACTGGGAATCGGCCCAGGCCGGCTACCTGACCCAGGGTGAGCCACGGGTGGCGAAGCTGTCGGGCACCATCGATTTCTAAACACCCACGTTCAACGAATAGGCCCCGCAGCTTTACGGCTGCGGGGCCTTTTTTTGCCCACAAAGTCCAGGCAAAACACAAACCCTGTGGGAGCGGGCTTGATAGCCATGTCTGAACCATACTTGTCCGACACACCCGTCGGAGAATGGCCACATGAACCGTAGCGACGTGCTGATTATCGGCGCCGGCCCCACCGGTCTGGTGCTGGCGCTGTGGCTGAGCAAACTCGGCATCCGCGTGCGCATCATCGATAAAACGGCGGCACCCGGCACCACCTCCCGCGCCCTCGCCGTCCAGGCCCGGACCCTTGAGTTGTATCGCCAACTCGACCTCAGCGACACCATTGTGCAAAACGGCCACCGGGTGGCGGCGGCGAATTTCTGGGTCAAGGGCGAAGCCGTCGCACGCCTGCCGTTGACCCGGATCGGCGAAGGCCTGACGCCCTACGCCTTCATGGAAATCTTTCCCCAGGACGAACACGAGCGGTTGCTGATCGAACGCCTCGACACCTTCGGCATCACCGTGGAGCGCAACACCGAACTGGAAAGCTTCAAGGAAACCAGCGACGGCATCAGCGCGCAGTTAAACCTGCCCGATGGTCAACAAGAATCCTGTGAGGCCTGTTACATCGCCGGTTGCGACGGCGCCCGGTCAATCGTGCGCAAAACCCTGGACAGCGGCTTTCCCGGCGGCACCTATCAGCAGATTTTCTATGTCGCCGACGTGCAGGCCAACGGCCCGGCGTTCAACGGCGAACTGCACGTGGACCTCGATGACGCGGATTTTCTCGCCGTGTTCCCCCTGGCCAGCGAAGGCCACGCGCGGTTGATCGGCACCGTGCGCGATGAGCGTGCCGATCAGGCTGAAACCCTGACCTTCGACGACGTCAGCAGCCGCGCCATCGAGCATCTGAAAGTGAATGTTGAACAGGTGAACTGGTTTTCGACCTACCGGGTGCATCACCGGGTGGCGGAATTCTTTCGCAGCGGTCGCGCCTTCCTGCTCGGCGATGCCGCCCACGTCCACAGCCCCGCTGGCGGGCAAGGCATGAACACCGGGATTGGCGATGCGATCAACCTGGCCTGGAAACTCGCCGCCGTACTGAACGGCAGCGCGAGCGCCAAATTGCTCGACAGCTACGAAGCCGAACGCATCGCCTTCGCCCGTCGCTTAGTGTCCACCACCGACCGGGTGTTCAGCTTTGCCACCGCCGAGGGCAAAGTCGCCGACCTGCTGCGCACCCGGTTGGCGCCGTTCGTGATCCCGAAAATGGCTTCATTCGCGACGACCCGCGAATTCCTGTTTCGCACCGTGTCGCAGATCACCCTCAACTATCGCGGCATGCCGCTGAGCGAAGGTGTGACCGGGCACGTCCACGGCGGCGACCGCTTGCCCTGGGCCCACGATGGCGAGGGCGACAACTACGAACCCCTGAGAAACCCGGTGTGGCAGGTGCATGTGTACGGCGACACCAGCGACGAAATGATCGCCTGGTGCATCGAGCATCACTTGCCGTTGCATGTGTTCGACTGGCGGCCGGCGTTTGATGCGGCGGGGTTGGCGCGTAACGGGTTTTACCTGTTAAGGCCGGATACCTATGTGGCGGTTGCTGATAACAGTGCTGATCCGAAGGTGATCGAGCGCTATTTTCGGGATCACGGGATACGGCCGTTTTTTGCTTGAAGATCAAAAGATCGCAGCCTTCGGCAGCGCCTACACGGTCAATGTAGGCGCTGCCGAAGGCTGCGATCTTTTGCTTTTAAGTCAGATCCCGGCCAAGGCCAGATCCATCGCAAAGTAGGTAAAAATCAAATCCGCCCCCGCCCGCTTGATCGCCCCCAGGCTTTCACGCACCACCCGATCCTCATCAATCGCACCAGCCTGGGCCGCGAACTTGATCATCGCGTACTCGCCACTGACCTGATACGCCGACAGCGGCAAACGCGAGACTTCGCGGATGTCGCGGATGATGTCCAGGTAGGCGCCCGCCGGTTTGACCATCAGCGCATCCGCGCCTTCCTGTTCGTCCAGCAACGATTCGCGCACCGCTTCGCGGCGGTTCATCGGGTTCATCTGGTAGCTTTTGCGGTCGCCTTTCAATGCGCTGCCGCCGGCTTCGCGGAACGGGCCGTAGAGCGCCGAGGCGAATTTGGTCGAGTAGGCCATGATCGCGGTCTGGGTGAAACCGGCTTCGTCCAGCGCCCGGCGAATCGCCTGAACCTGGCCGTCCATCGCCGCCGACGGGGCGATCACGTCCGCGCCGGCACGGGCCGCCGCCACCGCTTGCTTGCCGAGGTTGATCAGGGTTTGGTCGTTGTCGACTTCGTGGTTGTGCAGCACGCCGCAGTGGCCGTGGTCGGTGTATTCGCAGAAACACGTGTCGGACATCACGATCATCTCCGGCACCGCATCCTTGGCAATGCGCGCCATGCGCGACACCAGACCATTGTCGTTCCAGGTGTCGCTGCCGCTGCTGTCCAGGTGATGGGACACGCCGAACGTCATCACCGACTTGATCCCGGCCCGGGCATAGCGCTCGATCTCGCCGGCCAGTTTCGACTCCGGAATACGCACCACGCCGGGCATGCTTTTGATCGGCACGAAGTCGTCGATTTCTTCCTCGACGAAAATCGGCAGCACCAGATCATTCAGGCTGAACTCGGTTTCCTGGAACAGGCTGCGCAGGCTCGCATTGCGGCGCAGACGGCGTGGACGTGCTTCGGGGAACTGGCTGGACATGGGTTTTCCTGACAAGACGATGACGAGACGAAAGTCGTAGGGGGCGAAGCTTATGCCCTGTACGGCGCAGGACACAAATATCAGGTGCGGAACAAACCTTTACCGACTGCGCAACAATCACTGCCTCCTGTGGGAACGGGCTTGCTCGCGAAGGCGGCCTGACAGTCACTTCTGATGTCGACTGACACAGCGCCGCCCGCTCCCCAGGGGTTTTGGGGTGAATCCAGAGAATGGGCTACAGACTCAGCGTCCGGTCGATACAGAGCTCATTACTCATCTAATCCACCTGAATCCAGTGTTACTTGGGAATTTCCAGCCCGCGCTGCACCGCCGGCCGCGCCAGGAAACGCTCCAGCACCCGGGTGACGTTGGCGAAATTCTGGATACCCACCAGATCACCGGCCTCATAGAAACCGATCAGGTTGCGCACCCACGGAAACGTCGCGATGTCAGCGATGGTGTAGCGCTCGCCCATGATCCAGTCGCGCCCTTGCAGGCGTTCATCGAGGACCTTGAGCAGGCGTTTGCTTTCCTCGACGTAGCGATCACGGGGCCGTTTGTCCTCGTAGTCCTTGCCGCCGAATTTGTTGAAGAAACCGACCTGACCGAAGATCGGCCCGATGCCGCCCATCTGAAACATCAGCCACTGGATCGTCTCGTAGCGCGCCGCCGATTCCTGGGCCAGCAACTGACCAGTTTTGTCGGCGAGGTAGATCAGAATCGCCCCGGACTCGAACAGCGGCAGCGGCTGATCCCCGGGCCCGTGCGGGTCGATGATCGCCGGGATCTTGTTGTTGGGGTTCAACGACATGAACTCGGGCGATAGCTGATCGTTGGTTTCAAAACTCACACGGTGCGGCTCGTACGGCAGGCCGATCTCTTCGAGCATGATCGAAACCTTGACGCCGTTGGGGGTCGGCAAGGAGTAGAGCTGAATCCACTCGGGGTACCGGGCCGGCCATTTTGCAGAAATCGGGAACGCAGAGAGATCGGACATGGGGGCATCCACGCAAACAGTGAAGCGACTGATAGTAATGTAGGAGCTGCCGAAGGCTGCGATCTTTTGATCTTGATCTTGATCTTGATCTTGATCTTGAAAAGCAAGATCAAAAGATCGCAGCCTTCGGCAGCTCCTACAGGGGTCATTTAGCGTGCTGATCCACCCACGTCCATAAATCCGCAACATCCTGTCGATAACCTTCCTGCAACCGGGCAAAGGTTGCGGCTAAAGTGCTGCGAACTCGCCGGGATCGAACCAAATGGGCTTCAGGGGACTCTGAACAATGCCTTTACGGAAACGAACCGGCCCAATGACATGGAAAACACCCGCTGCCGGGAGCGCGCGGTGTAAAGGTTTGTCAGCCTTAATCGAATGTGCTGAAGACACCTTTATTCAATGAAGACCCTTTTGAAATTCGCCCAACGCTTCAAGCATCGCGCGTACATCGTCTTGCCGTCGATGTTGGCGGCCAGTGCGCTGTTCCTGTCGCTTGAATCCAGCGAAAGCCGCGCCCAGCCGGCCGATGGCACCCAGACGCTGGTGTTCCTGCGCCACGCCGAAAAACCCGCCGGTGGCCTGGGCCAGCTCAATTGCCAGGGGTTGAACCGTGCAATCAACCTGTCCACGTTGCTGCCGGAGAAATTCGGCAAGGCCAATTACGTGTTTGCCGCCAACCCGACGCGCAATGTCGAGGAAGGTGAACTGGACAACTCCTACAGCTACATCCGGCCACTGATGACCATCAGCCCCAGCGCAATCAAGCTCGGTTTGCCGGTGAACATCGAATACTCGGCCAACGACACCAGCGATCTGGCGGATGAATTGCTGCACGACAAGTACCACAACTCAATCATTTACACTGCCTGGTCCCACGGTTACCTGCCCGAGCTGATCAACAAGGTCGCCAGTGAAGCCGTCGGCAAGAAACAACACATCACCGAGGACTGGGCATCCAGCGACTACGACTCGCTGTACGTGCTGACCCTGACCTGGCACAACGGCAAGGCCAGCCTGGAAAGCCACAGTTACAAGCAGGGCCTGGATAACGGTTCGCCGGCCTGTCCGATATAACGCCCCATGACTGTCGGGAGCACGTGTACGAAAGGGCTGGGCTATCATGAACCCCATCTCCCCTTGTCCGGAACCTCGCCATGTCGCTCTCAACCACAGCTGCCCCCGCCCGGGGCTGGTCGTTCTGGTGGAAACCCGCACTGTTTGTCCTGGTAGCCTGTGCCGGCCTCTATTACGTCAAATGGTCGCCCTACTACCTCAAGGCCTTCGTTGCCGCTGATAACCACAGCATCGGCGCCTCGATCATCAACGATCAACTGTCCGATCCCCTGAGCGCTGCCCTGGCCTACGCCAAGGTGTATTTCCTGGCGATCTGGAAAGCTGCGGTGCTGGCGGTGATTCTCGGTTCCCTGCTGCAAGTGTTGATTCCGCGAGACTGGCTGCTGCGGCTGTTCGGCCGCGCCGGTTTTGCTTCTACCCTGCGCGGTGGCCTGTTCGCCCTGCCCGGCATGATGTGCTCGTGCTGTGCCGCTCCGGTGGCCGCCAGCATGCGCCGGCAAAACGTGTCGGTAGGCGCGGCGCTGGCATTCTGGATCGGCAACCCGGTGCTCAACCCCGCCACGCTGGTGTTCATGGGGTTTGTGCTCGGCTGGGGGTTTACCGCGTTGCGGCTGGTGGCGGGGATCGTGCTGGTGTTCGGCGTGTCGCTGGTGGCCCAGCGAATCGCCGGCCCAGAGGTCTTGCCTGAAGCCGCTGTTGAAGCGGTAGTCGAAGCCCGCGAGGTTGACGCGCAACCGTTCCTGACCCGTTGGGGCCGGACGATCTGGCAATTGTTCTGGAGCACCATCCCGATCTACATTCTCGCGGTGCTGGTGCTCGGTGCGGTACGGGTCTGGGTGTTCCCGCACATCGATGGTGCCATGGCCAACAGCCTATTGTGGCTGGTGCCGCTGGCAATTATCGGGACGCTGTTTGTGATCCCGACCGCCGCCGAAATCCCGATCGTGCAAACCATGATGACCCTGGGCATGGGCACCGCCCCGGCGATCGCGTTGCTGATGACCCTGCCGAGCATCAGCCTGCCGTCGCTGCTGATGCTGCGCAAGGATTTCAACGCCAGGGTGCTGGTGAGCGTGGCGCTGATGACCATGGCAATTGGGGTAATCAGCGGGTTGGTCGGGGCGGCGTTGCTTTAAGCGATTTGGCGCCTGTTACGCCTCCATCGCGGGCAAGCCTTGCTCCTACAGGATCACGGCAAGGCCCGCGATGACGGATTCACCTCGCTCGCTGTAGGAGCAAGGCTTGCCCCCGATGAGGCCGGCGAAAACACCATCACCCCCGTTGACTAGCCCGCTCGCGAAGGTATTCAAACACCGCCCCGCGCTCCCCGGCAAACTCGATCCGCGCACCTTTTTTCTCACGCTGAAACGCATACATCGGGTCGTAATACTCGCTCAACAACCCTTCGATCCAGCCCCGGTGCAAATCCACGGCGCCGCTGCGCGCCTGCTCGGCCAAGGCGTCTTCCATCAAGAGCAGCATCCGCCGATGGCGCTCGCCGCCCAAGCGCTTCTGCACGTTATTCAGGCTCTCCAGCAACCGCTCGGAAAACAGCGCAAAGCCTTCCTCACCATGCACGCCGATGAATTCGGCACACAGGTCCACCACGTAATCACGCAGGATTCGCTCGACGCGCCCCTCAAGGCTGTCTTCGAGCCAAACCATCGGGAATTGCTGCATGCCCTGATACAACGGCAGCGGCAAGGCGCAACTGCCGACGGCGCGGCTTTCGTCTTCCAGCACAAACTGTTCGAGGCCCCGGGCGCGCTTTTTCAGCACATCCACGGCCAGGCGGTTTTCAAAATCGATGTTGGAAGGCTGCCCGGTGGCGCGCTTGCCGAAGCTGGAACCCCGGTGATTGGCGTAGCCTTCCAGGTCCAGGCCGTTACTCAATTGCGTCAACACTTCGGTCTTGCCGGTGCCGGTCATGCCGCCCAGCAAGACAAAATCACACTGGGCCACAGCCTGATCGACAGTGTCGAGCAGGAAAGTCCGCATGGCTTTGTAACCACCACCGACCCGTGGATAGTCAATGCCCGCCTCGTCCTTGAGCCACTGCTGGACGATCTGCGAGCGCAAGCCGCCGCGAAAACAATACAAATACCCCTCGGGATGCGCCCGGGCAAACTCGGCCCAGGCCTGGATGCGCTCGGCCTTGACCGCACCGGACACCAATTGATGGCCCAAGGTAATGGCCGCTTGCTGGCCGTGCTGCTTGTAGCAGGTGCCGATCCGTTGCCGTTCGTGGTCATTCATCAGCGGCAGGTTGACCACCCCGGGGAACGAACCCTTGAGGTATTCGACCGGCGCCCGGGCATCCATCAGCGGCCGGTCGTTAAGGAAAATATCGCGGTAATCGGTGAAGTCGATTGACATCAAAACACCTCGACCGCGTTGGTCTGTCGCTCAACCAGTTCGCCGATAGGCTCAAGGGTCAGGCCCAGCTCGGCGGCGACCGCAAGGAATTGATCGTTGCCCTCCGGCGTGACGGCGACCAGCAGACCACCGCTGGTTTGCGGATCGCACAGCACGCGTTTGTGCAGTTCCTGCAAGCGCCCGAGTTTGCTGGCGTAGCTGTCGAAGTTGCGCAAGGTGCCGCCCGGCACGCAGCCCTGGTCGAGGTAATACTCGACACCCGGCAGGCGCGGCACGCGGTCATATTCGATGCGCGCGGTGAGTTGGCTGCCGTCGGCCATTTCCACCAGGTGCCCGAGCAAGCCGAAACCGGTGACGTCGGTCATCGCGGTCACGCCGTCGAGCTTGCCGAAACGGCTGCCGGGTTTGTTCAGGGTGCACATCCAGTCGCGGGCCAGGCCGATGTCGGCGTGGCGCAACTTGCCCTGCTTTTCGGCGGTGGTGAGAATGCCGATGCCCAGGGGTTTGGTCAGGTACAACAGGCACCCGGCGCTGGCGGTGTCGTTGCGTTTCATGTGGCGCTTGTGCACCAGCCCGGTGACGGCCAGGCCGAAGATCGGTTCCGGGGCGTCGATGGAATGCCCGCCGGCCAGGGGAATGCCGGCCTCGTCGCAAATCGAGCGGCCGCCGCGAATCACTTCCCGGGCGATTTCCGGGGCCAGCACATTGACCGGCCAGCCGAGAATCGCAATCGCCATCAAAGGATCGCCGCCCATGGCGTAGATATCGCTGATGGCATTGGTGGCAGCGATGCGGCCGAAATCGAACGGGTCGTCGACGATCGGCATAAAGAAGTCGGTGGTCGAGACCACGCCACGCTCGTCGTCGATGGCATACACCGCCGCGTCATCACGCGAGGCGTTGCCGACCCACAGCTTGGGATCGAGGTTCTGCGCGCCGCTGCCGGCCAGAATCACTTCCAGAACCTGCGGGGAAATTTTGCAACCGCATCCTGCGCCGTGGCTGTACTGGGTCAGACGAATCGGCTCGCTCATGGGTGCACCTCTTGGGATCAATGGGGCCGATTCTAGCAGACGATCGGTCCCACGCTCTGCGTGGGAAGGATCAATAGAAAAGATCAAAAGATCGCAGCCTTCGGCAGCTCCTACGCAGGTGATCCCTGTAGGAGCTGCCGAAGGCTGCGAACTTTTGATGGGCAAAAAAAACCGCCCTTGCGGGCGGCTAAAACACTTCGACCGTGATCAGAACCCGAGGCTGAAGCTGATGGTCATCGCATGGTCCTCGTTTTTACCCGATACCTGCCCCGAGTAGCCGAGGCCGAGTTTGCCGGTCGGGCTGATCTGGAAGTCCACGCCGGCTTCAAGCAGCGCGCTGTCCTTGGCAATCGGCACACCTTGGGTATTGAACGAGGCGCCGCCATCGATAAAGGTCAGATCGGCGTCCGGTTTGGTGTCGCCGTAGGCATGACGCCAGCCGAGGGCCGCGCGCGGAGTCAGTTGCGAACCGTTGGCCAGGGTCAGCAGTTTGCCCACACGCACACCGAGGGTGGAGAACGTGATGTCCTGGCTCGAGTCAGCCTTCAACCGCCCTACCCCACCTTTTTCCTTGGCGGTGTCGCTGTCGTAGTTGACGTAAGACAGACCGGCGAATGGTTCCACCGCCAGACCGCCCGCATCGATGGCGTAACCCACTTCACCGAAGACTTGTGCGCTGCGTGCGTCGTAATGCGCCTTCAACCGGTCGTTGTAGGTGCCGACGTTGACGTTGCGTTGGGTTTCGATGTCGTGCCAGCTATAAGCGGCCCCCAGGCGCACGGCCAAGGCGTCAAATTGCGAGTTGAGGTACGCCGCCAAATGGTAGCTGTCGACCGTGGCATCCGAGTTGCGGTCATTGGCATCCAGGCTGCTGCGGGTGTAACCGGCGGCCATCCCGGCGCGCCATTGATCGTCGATTTGCTTGTCAGTGCCGAGCATGAAGCCGCTGAGTTTGCGATCCAGCTTGGCGCTGTTGCTGTCGCCATCCATTTCACCCCAAGTGCCAAGTGCACGCATCCAGCCGACCATTTCGCCGTGGCAGCCGCCGCTGGTCAGGCGATTTTCGCTGGGCGCCAGGGCGCGGCGAGGATCGTCCGGCCCACTGCAGGACGGTTGGCGCATGCGGTCGTTGACGGCGTCGCGGATGTAGCGCGAATCCTCAAGAATCGCACTGGCGGTGCTGGCGTGAATCTCCCCGGACAAGCTGTCGAACGCGGCGCGTGCACCCGCGCTGCTCAGGTTGATGATTTGGTTCTGCAACGCCGCACCGGCCACGCCATTGCTGCTCAGCGCGGACGCCGTGCGCCGTTGGTTACCCGTGGCCGCGACCGTGGCAAAGGACGTCTGGTTACGGGTGACGGCCAGATCGACCTCGTTGGCGCGGTAGACCAGCGACGTGTCGAGGAAGGCCTGTTCCGGCAGGTCGGTTGCGCTGAACGTACCGTTGACGCCGCCGCCCGCAGTAATCAGCGCATAGGTGGTGTTGCCGCTGTACGGCAGCAGACTGCTCACTTGCAGCGCGCCATCGAGGGTCGCCGTGCCACCCACGACCAACGGAGTGACGGTCGGCGAAGTGACGGTCAGTGCCAGCAAGCCATCCGGGGCGTTGGTCAGGTTGCCCGCCACACTCAGGGTTTCCCCGTTTGCGCCCGAGCTGAACACCCCATGGTTGACCACCGAACCGACACTGCCGTTACCGCTTAACGCCGCGCCATGGAACACGGTGACTTGCCCGCCGAAGTTCGCCGGTGCATCACCGACCTGCAACAGGCCTTGTTCGACTTCCACCGTACCGCTGAACGGCTGATCGCCTTCTATCAGCAGCGTCCCGGCCCCTTGCTTGACCAGATCGCCGGTGCCGCTGAGGACACCGTTGAAACGTCCGTTGCTGGCCTGGGCAAACAGCAGCCGCGCATTGTTGAAGACGCGGCCCTGCAGGCTGGTGGTGTTACCGACCAACGTACCGCCGCTGACGGTGGTGCCGCCGCTGTAGGTGTTGGCGCCACTCAAGACCAGTGTGCCGGAGTCCAGTTTTTCGATACCGCCGGTGCCCACCAGTGGCGCCGAGATTTCGGTGGTAACGCCGCCGTTGACCCGCACCGCCGCCAGACTGCCATCGGGCGCGTTGACCGGCGTCAGGCTGCCGCCCGTGCCCTGCACCAGGCTGTAACCGTTGTCGAGGAATTGCAATCCGGTGAAGGCCTGGTTGCCGAGCACCGTCACCGTGCCGCCGCCCAAGCCGCCAAATACGGCGAACTGGCCGCTCGAATCATTGCTCGCCGTCCCGCTGGCGTCCGTCCAGTTAGTGCTTGGGCCCCAGACGCCGCTGCCACCGGTAATCGTACCGTCGGCGTTGGTTTTGCCGCCGTTCCAGAACTGCACTTCACCCTGGGCACTTTGCACCAGCAGGTTGACCTGATTGGCCAGCGCGGTTTGCAGGGTCAGGCTCGCGGGCAGTACCCCGCCCGGCAAGGTGCCGTAGGTCAGGCCGTTGTCGGTCAGGCTGCCGCCGTAGCGGAACAGTTGATAGACACCGGTGCCGAAGCCGCCGGCATTACTGATGTTCAGCGTGCCATCGAGGGTCAGGTTGCCGGCGACGTTGACCACGGTGGTGGAACTGGTTGGCGCGCCGAGGCTGAAGTCCAGATGGCTGCCCGAGGCCAGGGCCAGGGAGCCGACCGACAACGGCGTTGCGCCGCCACCGCCGAGCAGGGTCGCACCGCTGGCGACTTGCACCGCGCCAGCGAGTTGACCGCTGCCACCAAGTTTTGCCCCGCTCTCCACGTTCACGTTGGCACTGTCGAGCGTGCCGTTCACCAGCAACGAGCCGGTCTGGACGTTGGTATTGCCAGTCAGACCATTGGTGCCGGTCAAGAGCAAATCGCCGCTGCCGTTTTTGGTCAGTGTGCCGCTGCCGGTAAGGTTGCCGGTGTAGCTGCCGTTACTGGTTTGCTCGAAGGTCAGCGCGGCGTTGTTGAGGATCGCGCCTTGCAGGCTGGTGGTGTTGCCGCGAGTGCTGCCGGCATTCAGGGTGGTGCCGCCGCTGTAGGTGTTGGTGCCGCTGAGCAGCAGCGCACCGTTGCCGTTTTTCACCAGGCTGCCGGCCCCGGCAATGATGCCGCTGAGGGTGGTGTCCTGCGTGCCAGCCAGGGTCAATTGCCCGGCAAGGTTGATGGCGTTGGCCAGTTGCAGGGCTGAGGTGCTGTCCAGTTGTGCGCTGCCACCGACGCCCAGTGCGCTGGTGCCGAGGGCGCTGTTGTTGCCGAGGATCAACGCGCCGGCATTCAACTGCGTGCCGCCGCTGTAGGTGTTGCTGCCATTGAGGGTCAGGCTCGATGCACCGGTCTTGATCAGGCTGCCGGTGCCGCTGACCACGCCATCGAGGGTCAAGGCGTTGGAACCGACGACGCTCAGCCCGCCATTGAGCACCACGGCGTTCGCCAGGCTGATTGCCGTGTTGCTGTCGAGCGTGGTGCCGTTGGCGGCGGTCAGTACACCGCTGCCCAGCGCCGCGTTATTGCCCACCACCAAGGTGCCGCCGTTGAGCGCGGTGCCGCCGGTGTAGCCGTTAGCCCCGTTGAGCACCAGGGTCCCGGTGTCGTATTTGCCCAAGGTGCCGGCGCCGTTGATCGCGACGCCAACGGTCGCGGTAGCGTTTGGATCGACCCGGAAACTCGCGTTGCCCAAACCACCGTTGACCAACGTCAGTTCGCCCGCCGTGCCGTTCACCAGGCTGTAGCCGTCGGTGACGAACTGCAGGCCGGTGAGGCTTTGCGCGCCGTTGACCGTGACCGTGCCCGCCGCGCCCTGGAACACCGCGAAGCTGTTGGCCCAGCCCAGATTGACGGTGCCGTCCACGTTGGTCCAGTTGGTGTTGCCACTGCCCCAGGTGCCGCTGCCGCCGTCGATCGCGCCGTTGCCCACCGCTTGCGCGCCGTCCCAGAACTGCACGGTGGTGTTCGGTGAGGTCACCAGCAAATTGACCTGGCTGCCCACCGCCGTCTGCACTTGCAGATTGCCCGGCACCACGCTGCCCGGCACGCTGCCGATCAGCAGACCGTTGTCGGTCAGGGCGCCGGTGTAATTGATGATGCGATACACACCGCTGCCGAAGCCGCCGATGTCGCTGACGTTCAGGGTGCCATCGAGGGTCAGGTTGCCGCCGACATTGATCAGCGCAGTACCGCCGCCGGACACTGGCGCCCCGAGCCCGACATCCAGGTTGGAGTTGCCGCTCAAGGCCAGCGAACCCACCGAAAGTGTGCTGCCGCTGGTCAACGCGACATGACCGCCATCGGCGACATTGACCGCGCCGGTGAGGCTGCCGCTGCCGGCCAGCGTCCCGCCGTTGTTGACCGCCACATTGGCACTGGCCAGCGAGCCGCTGACATTCAGGGTGCCGCCGTTGATGCCGGTATCGCCGCTCAGGCTGTTGATGCCGGTGAGGTTCAGGGTGCCGCTGCCGAGTTTGTCGAGCAGGCCGCTGCCGCTGAGTGCGCCATCAAACGTACTGCTGGCATTGTTGGCGCCGATGCTCAACGTGTTGCCGGCACCGATCAGCGCTGTCCCCGTGCCAGTGAGACTGGCGAGGCTGCCGGACGCGCCGAGGTTGAGTTGAGTGCCCGCCCCCAGATTGACCCCGGCATTGTTGCCCAGCGCTGTGGCGCTGGTGGTACTCAGGCTGCCGCCCAGCACATCGAAGGTGCCGCTGAACGTGTTGTTGCCGCCCAGGGTCAGGTCCGCCGCGCCATTTTTGCTCAGCGTTCCGGCGCCGGCCAGCACGCCGGTCAAGGTCAGGTTATTGGTGCCGGCAACCGCCAGCGCCGCGTTAACGTTGAGGTTGTTGGCCACGCTCAGCGCCAAGCTGTTATCCAGCGTGGCAGCGCCCGCGACGGTCAGGGCGCCGGTGCCCAGTGCCGAAGCGTTGCCGAGGGTCAGGGTGCCGGCGTTCAGGGTGGTATCGCCCTGCTGGGTGTTGACACCGTTGAGGGTCAGGTTGGCCGCGCCGTTCTTGATCAGGCCACCGGCGCCACTGACCACGCCGCCGAGGGTCAAGTCATTGCTGCCGCCCACCGCCAGTGTGGCGTTGAGGCCGACGTTATTGGCCAGGCTCAGCACCGCGTTGTTATCCAGCGTCGAGGCACCGGCGACCGTCAGGTTCCCCAGGCCAAGGCCCGAGGCATTGCCGACCGTCAGGGTCCCGGCATTCAGGGTCACGCCGCCGAGGAAGCCGTTGAAGCCATTGAGGACAAGATTGGCCGCGCCGCTTTTACTCAGGCTGCCCGCGCCATTGACCGCACCGTTGAGGGTCAGGTCGGCGCTGCCAGCGACGGCGAGGTTGCCGGCCAGGTTGATCACGTTGCTGACGCTCACGGCCGTCGCGGCATCCACGGTGGTGGCGTTGGCGGCATTCAGCGCGCCGGCGCCCAGTGCCGTGTCGGAGGCCAGAACCAGGCCACCGGCACTCAGCGTGACCGGGCCGAGGAAGCTGTTGTTGCCACCGAGGGTCAGGTTGGCCCCACCGGCCTTGACCACACCGCCCACGCCGCTGATCGCACCGTTGAGGGTCAAGGCATTGGAGCCACCGATATTCAGGTTGCCGGCCAGATCGACGGCGTTGCCCAAGGTGACGCCGCTGTTGCTGTCCAGGGTGGTGCCCGAAGCGGCGGTCAGCAGCCCCGTGCCCAGCGCCGTGTTGCTGCCCACCACAAGGGTGCCGCCATTGAGCAAGGTGCCGCCGGTGTAGGTGTTGGCGCCGTTGAGCACCAGGGTGCCGCTGTCGAGTTTGGCCAGGGTGGCCGTGCCGTCGATGCCGACGCTGATGGTCGCCGTGGCGCCCGGATCAACGCGGATCGCCGCATTGCCGCCCGTGCCGTTCACCGCAGTCAATTGCCCTGCGGCACCGGTCAACAGGTTGTAGCCATCGGTGACGAACTGCATGCCGTTGAAGGTCTGCGTACCGAGGACGGTCACGTTGCCCGCCGTGCCCTGGAAGATCGCGAAGTCGCTGGCCCAGGTCTGATTGGTCAAGCCATCGACCGAGGTCCAGTTGGTGCTGCCGGCATTCCAGGTCCCGGTGCCGCCGTCCACCGTGCCGTTGGGCAACGTCTGGCTGCCATCCCAGAAGCGCAGATTCAGGTTAGGCGCGGACACCAGCAGGTTGATCTGGTTGCCGACGGCCGTTTGCAACGCCAAATCCGCCAGGCTGTAGCCGATCGGGATGGCGCCAATGTTCATACCCAGGTTCAGCAAGCTGCCGGTGTAGTTGATCAAGCGATAGACGCCGACGCCGAAACCACCGGCATCGCTGACATTCAGGTTGCCGTCGAGGGTCAGGTTGCCGCCAATGTTCAGCAACGAGTTGGTGGACGGTGCGCCGAGGGCGACGTCCATATTGGAGGTGCTGTTGAGGGCCAGCGCGCCGACCGACAAAGTGTTGCCGCTGCTCAGGCCCAGATGAGCGCCGTTGTTCACGTTCAACGTACCCAGCACCGATCCGGTGCCGGTCAGGGTCGCGCCACTGTTGACGTTCACGTTGGCACTGCCCAGGGAACCGCTGAGGTCCAGGGTGCCGCCGTTGACCGCCGTGTCGCCGGTGAGGCCGTTGATACCCGTGAGGTTAAGGGTGCCGGTGCCGACTTTGGTCAAGCCGCCCGGGCCGGTGAGGCCACCGTCGAACGTGCTGGTGGTGTTGACGCCGCCCACCGACAAGGTGTTGCCCGAGCCAATCACTACATCACCGCTGCCGTTGAGGCCGGCAAGGCTGGCATCGGTGCTGAGGTTGAGGCTGGCGCCAGCGCTGATGTTCGCGCCGGAGGTGTTGCCCAACGCACCGGTGCTGGCGGCGGTGACGCTGCCGGACAGAATGTTCAACGCCCCGGTGAAGCTGTTGTTGCCGCTGAGGGTCAGGTCGGCCAGACCGTTTTTATTCAGCGCACCCGCGCCGTCGATGACGCCGCCAAGGTTCAGGTTGTTGTTACCCGCCACGTTCAGATCGGCATTCAGCGTCATGGCGTTGGCCACGGTGAAAGCCGCGCTGTTATCAAGGGTCGAAGTACCACCGACAATCAACGCGCCAGTGCCCAGCGCCGCGCCGTTACCCAAGGTCAGGGAACCGGCATTCAGGGTGGTGCCGTTCTGGTAGGTGTTGACGCCATTGAGGGTCAGGTTGGCGGCGCCATTCTTGATCAATTGGTTGCTGCCGCTGATCACGCCACCCAGGGTCAGGCCCTGAGTGCCGCCGACGGTCAGATCAGCATTCAGCGCCACGTTGTTGCCGAGACTGACGGCGGTGTTGCTGTCCAGGGTTGCCGCGCCGCCGACGGTCAAACCGCCAAGGCCCAGCGCCGAAGCGTTGCCGACGGTCAAGGTGCCGGCGTTCAGGGTGGTGCCGCCGAGGAAGCCGTTGGCGCCGTTGAGCGTCAGGTTCGCCGTGCCGTCTTTCACCAGGCTGCCGGCGCCGTTGACCAGCCCCGTCAGGGTCAGGTCAGCCGAGCCGCCGACGTTCAAGGCACCGGCCAGGTTCACCTGGTTGCTCAGGCTGACGGCGGCGTTGCTGTCCAGCGTGGTGTTGGCCGCCGCGTTCAACGCGCCGGAGCCCAAGGCACCGCTGGCCCCGACGATGAGCCGGCCAGTGTTCAGCGCGGTGGTGCCGAGGTAATTGTTGCTGCCGTTGAGGGTCAGGTCCGCCGCGCCGTTTTTGATCAGCCCGCCGATGCCGCTGACCACACCGTTAAGGGTCAGCGCATTGCTGCCGGCGACCGTGAGGTTGCCGCCGAGATTGACCGCGTTGGCCAAGGTTGCGGCGGTGCTGGCATCCAGCGTCGTGCCGCCGGACGCGTTCAATGGGCCGCTCCCCAGTGCGCTGTTGGAACCGACAATCAGCGTGCCGGCATTCAGCGCCGTGATGCCGGCGTAGGTGTTGGCGCCGGTGAGGGTCAGGCTCGACGCGCCGGTTTTGATCAGCCCGCCCGCGCCACCAATCAGGCCGTCGAGGGTCAGCGCATTGGCGCCGCCGGTGGTCAGGTTGGCATTGAGGGTGATGGCGTTGGCCAGGCTCAGGGCGGAACTGCCGGTGAGCGTACTCGCGCCGGCCACGGTCACGGCACCGCTGCCCAGTGCAGCGCTGTTGCCGACGGTGAGGCTGCCGGCATTGAGGGTGGTGCCACCCTGGAAGGTATTGACGCCGTTGAGGGCCAGGTCGGCCCCGCCGTTCTTGATCAACTGATTGGTGCCGCTGAGCACACCGTCGAGGGTCAGGGCGTTGGTGCCGCCGAGACTCAGGTCAGCATTCAGCGCAATGTCATTGGCGATGGCGACACCGCTGCTGCTGTTCAGCGTGGAAGCGCCAGCCACGGTCAGCAAGCCGCTGCTCAAGGCATTGGCGTTGCCGACGGTCAGGGTGCCCGCGTTCAGGATGGTGCCGCCGAGGAAAGTGTTGGCACCGTTGAGCGTCAGGTTAGCGCTGCCGTTTTTGGTCAGGCTGCCACTGCCGCCGACCGCACCGCCGAGGGTCAGGTCGGCGGTGCCGCCGATGTTCAGGTTACCGGTGGTGTTCACCGCGTTGGTCACGGCGACAGTGGAGCTGGCATCCAGCGTGGTGCCGGCGGCGGTGTTCAATGTGCCCAGGCCCAGTGCCGAGTTGGAGCCAAGAATCAGCGTACCGGCGTTCAGCGTGGTGTTGCCGGCGTAGCCATTGGTGCCGCTGAGGTTCAGGGCGGCGCTGCCATTCTTGATCAGCCCGCCCGCGCCGTTGATGGCACCGGTCAGGCCCAACGCCTGGGTGCCACCGAGGGTCAGGTCGCCGCCGAGGTTGATCGCGTTGGCCAACGTGACCACCGCGCTGGTGTCGAGGGAGGTGCCGGCCGCTGCGTTCAACGCCCCCGTGCCCAGCGCCGTGTTGGACGCCAGGATCAGTCCGCCAGCATTCAGCGCGGTGGGCCCCAGGTAGGTGTTGTTACCGCCCAGGGTCAGGGTCGACAGGCCATTTTTGATCAAACCGCTGGAGCCGGAAATCAGGCCATTGAGGGTCAGCGTGTTGCTGCCGACGACGGTCAGGTTGCCGTTCAGCGCCACCGAATTGCTCAGGGTCACACCGGTGGTGGTATTGAGGCTCGCCGCCGCGTTGACGTTCAGCGAACCGCTGCCGAGCGCATTGTTGTTGCCCAGGCTCAGGGTGCCGGCGTTCAGGTCGTTGCTGCCGGTATAACCGACGTTGTTACCGGTCAGCGTCAGGGTGCCGCTGCCGTTTTTCGAGATCCCGCCCGCGCCGCTGATCAGCCCCGCCAGGGTCAGGTTACCGACGCCGGAGGTGCCGATGGAGCTGTTGAGCACGATGTTGTTATTCAGTGTCACGGTACCCGGCGCCTGAAGGACGGTCGAACCACCCACCGTCACCGTGCCGGTGCTGAACGCCAGGTTGTTACCCAATTGAACCGAGCCGCCATTGAGGGCGGTGGCGCCCAGATAGGTGTTGGCGCCGTTGAGCACCAGTTGGCCGGTGCCGTTTTTGGTGATGCCGCCACTGCCGCTCACCACGTTGCCGAGGGTGATGGCGTTGGTGCCCAGTATCTGCATGCCGCTGGCACCCAGGTTGATCAGGTTGCTCAAGCTCAAACCACCGCTGCTGGCCTGTATCCCGCCGCCATTGGAGGTCAGCACGCCGCTACCGAAGGTCGCGTTGTTGTTGAACTGGGCAATACCGCCGTTGAGCGTGGTGCTGCCGGAAATCAGCGGCCCTTGCAGGGTCCAGGTGCCGCTGTTGACCGTCAGGTTGTTGAAGTTGACGTAGTTGGCGCTGGACACGGTGCCGGTGCCGCTGGTGCCGCCGCCAATGCCAATTGGATTTTGCAGGATCAGCGAGTTGATGCCCCCGACCCCGCCGTCGATCTGGCCGGTCGGTGCGAACGTCAGGTTGACGCCGATCAACCCGCCCAGGGCCAGGCCGATGCCGCCACCGTTGGAGATGGTTGAACCGGTGATCGCGGTGAAGGTGTTGGTGCTGCCATCGCCCATCGAGACACCACCGGTGATGGTGCCGGAGTTGACGAACGTGTTGCCGCTGGCCGAAGCCTCGAAGGCCACCCGGCCATTGATGACGCCGGCGTTGATCACATTGACCTGGGCGCCGCCCCGCGCCGCGATGATCGGGGTGTCGGCGGCGAACAGGGTCAGGTTCAACAACGCCGTCGAGCCGAGGGTGCCGTTGTTGACGATATTGGTGCTGCCGCCGGCGCCGTTGTTGATGTTCAACGCCATGCCGTTGAGGCTGGCCAGGTTCAAGCCGAGCAAATCGCCGGTGCCACGAATGATGCCGGTGGCGGCGTTGGTGATGTTCACCACCGAGGCGCCCGCGTTACCGATCACCGCCCCCGCGCTCAACACCGTCACGGCGCCGAGCAAACCGGGATCAATCAGCCCGGCGTTGTTCAGCGTGATGTTGTTACCCGTGAGGTTCAGCACCTGCCCGCCAAGCGTGGCATTCAGTTGCGCGGCGGAACCGACGTTGACGGTCAGGTCATTCACCGCACTGGAAAAGGTGTTGAGAAACAGCGGCAGTGACGGTACGCCGCTGCAAGTCACCGTCCCGCCCGCCGTCGGGCTACCCGGTAGACAGGAGGCCATTGCTTGGGGGCTGGCGAGGGAGGCGAAGACCCCGACGATGCCGAGGCGAACAGCGAAAGAAAGCGGGCAGACACGGAAAATCGGGGCGATGACGGATCTCAAGTCCACGGGCAATTCCTTTTCGTGGTTAACCATTCTTCCTTGAAGGGCGCGCTACAGCGGCCACCCTGGCCATGCAACCAACAACACGCGGATCAAGACTGCGAGGGTGTACAAAAGCGTTTCATTCTCGACACGTTAGTTGACGCACAGGGATGGGGCACAAAACCGCCGGGCTCAATTAGCATTAATACTTTCGCGCACGAGCGGTCTGGACCAAGGGTTGCGGACATTTTCGCCAACCCCGCCCCCCCGTAGGAGCTGCCGAAGGCTGCGATCTTTTGATCTTGTCTTTAAAAAGCAAAATCAAAAGATCGCAGCCTTCGGCAGCTCCTACGGGGGAATATGGAAGTTGATCGAAAGGACAATAAAAACGACGAATTCTTCGGTTTTTCATGGAATTGAAACAATTGGTATGAGATGTGCAAACGTTTGCGAGTCGCCGATAACGGCTTTTTCGCTACCTAACCGCGCAAGCCCGAAAAACCGGGCCTTCGATCCGCACGAAAAGGGACTTTCAATGCACCACACGTCCAGCCGCGTGACTTGCTCGCGCACATTCGCTGTTTCTTTGGCGCTGGCCAGCGTTACAGGACTACTCAGCAGCACCGTTTTGGCGCAACCGGCCCTGCCCGAAGAATCCGCCCAGGGCGAAACCCTCAGCATTGAGGCCAGCCCGCCAAAAAAAGGCGCCTACCTGTCGGACTGGTTCAACCAGGACCTGACCGTCATCGGCAGCAAGGACATCAGCTTCGGCCCGCAACCCGCTGACGATGTGTACCTGGAATACGAATATTTCGGGCGCAAGGGGCCGTTCGAGTTGTACGGCTACGTCGACATCCCGAAGATTTTCGACATCGGCAACAGCCATGACAAAGGCGCCTGGGACCACGGCTCGCCACTGTTCATGGAGCACGAACCGCGCATCTCCATCGACTACCTGGCCGGGCGCAGCCTGGCGGTCGGGCCGTTCAAGGAATGGTATGTAGCGTTCGACTGGATCTACGACCACGGCAGCAACACCCGCAACCGCGCCAACACGCTGTACAGCGGTTTGGGCACCGACATCGACACCCATTCGCGGGTCAACCTGTCGGCGAATTTCTACGGGCGCTACCAGTGGGAAAACTACGGCGCCAGCAACGAATACTCCTGGGACGGCTACCGCGCCCAGCTGAAATACATCGTGCCCATCGACAGCTACAGCAACGGCGCGTCGCTGACCTACATCGGCTTCACCAATTTCGACTTCGGCTCGGACCTGCACAAGGACAACCCGGCCCGCACCGCCAACGCCACCGTGGCCACCAACGTGTTGCTGTATTCCTTTACGCATTTGCGTTTCACCCTGGTCGGCCGTTACTTCCACAACGGCGGCAACTGGGAGGATGGCAGCGAGTTGAATTTCGGTGATGGCGACTTCCGCGCCCGTTCCAATGGCTGGGGTTACTACGCCGGCATCGGTTATCAGTTCTAAGGAGATGTTATGAAAGCAATAACGCGTCTTTCCCTGTCTGTCGCCGTGGCTTGCGGCACCCTGCTCTCCTCTGCGGTTTGGGCGACTGAAGCACCGATCCAGCCGAAAGTGATGCTGATCACCATGTTCGCCCCCGAAGCGCAACACTGGATCGATCGCCTGGAACTCAAGCAGGAAGTCCGCGTGCCAGGCCTGTCCGCCGAGTACCCGAACATTCGCTGCAACAGCCAGCAGGTGTGCCTGATGGTCACCGGCATGGGCCAGACCAACGCCGCCGCATCGACCCTGGCCTTGGCGCTGTCGCCGAAGTTCGACCTGCGCAAAAGCTATTTCCTGATCGCCGGGATTGCCGGCATCAGCCCGAAACACGGGACCATCGGCACCGCTGCGTGGGCGCATTACCTGGTGGAGTTCGGCACCCAGTGGGAGATCGATTCGCGGGATGTACCGAAAGACTGGCCGACCGGTTACATCGGCATCAACACCAAGGGCCCGAACGAAAAACCGCCACTGGACTACAAGACCGAAGTTTTCGAGCTGAACCCGAAGTTGCAGGCCAAGGCGTTTGCCCTGTCGCAGAACGTCCAGCTCAGCGAGAGCAAGGAATCAGCGGTGTGGCGCATGAAATACCCGTCGGCCCCGGCCAATCAGCCGCCCGTGGTGACGAAGTGCGACACGCTGGCGGGGAACACCTGGTTTTCCGGGACCCGTTTGAGTGAACGCGCGGAAACCTGGACCCAGTTGCTGACCGACAACAAGGGCGAATACTGCACGACCCAGCAGGAAGACAACTCCACCTACGAAGCGCTGCTGCGGGCCAGCCGCGAGGGCTTGGTGGATGTGCAGCGTCTGGCGGTGGTGCGCGCCGGGTCCGACTTTGACCGGCCAGCGCCGGGTCAAAGTGAGGTGGATAACCTGCTCAAGTACGCAGACCAGGGCGGATTTGTGCCGGCACTGGAGAACCTCTACCGCACGGGCAATCCGTTGGTGCAGGCGATTTTGAACAATTGGTCGGCGTGGGAGAACGGTGTGCCCGAGGCCTGAGCCCGGCTTGAGGACGCCTTCGCGGGCAAGCCTCGCTCCTACGGGTTCTGCGCCGAACATGATCATTGTGATCAACGCGATTCCTGTAGGAGCGAGGCTTGCCCGCGAAGAGGCCAGCCCACTCAATACAAGGATCGGTTATGGCAACAAAATCACCTTGTCACCACCGCCCGCATTCACCTCGGCATAACGCTCCAGCCCTTCGGCCAACGGCGATTCCACCAAGCCTTCCGGCAGCGGCAACAAGCCCTGATCGAAGAACGTACCAAACTGATCAAGCATCGCCGCACACGCCTGGACGCCGTACAGCAACGAGTTGATTCCCACTACTGAACCGCCCTTGCGGTACAGCGCCAGGGCCGGCAATTGCACATGCCCGTCCACTGGTGCGGCGATGATCGCGATGCGACCGAACGGCGCCAGCGCCGGGACCGAGGCCGGCAGCCAGAAACCGGTGGTGTCGAAAATCACGTCTGCGCCGCCGGCATACACCGCGTTCACCTGAGCGCCGAGGTCTTCAGGCTTGTCCAGTTGCAGTGTCTGATAACCCAGGGCCTGCAACTCTTTGACCTGCTCCACCCGCCGCGCCGCCGCCAACACCTGCGCGCCCCTGATTTTGGCCAGCGCCAACGCCGCACTGCCGACCGCGCCGCCGCCGATCACCAGCAAACGCGTACCCGCCTTCACCAGACTGCGTTCCAGCGCATCCCACGCCGTGGTGTACGGCACGCCGAGGCTGGCAGCCTGGGAAAAACTCAAGTGCGTCGGTTTCAGCGCCACGCCGTTGGCCGGCAATTTGACGAATTGCGCGTGGGACCCGTCGGCGAAAAAGCCCAGTTCACGACCCGTGCCCCAGACCTCCTGACCGATCAACGGCTGCGGGCCTTCCACCACCACACCGGCGAAATCCCGACCGGGAATGCGTGGCAGCGTGGTGTAGGGAAAACGCCCGAGCACGTTCTTCACGTCGCTGGGGTTGAGGCCGGCAGCCTTGATCTGCACCAGCACTTCATTGGCTCCCGCCGTGGGGGTCGGGACTTCTACGTAACGCAGGGCCGAGAGGTCGCCGGTCTTGTCGAATTGCAGAGCTTTCATCGGGAACTTCCATTGAAGGGAATTAAGGGTTTCAGGACATCCAGCCGGCGATCAACTGCCGGCCCATGGGCCACAACTGCTCACCGGCCAGCATGCCGAGCAGGCCGACCAGCGCGATGGCCGGAGGTGCCGGCGAGCGAAAATCCAGCGCGCCATACAGCAGACCAACGCCCAGGCCGATGCCCAGCGAGATGAGGTAGTTCATGACAGACTCCGTGGCACAAAGGGTATGTGCAGAGTCTAGAGAACGCCGACGAAAGCCATCGGCCAAGTGCTTCTGAATTTCGGCCAAACACCAGGAGCATTCCCGTAGGAGCTGACGAGTGAAACGAGGCTGCGATCTTTTGATCTTGCTTTGACAAACAGAATCAAAAGATCGCAGCCTCGTTTCACTCGACAGCTCCTACGGGGGGGCGTGGGGGGATGTTATGAATTGCGACGGCGCAACACCGAGTTCGCGGCGGAACATGTCGCTGAAACTGCTCGGCGAATAACCCAGTTCCCGGGCAATCGCACTGACCGGCACACCCTGGATCAACTCGGCCACGGCCGTCGCCAGTTGCACCTGCCGCCGCCATTCGGCGAAGCCCATGCCCAAGCCGTCCTTGAACAGCCGCGCAAGAGTTCGCACGCTGGCCCCGGCGTTTTCGGCGTGCTGTTCGAAAGGAATCTCCAGGGACGGTGCGGCCATGACCACCTGACACAGGTTCAACAGACGCCGGTCGGAATCGTCCGGCAACGGGATTTTCAGCATCGAGCGCTTGGCGCGCTGGAGTTCCAGCAAGGCCAGCCCGACCAGTGCCTCGTAATAGTCCGGCGCCCCGTCCTCGCCCTGTTCCACCAGCCCGACAATCAATTCCCGCAGCAAACCACCGACCTCGATCACCTGGACGCTGTCATCCAGGGTCGCCGCCAGCGCCGGTCGCAGGTAGATATTGCGCATCTGCAAGTCCGACACCACGCGAATCCCATGGGGCACGCCCGGCGGCAACCACACCGCCCGCTGCGGCGGGACCACCAATGCTTCGTGCGGTGTCTCGACCCACATCACCCCGCTCATGGCGTATAACAACTGGCCCCAGACATGTTCATGGGGCTCGATAAATAACCCGCGCGGATAGGTGCGCGCCAGCGGTTGCACGGGCATGTCGGTGTCGGTCAGGTCAGGCGGTGCGGCGAGGGCCATGGGCAACGTTCATTGGGGTTCGGGGAAGTCGCCATGGTAGCGAGGCGCCCGGGTTGTCGCCAGTGACGGTCGCCGTCCGACAATTCGACTGAATTTTCCGTGCGCACCGCGATCCCTCTATTACCACAGGGAGGAATACGGGCTTTATGAACAACGCAAAACTCTTCGTCATTGAATACACCCTTCATGGCGCCCCCAAGTCTTTCATCATCCGCCTGGACAGAATGGACAACGCGGAGGCCTGGCATTGGGCAAGTTGCGACGCCGGCGTCGGGCGAATACCCCGCTTCGGCCGTGAAAAGGTGCAGAAAACCAGCAAGCCGCTGGCGGAGAAATTCGGCGTCGAGAATGTTACTTGGCGACCGGCAAGCTAACAGTCACAGGGGGAGACAAGGACCGTCAGAAACGCAAAGTGGAGCCCCGATGGCTCCACTTTTTTTGGGCTGTCAGTGACTGGCGCATTTGCAACCTTCACTGGAGCATTTTTCGCCGTGCTCGTGATGCTTGGCGCAGGCTTCGCAGCAATAGTGCTTGCCGTGACGGGCAATCGGATGAGCGCCCAGTTTGCAGGCGCATTTTGGGCAGTCGCAGGTACTTTCACTGTTGATCATGGGGATGACTCCATTGTCAGGATCGTCCGGTGCGACAGAAGCGCACCCGTCTCACAAGTGTAGAAGCCGGTAAGGCAGGCAGGAGCTGGTAGGAGCTGTCGAGAGAAACGAGGCTGCGATCTTTTGAGAACATCAACGAACATCAACATCAAAAGATCGCAGCCTTCGGCAGCTCCTACGATGGACCGCGTTATGCGCTTCGGGCGCTGCTGCGGTACATAAACACCAACGCCAATGCCAGGCACACCATCGCCAGCACCCGGCTCCCGGACAACTCAATCGCCGGGTTGCCGAGCCAGCCAAAGTTATCGATCAACATGCCCATGCCCAATTGCCCGACGATCACTGCCACCGTCGCCACGGCCGTGCCGACCCGGGGCACCGCGCCGACCATGACCATCATGTACACCACGCCAAACAACGCGCCGCTGAGCTGCCATTTCGGCACATCCAGCAAACTCACGGCATGGGCCGGCTCGAAAAACAGGATCAGCAACCCGGTGACCACCGCGCCCACCACAAACGTGAGCAAACTGCTGCGCAACACACCAACGGTTTCGCCCAGACGCCCGTTGATCGCAGCCTGAACACTCAACACCGCACCCGCCGCAACCACCATGGCCAACAAAATAATCAGACTCATCATCAACCCCGAGCAATCAGAACAAGTGCCGCGACAATCAGCAGCAACGCCAGCCAACGTTCGCCGTTGACCTTTTTCCGCGTAGCGCCGAACCAGCCAAAGTGGTCGATCAGCACACTCTTGCCGACCTGCCCGGAAAGGATCGCGATCATCGTCATGGCGATGCCGATGTGCGGCGTAGCCAGGGTCAGCACCACGACGTAGATCGGCCCGAGGAAGCCGCCGATCAACTGCCAGCGCGGCAACTCGCCGAGCGCGGGCCCTTGTTGCTTGCCGCTAAACAGCAGCAGCAGAAACAGAATCGCCGAGCCGACCCCAAAAATACTCAGGGTCGCCCACAAGTGCCCGACCTGAACGCCCAGCGGCCCAAGCAAACCGGCCTCCACAGACAGCCCCATGCCGGCCAGAATCACCAGGGGCAGCAGCAATAAGCGCAGCCCTGGTTTGGAAGTCGGCATTGCTACAACAGCAACGTCGTCGATTGAAGAAGATTGCATAAGTAAAACCTGCCAGTCGTCAGTTGAGGCACAACCGCTGTGGGAGCGGGCTTCCTCGCGAAAGCGGTGTGTCAGCCAATATTGATGTCGCCTGACACGGCCTCTTCGCGAGCAAGCCCGCTCCCACAGGGGATTTGCGCATTGGCTGACAGGAGTGGTCCGTCAGCCGGGACGCGCATTATCGGCTGGCGATCCTTTGCGATAAATGGGAGCATCCAGACAACACTTTTGCGTATCTCGCACAGCAGGATTCACCATGCACGGCCTCAACGAGCTCGGATTCAAGGCACTTCGGCTATTTGTCGCGGTGCTCGACCACGGCAGTTTTTCCGAAGTCGCCCGCCGCGAGGGCCTGGCGCCCTCCTCGATTTCCCGGCAGATCCAGTTGATGGAACAGGCGCTGAACCAGCAATTGCTCTACCGCCACACCCGCGCGGTCACGCCGACCGAGGCCGGGCGCATGCTCGGGCATCACGCGCGGCTGGTGCTGGTGCAACTGGAGGAAGCCGAACAAGCCTTGCAGGAACAGCAAAGCGAACCCAGCGGCCTGGTGCGGATCAATGCCCCGGTGGTGTTTGGCCAGCGGCATCTGACGCCATGGCTGGGTCAGTTGTGCGAGCGCTATCCGAAACTGCAACTGGATATCCAGCAGACCGACAGCTACGTCGACCCATTGCAGGAAGGCGCCGACCTGTTGTTCCGCATCGGCCCCCTGCACGATTCGAGCATGCAGGCACGCATCCTGGCGCCCCATCGCTTCCAGGTCGCGGCCAGCCCCGCCTATCTCAAACGCCACGGCATCCCGCAACACCCGGACGACCTCGCCGCGCACCAATGCCTGGCCTACAAAGGCGTGACCGGGCAACAGCGCTGGTTCTTTCGTCAGGGGCAGCAGGACTGGACGCCCTACTCGGTAAAAGGGCCCATCACCGGCAACCACGCCGACACCCTGACCCAAGCCGCCGAACAAGGGCTGGGGCTGGTGATGTTTCCGTCATGGCTGATTGGCGAAGCGGTGCGCGAAGGCACACTGGTGCCGGTGCTCGGGGATTATCAAGTGTCCAACAGCGTTGAGCCGCAGCAGATTGCCGTGCTGTGGCCGGGTAGCCGGCGGCTGTCGGTGAAGGTACGGACGGTGATTGATTTTTATGTGGGGTGTTTTGGGGTTGTGCCTTATTGGGACAGGCCGTAGCGGCCTGCCCACCCGGACTGTAATTAATCTGGCATAGAACGGATGATGTCAGCCATATCATCCTTGGTGATTCCATTGGCCTTTATAACTGCTGCCACATCCTTCTTGGATAAAGGGAAACGATTAAAAATCTCCTTCAAAGTATCCGCATCGATATTCGACATCCAAAGAGGATCGATAAAAGATCCGCCGTATTCCGGTTTCATAGGTACTTCTTCGTGTGCTATAGCACCCTTGTGATTCAGATAAACCACATAACGGTCATGCCCTTCAGGAAAGCTCTTATCGTGATAGAGCGTGGTGCCGAGGGGTAGCACATAGTAATTTTCATCGCCATTCGGCCCTTCAATGATAAGAGGCTCTTTAGTTTTAATCATTTTCATGTCTTGAACCCTCGATACATTATTAAATACTGCTAACGCCAATACAGCCGCATTAACAACTACCAATACAGCTAACCAAAAGAAAATTTGTTTATTTGTAAACGTTCTTTTTGTCATAACGCGCCTCGGTATTTCCTTCGAGCATAGCCTCGAAGTCTGCTGGCATAAAAATACCGTCCTGAGTAGATTTTTGAGTCCGTGCCGCTTGCCTTTCCACCCAGGAAAGCCCTCTCATCTCTCTATATTCAGAAGGATTTTGCACAATCGCCTTTCCTGAAGCCTTCGCGCCTTCAATTGTCACCGTCGTACAATTATTTGTCGTCGGATGATAATCCCCAGGCAGTACATAACGTGCAGCGGTCGCCGTCTTTTTTCTTAGCTCTTTCTTCTGCGCGACGATCCCGTCGAAATGCGCAATAACGGCCTCGGCCTTGGCTTTATCCAAAGAATAGACAAAACCTGTCGTTGTTCTTCCGAGGCTGTTCTCCCCTGAGATATAAGCCTTGAAAGATGTCCAGACATTCAATACGCCTTCTCCCTCGTTATCAAAGGTGCCCCCAGGTTTTCCCATAACGTCCAAAGTCGTACGTAACATCTTTTCCGCCCACGACGACATGTAAAGCAGCATGCCCAAAAAGGTGCTCCTCTTTGTCACGAGTGTAGGGACCACCCACCAGAATTTCCATGTAAGCGCCTGATACCACCAACTGATTGGTCTTGGTGGTTTTACCAGATGCTCCTGTATTTTTTGCCGTCTCTGTCGTGCCGGACGTTTTAGTAGACTGAACCATTAAAGATGTTCCGTATCTTCAAGTTTTGGGAATTTTATGCTGCAACTTTCTCTAGGGACGTTCGCTACATGCACAAATCCGTTGCCATCAAGAGCGCCAGTAACAACGGCACCATCTGGAAGTGTCAGTACATACTCCTCATTGGCAATTGGCTCTTCTCTTTCGTTGAGTAGTTGAAACTCAAC
Source organism: Janthinobacterium sp. LPB2021202312-11-4 (assembly GCF_037049705.1). Lineage (NCBI taxonomy): Bacteria > Pseudomonadati > Pseudomonadota > Betaproteobacteria > Burkholderiales > Oxalobacteraceae > Janthinobacterium > Janthinobacterium sp. LPB2021202312-11-4. Next base: position 19,692 of record NZ_JBAGKV010000007.1, on the reverse strand, counting down.
GAAGGTTTTTTCTTTCAAGAATTGAGAGAAGAAGCTACTAGCTCCGCTTGAACCAGAATGGCCTACAAATGTATCGGGTGAACCGGCGGTAATGGTGGCTCCACAAGCGGTTAGCGATCCAACGTGCGCCACATCCTTACCGAGCCCAAAAACGTGAGGAGCTCCTGTCGTTATCGGATTGCTGCCGTGAATGGACAGGAGTAGACGTCTCCTACCAGGGCCACTGGAAGAGTGTTAATAAAAATAGGGCTTGAGCCAGTCGTGATGTTTACGCCGTGACTGCCTGGGTCTCCAAGTCGCGCTACTGGCTTTCCTGCCATGATTTTTCTCCTTTGAACATCAAGAGTCGCGAATGGTACATGATCCTCGCAACAGATCTTGCATTGTTGTAAGGCTCGGAACATACCTACAAGCACAGTGCCGGTTTCGGACTTTTCGCCGGTTGACTGCCCTGCCCTCACTCCCTATCCTCGCGCCTGTCACGACTCATTCGTGATCGGGTTTGACGGCTCGGCGGTTTTAAGGTGCGCATTGTTCTCCAACTTTGCTCGTGCACGTGTGTGTGCTCGACACAAAGCTTAATGGTGACTGTGCGCGGGGCACTTTCGAGTGCGCCGGGTACCTTAGACCGGTCCGTCAACCTGCGCACAGTTGCCACCCCATCGTTTGACGGCGACCAAGTGGCAGCTCTTGATGACTAAGGAGCTACACCCATGACCAACGCAACCACAAAATCCACCCCCTTCGCCCCCTGCGACCACGTCGACCATCACCTCTTCGCCGTCCAACCCGGCATCCCCCTGCTCGACGCTCTGGAACACGCCTCGGTCTACCTCAGCTGCGCCGAAGCCCTCGCCCATCAAGCCCCCAACGCCACCCGCCCGGAACACATCGCAACGTTACGCTGGGCCAGCAAACAAATGCTCGGTACCGCAAGTTCGTTGCTTCAAGCCTCCATCGACGGCATGCACGCCGCGCAGGCGGGAGGTGACGCATGAACCCGCATATGCCGATGACCAATAATGAGTGCGACATTCCGGTGTTGTTGGTGGCCACGCAAGCACCGTTGGATGTGTTGCACAGCAATGCCGCGACGCGGTTTCTGGCGGGGACGCAGATGATGGAGAGCTTGGCCAGTCTGGACATCACCCAGGCCAAGGGTGCCGATGTACAGCAACTGGCCCACGCGGCGGCGATGTTGTTGCGCGATGGCTGTGATGTGATGGATGTGTTGGGGCGACAGATTCGGGCAGCTATCGTTTAGCAGTCATTCTGTAGGAGCCAGGCTTACCGGCGAAGGCGCCCTCAAGTACGCCTTCGCCGGCAAGCTTGGCTCCTACAGGGGGTATCCGGGGTCAGATGCGGAACTGGCCGACCAATTTACCGAGGCGTGCCCCCAAATCCGCCAGGCTACGAGACGTCTGCGCACCGAGCTGCGTCTCTCCCGCCACGCTGTCCACCGCCACCGCAATCTGGTGCACGCTGCGGTTGATTTCCTCGGCCACGGCGGTCTGTTCTTCCGCTGCGCTGGCGATCTGGGCGTTCATGGAGTTGATGGTGCCGATCAACTGGGCCATGGTGTCCAGCGACGCGCCCGCTTCGTTGGCCTGGGCCGAGGTGCCGTCACCCGCTTCGCTGGATCGGCGCATGGCTTCCACCGCCGACTGCGTGCCGGCCTGCAAGCGGTCGATCATGCCCTGGATTTCCTGGGTGCTGATTTGCGTGCGACTGGCCAGCGCCCGCACTTCGTCTGCGACCACCGCAAAACCACGACCGGCCTCACCGGCACGGGCCGCTTCGATGGCGGCGTTGAGGGCCAGCAGGTTGGTCTGCTCGGCAATCGAACGGATCACCCCGAGCACGCTGACAATCGACGACACGTCTTTTTGCAGGCTATCCAGAGACACGCCGCTGCTACGGATGTCGTCCACCAATGCATGAATTTTCACGATGCTGCCGGCCACCACCCGCTTGGCGGCCTGGCCTTCGGCGTCGGTCTGCTGGGCCGCGACTGCGGCGTTCTGGGCACTCTTCGCCACTTCCTGGGCGGCGGCAGACATCTCGTTGATCGCCGTCGCCACTTGATCCGTCTCGTGGCGCTGACGCTCCATGGCCTGATCCGAGCGATGGGCCTGATCCGAGACCTGATCCACCAGCCCGGTCAGTTGCGAGGTCATTTCGGTGATCTGACGAACGAGACCGTGGATCTTGTCGACGAAGCGGTTGAACGAACCGGCCAGTTGTCCGAGTTCATCGTCGCTGGTGATGGTCAGGCGCCGGGTCAGGTCGCCCTCGCCTGCCGCGATGTCATCGAGGTTGGCTTTCATCAGGTTCAGCGGCCGCAGAATCGCGTTGGCCAGCAACATCCCCGCCGCCGCGATCACCAGCAACACGATGACGGCAATGCCGACGATGCTCAGCACCACGCCTTCCATCCGCTCGTTGACTTTGGCCTGGACCAGCGCCACCTGGGCTTCGATGCCATCGAGGTTGACCGAGGTGCCGACCGCCATGTCCCACTTCGGCAGGTATTCGGTGTAGCCGAGCTTGGGCACCTGCACCTGGCTGTTGCCGGGCAGCGGCGAACTGTATTCGAGGTAGTGGGTGCCGTCCTTCGCGACTTTCACCAGGTCGCGGTTGACGTAGACGCCGTTCGAGTCGCGGTTGTCCTTGAAGCTCTGGCCCACGCCTTCAGGGCTGTTGGCCTTGAACAGGCGCACGGTGTTGGAGTCGTAGCCGAAGAAGTAGCCGTCCTTGCCGTAGCTGATGCTCGACAGCAACTTGACCACCTGGGCCCGCGCAGCGTCGTCGCCGGGGGCGGCCGCGTCGTAAAGCGGTTTGATCGCGGTCATGGCCACGGCCACATAACTTTGCAAGGTTGCCTTGGCGTCCTTGAGCAGGCTCTGGCGGGTTTCCTCGACCTCCTTTCGGGCCTGTTCCTGAAGAATGAACAGCGTGGTCAGGCTGATGACCAACGCAAAGAGCAACACCGGGAGGACGGCAAGGGACAGGACTTTAGCCTTGAGGCTCATGCGCATGACGGTTCACTCTTTTGATTTTATTGGCGTGGTTAAAGGCTTTAACGGCACGCCAGGGCAAAAGTTGAATCGTCGGATATCACAATCCCTGTAGGAGCGAGGCTTGCCCGCGAAGGCGTCGTGTCAGACACATCCGTGTTGAATGTGCCGCCGCCTTCGCGGGCAAGCCTCGCTCCTACAGGGGTTTCGGGGGTTACAGCACCATCGCCGCCACCCAGCCGAACGCCAGCAGCGGCAGGTTGTAATGCAGGAACGTCGGCACCACGGTGTCCCAGATGTGGTGATGCTGGCCGTCGATGTTCAGACCCGAGGTCGGGCCCAGGGTCGAGTCCGAGGCCGGCGAACCGGCGTCCCCCAAGGCGCCGGCCGTGCCGACGATGCACACGATGGCGATCGGGCTGAAGCCCAGTTGCACGCACAGCGGCACAAAAATCGCCGCCAGGATCGGCACGGTGGAAAACGACGAGCCGATGCCCATGGTCACCAGCAGCCCCACCAGCAACATCAACAGCGCACCAATGCCTTTGCTGTGACCGATCCACGATGCCGAGGCTTCAACCAGCGTCTGCACGTCACCGGTGGCTTTCATCACTTCGGCGAACCCCGAGGCGGCGATCATGATGAAGCCGATCATCGCCATCATCTTCATGCCTTCGGTGAACAGGTCGTCGGTGTCGCGCCACTTCACGATGCCGGACACCGAGAAGATCAGGAAACCCACCAGCGCGCCGATGATCATCGAGTCCAGCAGCAGTTGAACGATGAACGCCGCCGCAATAGCCGCACCGGCCACCATCAGGCTTAGCGGGTTGTACGCCACGGCGACCTGCTCGACTTGCTCGATCCTTTCCAGGTTGTAGACGCGTTTCTTGCGATAGCTGATAAACGCGGCCGCCAGCCCCACCACCATGCCCAACGCCGGAATGCCCATGGCATGGGTGACGTTGATGCCGCTGATGTCTACGCCGCTGCGGGCCACGTTGGCCAGCAGGATTTCATTCAGGAAGATGTTGCCGAAGCCCACCGGCAGGAACATGTACGGCGTGATCAGGCCGAAGGTCATGACACAGGCGATCAGCCGGCGATCCAGTTGCAGCTTGGTCAGCACATATAAAAGTGGCGGCACCAGCAACGGAATAAAGGCGATATGTATCGGCAGAATGTTTTGCGAAGCGATGGCCACCACCCACAGCAGGCCGATCAGCAGCCACTTGACTGAACCACCGCCGCTGGCGTGCTGGCGATCAACCATGGTCAGGGCTTTGTCCGCCAGCGCATGGGCCAGGCCGGACTTGGCAATCGCCACCGCGAAAGCACCGAGCAAGGCATAAGACAACGCCACCGTCGCCCCGCCGCCGAGGCCACTGTTGAAGGCTTTGAGTGTCGCGTCGATCCCCAGGCCACCGGTCAAGCCACCCACCAGGGCGCCGACAATCAGCGCGATCACTACGTGCACGCGGGACAGGCTGAGCACCAGCATGACGCCGACCGCGGCAATTACAGCATTAATCATCGTTACCTCAAGGCAAGCGGAATGAGCCCGGCCGGCAGTCTGCGAAGCGCCGCCAGCGGAGTTAAGGAATGGGTTTTATTAGAGGGCGCGCACTGTGCCGCAGCATCCGCGCCTTGTCAAAGCGAACGCCGCCCTTCTCATTGCAATCACCACCTCGGTAGGAGCTGCCGAAGGCTGCGATCTTTTGATTTTCAGGCGGGTGGCGACGCCAAAGATCAAAAGATCGCAGCCTTCGGCAGCTCCTACCGGGGGGTATTCGATATTTGGTAACGGCCGTAAAGAAAGCCAATTCGCGGCCGTTACAGTGCAAAGTCTCAGATAAATATCGAATAAGGACGTCTCTCCATGTCGCTCAGACAACTTTCCATCCAATGGAAAATCACCCTGCTGGCCGGGTTGTGCCTGGCCGGCATCGTGACCCTGCTGGTGGGTCTTTCGCTGTATCGCATGGAGCACAGCTCTGCGCTGGTGAAGGCCTCGAGCATGGAGATGCTCACCGAAGCCGCCCAGGCGCGGATCGAGTCCCAGGGTGAAAACCAGGCGTTGAACATTCGTCAGCAGTTCATGGACGCCTATCAATATGGCCACGGCTTCTCGCGCCAGGTGCTGTTCCTGCGCGACCAAGCCGAGAAGCGCTTTCTCGATGCCTTCGACCTGCGTGAAGACCTGACCCGCCAGGTCAAGTCAGCCCTGCAAGCCAACCCGGAACTGCTCGGCTTGTCCCTGGTGTTCGAGGCCAATGCGCTGGACGGCAAGGACGAATTGTTCGCCGGCCAGGCTGAGCTCGGCAGCAACGACAAGGGCCGTTTCGCCCTGTACTGGTCGCAACCGACCCCGGGCAAGCTGACGTCGATGTCGCTGCCCGAAAGCGACATGGCCGACACCAGCACCGGCCCCAGCGGCGAGGCGGCCAACGCCTGGTTCACCTGCCCGCGCACCACGCTCAAGCCCTGCGTGATCGAACCCTACTTCTATGTGATCGACGGCCAGAACGTGCTGATGACCAGCATCGTCTTCCCGCTGATGGTCAACGGCAAAGTCATCGCCTCGCTGTCGGTGGACATCAACCTCAACAGCCTGCAAGCGATCAGCCAGGGCGCGAGCAAAAAGCTCTATGACGGCCAAACCAGCGTCAGCATCCTCAGCCCCGTCGGCCTGCTTGCCGGTTACAGTCCGGACGCCAGCAAACTCAGCCAACGCCTGGAGGCCGTGGACAAAACCAACGGCGCCGAGCTGATTCGTATGCTGGGCACCAGCAGCAAAACCACCAGCCTGCACAGCAATGCGCAGTTGAAAGTGTTGTCGCCGTTCCAGCCGATTCCGGGCGGCAAATCCTGGGGCGTGCTGCTCGACGTGCCGGAGAAAGTCCTGGTCGGCCCGGCCGAGGCGCTGAAAAAACAACTCGATGAAGGCAACCGGGCCGGCACGTTGATGGAACTCGGGCTGGGCGTGATCGCCGCGCTGATCGGCCTGTTGCTGGTGTGGTTGATGGCCCGCAGCGTGACCAGACCGATCCTCGGCGTGGCCCACATGCTCGAAGACATCGCCAGCGGCGAAGGTGACCTGACCCGGCGCCTGGCTTACGACAAAAAGGACGAACTCGGCCAGTTGGCCGGTTGGTTCAACCGCTTCCTCGACAAGCTGCAACCGATCATCGCCGAAGTGAAACGCTCGGTGCAGGACGCGCGCAGCACGGCGGATCAGTCCTCGGCCATCGCCACCCAGACCAGCGCCGGCATGGAGCAGCAATACCGCCAGGTCGATCAGGTGGCCACTGCTTCCCACGAAATGAGCGCCACCGCCCAGGACGTGGCCCGCAGCGCAGCCCAGGCGGCCCACGCCGCGCGGGATGCCGATCAGGCGACCCGTCAGGGCTTGACCGTGATCGACCGCACCACCACCAGCATCGACAACCTCGCCGCCGACATGAGCGCGGCGATGGTGCAGGTCGAAGGGCTGGCGGCGAACAGCGAGAAAATCGGTTCAGTGCTGGAAGTAATTCGCGCCATCGCCGAACAGACCAATCTGCTGGCCCTGAACGCGGCGATTGAAGCGGCCCGCGCCGGTGAGGCCGGGCGCGGTTTTGCGGTGGTGGCCGATGAAGTACGCAACCTGGCGCGGCGCACCCAGGAGTCCGTCGAAGAAACCCGCCAAGTGATCGAGCAATTGCAGAGCGGTACCCAGGAAGTGGTCAGCTCGATGAACAACAGCCATCGCCAGGCCCAGGGCAGCGTTGAACAGGTCGGCCAGGCCGTCACCGCGCTGCGTCAGATTGGCGAAGCGGTCACGGTGATCAGCGACATGAACCTGCAAATCGCCAGCGCGGCGGAAGAACAGAGCGCGGTGGCCGAAGAGATCAACAGCAACGTGGCGACCATTCGCGATGTAACCGAATCGCTGTCGGGGCAGGCCAATGAATCGGCGCGGGTGAGTCAGTCGCTGAACAGCCTGGCGAACCAGCAGCAGAGCTTGATGGATCAGTTCCGGGTTTAAACCGAAATCCCAGGCATATCGCAATCCCTTGTGGGAGCGGGCTTGCTCGCGAAAGCGGTGTGTCAGCCGCTATAGATGTCGACTGACACGACCTCTTCGCGAGCAAACCCGCTCCCACAGGATCTCCACAGGTTCTGGGGTTCAGGCTGTCGAGTGGATATTTGCGCGAAGCTGATTATGCTTTTAACAAGCCCTGCAGCAATGCCGGGCTGTGTAGGAGCGAGGCTTGCCCGCGAAGAACGACAATGCGGTGTGTCAGACCTGACGCAATCCGACGACATCAGCCCCAGGGCCTGGGTGCGGCAATAACGAAAAAATGAAGTGCTCCGGCCTACAGCAAGCGCAAGACGGAGAACACTCATGGCCACAATCGACAGCACCACCACGAGCACGGGCAGCGCGCCCCACCACGGGATCACCAAAGAGGAACGCAAGGTGATTTTCGCCTCGTCCCTGGGCACCGTGTTCGAGTGGTACGACTTCTACCTCTATGGCTCCCTCGCCGCGATCATCGCCAAGCACTTTTTCGCGGGCGTCAACGAGACCACCGCCTTCATCTTCGCCCTCCTCGCCTTCGCGGCGGGTTTCGCCGTGCGGCCCTTCGGGGCGATTGTGTTCGGCCGACTGGGGGACATGATCGGGCGCAAGCACACGTTCCTCATCACCATTGTCATCATGGGTATCTCCACCGCCGTGGTGGGGTTTTTGCCCGGCTACGCGAGCATCGGCGTGGCGGCGCCGGTCATCCTGATCACCCTGCGTCTGCTGCAAGGCCTGGCGTTGGGCGGTGAGTACGGCGGCGCCGCGACCTACGTGGCCGAACATGCGCCGAAGGGCAAACGCGGCTATTTCACCTCATGGATTCAAACCACCGCGACCCTCGGCCTGTTCCTTTCGCTGCTGGTGATCCTCGCCTGCCGCACCGTGCTGGGCACCGAAGCGTTCGAGGCCTGGGGCTGGCGGATTCCGTTTTTACTGTCGATCCTGCTGCTGATTGTCTCGGTGTACATCCGCCTGCAACTCAGCGAGTCACCGGTGTTCGTGAAGATGAAAGCCGAAGGCAAGGCCTGCAAGGCGCCGCTGACCGAATCCTTCGCCCGCTGGGACAACCTGAAAATCGTGATCATGGCCCTGCTCGGCGGCACTGCCGGCCAAGCCGTCGTCTGGTACACCGGGCAGTTCTATGCGCTGTTCTTCCTGCTGCAAACCCTCAAGATCGACCCGCAGACCGCCAACCTGCTGATCGCCGGCTCGCTGCTGATTGGCACGCCGTTCTTCGTCATTTTCGGCAGCCTGTCCGACCGCATCGGTCGCAAGGGCATCATCATGGCTGGCTGCATCCTCGCGGCGCTGACCTACTTCCCGATCTTCCATGCGTTGACCCAGTACGGTAACCCCGACGTGTTCGTCGCCCAGGAGAACAACCCGGTCACGGTGATCGCCGACCCCGATCAGTGCTCGTTCCAGTTCGACCCGGTGGGCAAGGCCAAATTCACCAGCTCCTGCGACTTGGCCAAGACCCTGCTGGCGAAGCGGGCGATTCCCTACAAGAATGAAAAAGCCGAGCCGGGCACCGTTGCCCAGGTTCGTATCGGCGACAAAGTGATCCCGAGTTTCGAGGGCAGCAGCCTGCCGGCCGCCGACTTCAAGGCCCGCAATGACGCTTTCACCGCTACCCTTGGCACTGCGCTCAAGGACGCCGGTTACCCCGAAAAGGCTGACCCGGCCAAGACCCATTACCCGATGGTGCTGCTGTTGCTGACCATCCTGGTGATCTACGTGACCATGGTCTACGGCCCGATTGCGGCGTGGCTGGTGGAACTGTTCCCGGCGCGTATCCGCTACACCTCGATGTCGCTGCCCTACCACATTGGCAATGGCTGGTTTGGCGGCTTCCTGCCGACAGTGGCGTTTGCCATGGTCGCGGCCACCGGGGATATCTATTACGGGTTGTGGTACCCGATTGTGATTGCGTTGATGACGGCGGTGTTGGGGATTTTCTTTATGCCGGAAACCAAGGATCGGGAGATTCATCACACCTGAGTACAAGGCTTTTGTAGGAGCCAGGCTTGCCGGCGAAGGCGTTTTTGAAGATGCCTTCGCCGGCAAGCCTGGCTCCTACAGGTATTGCGGTGTCTGTCGGATCGGTATCAGCGTTTAGGCAACTCAATCAGCACTTTCAAGCCGCCCCACTCGCTTTCCTGCAGCAGCAGGCTGCCGCCCCAGGTGTCAACGATGTCGCGCACAATACCCAAGCCCAACCCATGCCCATCGGTCTGCTCATCCAGTCGGGTGCCGCGACCGAACACCTGCTTGCGCTGTTCTTCGGGAATCCCCGGGCCGTCGTCTTCGACGCTCAACTCAAAGCCGTCAGCCGTCTCGACCACGCTCAAGCGCACCTCGGCATCCGCCCATTTGCAGGCGTTGTCCAGAAGATTGCCGAGCAGCTCCAGCAAGTCCTCGCGATCCCACGGCAACTGCAAACCGGCCGGTGCTTGATAGCTCAGGTCCAGATGTTCACCGTGAATCATGTTCAACGTGGCCAGCAGCCCCGGCAGCTCTGCATCACAATCGAACAACGCCCCCGGCAATGCATCGCCGGACAAACGTGCGCGATTGAGCTCACGATTGAGCCGTTGCTGAACCTGTTCCAACTGTTGCTGGATAACCTTGCGCAACTGCGGATGAGCATCGAGCTGTTCGCTGGAAGCCAGGCTGAGCAACACCGCCAATGGGGTTTTCAAGGCATGGCCGAGGTTGCCCAAGGCATTGCGCGAACGCTTGAGGCTGTCCTCGGTGTGGGCCAGCAAATGGTTGATCTGCGCCACCAGCGGCTCCAGTTCCACCGGCACCTGATCATCGAGTTGCGAGCGTTGGCCTTGTTGCAACTGGGCGATCTGCTCACGAGCCGTTTCCAGCGGGCGCAAGGCCCGGCGCACGGTAATCCGCTGCAACAGCAGAATCAGAATCAACCCCGCCAGCCCGAGGCCAAGCCCCACCTGTTGCATGCGCAGGAAGCTCTCGCGCACCGGCGTGTAGTCCTGAGCCACGCTGATGGAAATCGACTGGCCGAGCCGACGATAGTCCGAACGCAGCACCAGCAATTGCTGGCCTTCCGGGCCCAGTTGCAGGTTGCTTTCCAGGCCGGGGTTTTCCAGACGCGGCAGTTCCTGGTCCCACAGCGAGCGCGAGCGCCAGTGGCTGTCGGCAAAATCGATACGGAAGTAGTGCCCGGAAAACGGCCGCTGATAGGCCGGCGCCAGGTGCCGCTCATCCAGTTGCAGTCCCTGCGGCCCACGCACCAGCGCCACCAGCAGGTTTTCACTGTCGTTGCGCAGCCCGGCTTCGAGGTAGCTCTGCAAGCCCAGTTCGAAACACCACAGACTGGTTTGCGCCAACACCAGGCCCACGATCACCATCACGCTGATCAGCCCCAGGCTCAAGCGGCGCTGAATCGACCTCACTGGGCTTGCCCGCCGAACAGGTAACCCTGGCCGCGACGGGTTTCGATCACGCTACGCCCCAGCTTGCGCCGCAAGTGGTTGACGTGGACTTCCAGCACATTGGAATCGCGCTCGGTTTCACCATCGTAGAGGTGTTCGGCAAGGTGACTTTTGGAGAGGATTTGCTCGGGGTGCAGCATGAAATAGCGCAACAGACGAAATTCGGCGGCGGTGAGCTGGATGTCGGCGCCGTCGCGGGTCACGCACTGGCGCCCTTCGTCCAGATGCAGACCGGCAGCCTTGAGCGTCGGCTGGTTTGACTGACCATGAGAGCGGCGCAGCAAGGCCTGAACCCGCAGGTGCAGCTCTTCGGGATGAAAGGGTTTGGTCAGGTAATCGTCGGCGCCAGCCTTGAGGCCTTCGATGCGTTCGGCCCAGGAACCGCGCGCGGTGAGGATCAGCACTGGCGTCGACAAGCCGCCGGCCCGCCATTGGGTCAAGACCTCAAGCCCCGACAGACCCGGCAGGCCGAGGTCGAGGATGATCAGGTCATAGGGCTCGCTGCTGCCCTGGTACACCGCGTCGCGCCCGTCGGCCAGCCAGTCCACGGCGTAGCCCTGGCGATTGAGGCCGGCCATCAATTCGTCGGCCAGGGGCACGTGGTCTTCCACCAGCAGCAATCGCATCGGTCAATCTTCCTTGTCTTTCAATAAACGGCCTGTGGCGGCCTCGATGTCCAGCTCGCGAACCACGCCTTCGGTGGTCAGCAGTTCAACTTCATAAATGTAGACGTCGTGTTTTTCTTCGAGCTCGGCTTCCAACAGTTTGGAGCCGGGGTAGCGGTCCAGCGCCTGTTGCAGCAGTTGCTCCAGCGGCAGGATCACCCCTTGCTGACGCAGGCGCAGGGCTTCGTCCTGATCCAGGTCACGGGCCATGACCACCGAGCAAAACGCCAGGAGCACCAGCGCCATGCGTGAAAATGAAAACACCTTCATTACGTATCCTGATGATTCTTGAGAACCTGTCCACTGACGGCGTCTAATTCCAGATCCCACTCAATGCCTTGCGGATCGCGCATTTCCACCTGGTAGATGTACTTGCCGTACTCTTCTTCCAGCTCGGTTTGGGTGATGGTGGAACCCGGATGCTGGGTCAGTGCGGTGGCGTTGAGCTTCTCGAAAGACGCAATGGTACCAGCGTCGCGCAGCCGCAGGGCTTCGTCGGGGCCCAGGTCGCGGGCGTGGGCGAGGCTGGCGGTCAGGCCGATGAGGGTAGCGATGGACAGGGCAGTCAGAGTTTTCATGGGTGTCTCCGTATTTTTATGTGTTGCCTACGCAGGGCACCTTAGCGGGGACAACTTAACTGAAACTGAATTGCCATCATTGCTCATGACAACACCCCGTAGGAGCTGCCGAAGGCTGCGATCTTTTGATCTTGATCGTTGACGGCCATGAAGCCGCCGAAGATCAAAAGATCGCAGCCTTCGGCAGCTCCTACATTGACCGAGTACGACGCGTCTATAATCCTGAGCTTGCCCAATATTGAGACCCGCATGAGCGCTATCCACATCAAGTTCCCTTCCCTGACCCTCAAGGCCGGCCCTCGGGCTTTCGCGCGCATTCGTGAAAACGGCTTGAGCGCCGCCGACGTCGGCACGCTGCCGGGGGCGGCCGGTGGGCCCAAGGCGTTGGGGATTCAGGGTCTGGACCTGGCGCTGTTCGGCGAATGGCTGCCGGCGGCGCCCCGGGAGCGTTCGTTGATTGGCGCCTCGGTGGGCTCCTGGCGGTTCGCCAGCGCGTGCCTGCCGGACGCCGCCGAAGGCATTCGGCGTCTCGGTCATCTGTACACCGAGCAGAATTTCGACAAGGGCGTGACCATGGCCCAGATCAGCCAGAGCTCCCGGCGCATGCTCAATGATTTGCTCGACGGTCGCGACGCGTCGATCCTCGACAACGCCCATTACCGACTCAACATCATGGTGGTCAAAAGCCACGGCCTGCTCGCCCACGATCATCGCGGTCGCCTGGGGCTGGGCCTGTCGTCGGTGATCGCCGACAACCTGCGGGGTCGGGCGCGGTTGTCGCGGCATTTCGAGCGGTTGATCCTCCACGACCCGCGCCTGGCGCCGCCGGTCAATGCCCTGACGGATTTCCCGTCACGCTTCGTCGCCCTGAACGCCGGCAACCTGCGTCAGGCCTTGTTGGCGTCAGGCTCGATCCCGATGGTCATGGAAGGCGTGCGTGATTTGCCGGGGGCCGGCGCCGGGACCTTTCGCGACGGCGGTCTGTTGGACTATCACCTCGACCTGCCCTACAGCGGCGATGACATCGTGCTCTATCCGCATTTCACCGACCGGATCATTCCCGGCTGGTTCGACAAGACCCTGCCGTGGCGCCGCGCCTGCCCGGCACGCTTGCAAAATGTGCTGTTGCTGGCGCCATCCAAGGATTACCTGGCGCGCCTGCCCTACGGCAAACTGCCGGACCGTAACGACTTCAAGCGCTTCATGGGCGATGCCCCGAGCCGGCAGAAATACTGGCGCGCGGCGATGGATGAAAGCCGGCGGATGGGCGACGAGTTTCTCGAACTGGCCGCCAATGGTCGCCTGGGCGAGCGCTTGCTGACCCTTTAGTCAGTGTTTTACACAGACTCTGTTAAACTCGCCGCCTGCCCCTATCGCTGCGGCGATCGCCACCTGACAGAGCTCAAACCACTGTGGAAATCTTCAAAGAGTTTACCTTCGAGTCCGCCCACCGCCTGCCCCACGTACCGGACGGCCACAAGTGCGGTCGCCTGCACGGTCACTCGTTCAAAGTGGCAATCCACCTGAGCGGCGACCTTGATCCGCACACTGGCTGGATTCGCGACTTCTCGGAAATCAAGGCGATCTTCAAGCCGCTCTATGAGCGTCTGGATCACAACTATTTGAATGACATTCCCGGCCTGGAAAACCCGACCAGCGAAGTGCTGGCCAAGTGGATCTGGACCGAGCTGAAGCCATTGCTGCCGGAACTCAGTGCGATTCGTATCCACGAGACCTGCACCAGCGGTTGCATCTATCGCGGCGAGTAAAAACACCTGGCCCAGAAGAACCACCGGCGACGGTGGTTTTTTTATGCCTGTCGTTTCAGCCCCACGCCGAGTAAAGTCAGGCCCCATCCTTGGCCCAAAGGAACCTGACTCATGTCACCGCTCATCCGTCCTGCAACCCTTGAGGACATCGCGCAAATCGAGGCCATTGTCGAGGCTGCTTACTCGCCTTACATCGAACGCATCGGCCGCAAACCCGCGCCGATGCTCGATGATTACGCCAGCCAGGTGCTGGCCCGGCGTGTTCACGTACTGGCCCATGAACAAACTCTCAGCGGCTTCGTGGTGCTGATCGACACCGAAGAGTACTTGCTGCTGGACAACATCGCGGTCAGCCCGGCGGTCATGGGCCAGGGCTTTGGTCGGCAATTACTGGAATTCGCCGAACGCCACGCCCGGGACGCGGGCTACCCGTCAATCCGGCTCTACACCAACGAAGCCATGAGCGAAAACATTGCCCTGTACACCCGCCGAGGGTTTGTCGAAACCCATCGGGTCGAAGAGAACGGCCTGCGCCGGGTTCACATGAGCAAGAAACTGGGCTGAAACACACCAGACACCTGTGGGAGCGGGCGTTTCGTCCGCGAGTATGAAAACAGCCTTTAACGGTGGTTTTTTATACCTATGCTTTTTTGGCTCTTCCCGCCGTGCAAGAGGATGCGCCGGAGGTGATTGTCGCGGCGTTGATGCGGTTTTTGCCTTTGGCCAATGGATTCAAAGATCAAAAGATCGCAGCCTTCGGCAGCTCCTACAGAGGCCGAGTGCGACTGTTATCCCTCGACGCACATAAATCCCGTAGGAGCTGCCGAAGGCTGCGATCTTTTGATCTTTGAATAACCCCACAAATGTTCCAATTTGACTCAACCCCGCACCGCTTTCGTGCCCCTGAACCGGCCAACTCCCCGCGCTGGTCTATACATAACCCCGCAATCCCCCGTTTGGCACGACCACTGCAACCCTCCCCGCGTCTCTCTCATTCAGCAAGGAACGCCCCATGACGCAGAACGATCCGGGTAACGATTACCCCCTCAGCGAAGTCCCGATGCACGCCCGCAAGGGCCTCGCCTCCACGGCGATGGTGTTGCTGGGTTTCACCTTCTTTACCGCGACCATGTTTGCCGGCGGCAAGCTCGGCGTTGCGTTCAGTTTTGGCGAGATGATGGCAGTGATTGTCGTCGGCAATCTGCTGCTGGGCCTCTACGCCGCAGGCCTGGGCTACATCGCCTTCAAGAGCGGCCTCAACTCCGTGCTGATGGGGCGGTTCTGCTTCGGCGAAGTGGGCAGCAAGCTCAGTGATTTGATCCTCGGCTTCACCCAGATCGGCTGGTACGCCTGGGGCACGGCCACCGCAGCCGTGGTGCTGGGCAAGTATTTCGAGCTGGACCAAGGCACGGTGCTCGGGTTGATGGTGCTGTTCGGCCTGTTGTTTTGCGCGACCGCGTATGTCGGTTATCGCGGGCTGGAGATTCTGTCGTACATCGCGGTGCCGGCCATGATGTTGCTGCTGATGCTGTCGCTGTGGGTCGCGACCGTGAAGGTCGGCGGCCTCGACGGTTTGCTCGCCGTGGTGCCGACGGGAACGCTGGACTGGTCGACGGCCATCACCCTGGTGTTCGGCACGTTCGTCAGCGGCGCGACCCAAGCCACCAACTGGACGCGGTTCTCCCGTTCGGCGCGGGTGGCGGTGCTGGCGAGCCTGATCGGATTTTTCATCGGCAACGGCTTGATGGTGTTGATCGGCGCCTACGGGGCGATCGTCTACCAACAGCCGGACGTGGTTGAAGTGCTGTTGCTGCAAGGTTTTGCCATGGCGGCGATGGCGATGTTGCTGCTCAACATCTGGAGCACCCAGGACAACACCATCTACAACTTCGCCGTCGCCGGTTGCAACCTGCTGCGCACCGGACGGCGCAAAACCGTGACCCTGGCCGGCGCGGTGATCGGCACGTTGCTGGCGCTGCTGGGCATGTACGACCTGCTGGTGCCGTACCTGATCTTGCTCGGCACGGTGATTCCGCCGATTGGCGGCGTGATCATGGCGGACTTTTTCTTCCGCTATCGTGGTCAATATCCACGACTGGCGGATGCACGTCTGCCGGCATTCAACTGGCCCGGCCTCAGCGCTTATGCGGTCGGCACCGTCGCCGCGTTCAGCTCGCCGTGGGTCGCGCCACTGGTAGGCATTGCCGCCGCCGCGCTAACGTATGTGATATTGATCGGCGTGCTGGGTGTCCGCACTGCCGATGCACCACTACAAGATCTCTAAAAGGATTCGCCTGATGCACATCATCAACGCCCGCCTGCGCAACCAAGAAGGCCTGCATGAATTGCACCTGGAAAACGGCCTGATCGGCAATATCTCCCGCCAGACCGAAGCCCCGTCCCTGGGCCCCGGCGACCTCGACGCCGGTGGCAACCTGGTGGTGCCACCCTTCGTCGAGCCACACATTCACCTCGACGCCACCCTCACCGCCGGCGAGCCGCGCTGGAACATGAGTGGCACGCTGTTCGAAGGCATCGAGTGCTGGGGCGAACGCAAAGCCACCATCACCCTGGAAGACACCAAGACCCGCGCCAAAAAAACCATCCAGACCCTGGCGGCCCACGGCATCCAGCATGTGCGCACCCACGTCGACGTCACCGACCCGACCTTGACCGCGCTCAAGGCGATGCTCGAAGTGCGCGAGGAAAGCCGTCATCTGATCGACCTGCAAATCGTCGCGTTCCCCCAGGAAGGCATCGAGTCCTACCGCAACGGTCGCGAGCTGATGGAAGAAGCGATTCGCATGGGCGCCGATGTCGTCGGCGGCATTCCGCATTTCGAATACACCCGGGACCAAGGCGTCAGTTCGGTGAAGTTCCTGATGGACCTGGCCGAACGCACCGGTTGCCTGGTGGACGTGCACTGCGATGAAACCGACGACCCGCATTCGCGCTTCCTCGAAGTGCTGGCCGAAGAGGCCCGCAGCCGCGACATGGGCTCACGGGTCACGGCCAGCCACACCACCGCGATGGGTTCTTACGACAACGCTTACTGCGCCAAGCTGTTCCGCTTGCTCGGGCATTCGGGGATCAGTTTTGTGTCGTGCCCGACCGAAAGCATTCACCTGCAAGGACGCTTCGACAACTTCCCGAAACGCCGTGGTGTAACCCGGGTCAACGAGCTGCTCGAAGCGGGGATGAACGTGTGTTTCGGCCAGGATTCGATCGTCGATCCGTGGTATCCGCTGGGTAACGGCAACATCCTGCGGGTGCTCGAAGCGGGCCTGCATATCTGCCACATGCTCGGTTATCGCAACCTGCAAAGTGCGCTGGATCTGGTGACGGACAACAGCGCTAAAGCCATGGCGTTGGGCGATCGCTACGGACTGGAACGTGGGCGGCCGGCGAACCTGTTGATTCTGTCGGCGGACAGCGATTACGAAGTGATTCGCAGCCAGGGCTTGCCGCTGTATTCGATTCGTGGCGGAGAGGTGTTGATGAAGCGGCAGATGCCGGTGGTGGAATGGGCGCAACAGGTTTGAATTTTTTGTTGAATGGGCGGGCCTCTTCGCGGGCAAGCCTCGCTCCTACAGGGGCACCGTCGTACCTGTAGGAGCAAGGCTTGCCCGCGAAGGCGATTTTGAATTCAATCGATCAATCGCGCCGTGCCAAACAATTTCACCCGACTCAACTCACCACCCTGTTCCTCCAGCAAAATCGGCGCCGTCCCACCCGGCATCACCACCTTCACCTCCCCCGCCGTCACCCAACCCACCCGCCAGGCCGCGCACGCCACCGCACTGGCGCTGGTGCCCGAGGACGCCGTCGGCCCTTCACCGCGTTCAAACACCCGGGCCGTGATTCGCCCTGCGGACTCAAGCCTCGCCCATTGCAGGTTCACCCCCGCCGAACAGGGCTGGCCCGCCCCGGTCGGCGTGGCATAAGCGATACGCGTCAGCCCCTCGGACAATCCCGGTTCACGCATCTGTTCATTGCTCGGCAATGCAGCGGCGTCGGTCAGCAGCGTCACGCAATGGGGATTGCCGATCCGTACAAACTGGCTCTGGCCCCAGGCAGGATCGAGCGCCGACAACGGCGGCACATGGCTGATGTCACGGCTGTTCAACATCACACTTTCAACGCCCAGTGCGCCGACCGCTTGCGGCCCGAACGACGGCTTGCCCAAGTCCAGCCAAAAGCCCTGCACGCCATCGATTTCGGCGGGTTTCACCGAGGTTTCCACGGGCGATGAAGCATCAGTCTTGTCGTGATGAACCTTGAGCAAACAACCGCCCTCGGCCGGCATCAGCCCTTGCTCGCTGAGTGATTGGGAGAAAATCGTCAGCCCGTTGCCACTGCGCTCGGCCAGGGTGCCATCGGTGTTGACGATCAGCAGGTCAAAGGGCGGCGCGGCTTGAAACGGACCGATCAGCAAGCCGTCGCAGCGATGGTCTTTGCTGCCCGTCGGCTGAGTACCGGGCGCCCAGCCACAGAACGCCTCGATCGCCGACAACGCCCAGCGCTCGCGGGTTTGCGCCGCAAGGCGGGCCAGCGCGGGCAGTTCAATACCGCTGCGGCGTACCACGTCAGGCGCCACCACCGCGTAGATGTTGCCTCGAGCATCGTAGAACGGCGTCATGGATCGGTCCTGAAATCAGCGTGAAAAGTGCCAATACTGTAGGCGTCAACGCCCGGCGAGGAAATACCACGAGCAACCGCGCTCGCGATTGAGGGTCAGGCTGTGCAAGGATGTCACCCTGCCTGACCGCGAACCGCTGCGGACACTGACCGAACCTCACCGGTGAGTCACTGTCCCTTGGGGTACGCGACGTTTTTTGCCAAGGATCGATATGACCAACCTCAACACCCCCGCCACTTTTGTTCCCGGGCGCCTGGAACAAATGTCCACCCGCATCGCCTTTTTTATCGCCGGTCTGGGCATCGCCGCGTGGGCGCCGCTGGTGCCTTACGCCAAGGCCCGGGCCGGGCTCGATGAAGGGACGCTCGGTTTGCTGCTGTTGTGCCTGGGAGTGGGGTCGATTCTGGCGATGCCGATTGCGGGGCTGCTGGCCACGCGTTTCGGCTGTCGCCGCGTGGTCAGCGCCGGGGTTTTGCTGATTTGCGCGGCCCTGCCGCTGCTGGCCACGGTGTCGTCAATTCCGGCATTGATTGCCGCGCTGTTCATGTTTGGCGCGGGTCTGGGCACGGTGGATTCAACGGTGAACCTGCAAGCGGTGATCGTCGAGCGGGCCAGCGGCAAGACCATGATGTCGGGTTTCCACGGCTTGTTCAGTCTCGGCGGGATCGTCGGCGCGGCGGGTGTCAGTGCCTTGCTCGGTTTGGGTGTTTCACCGCTTGGCGCGACGCTGGTGGTGATCGTCATACTGGTCGTGGCGTTGCTGAAAGCCGCGCCTCACCTGTTGCCTTACGGCAGTGAAAGCTCCGGGCCAGCGTTTGCCGTGCCCCATGGCATCGTGCTGTTTATCGGCGTGATGTGTTGCATCGTGTTCCTCACCGAAGGCGCGGTGCTCGACTGGAGCGCGGTGTTCCTGGCATCTGAGCGCGGAATAGACACGGCGTATGCCGGATTGGGTTATGCCGCGTTTGCGCTGACCATGACCGCCGGGCGCCTGACCGGGGATGGGATTGTGCGGCGCCTGGGCGCGACAAAAGTGATTGTGCTTGGCGGCCTGACGGCGGCGGCGGGCTTGTCACTGGCGACGTTTGCGCCAAGTTGGGAAGTGGCGCTGGTGGGCTATGCGCTGGTTGGCGCGGGTTGTTCAAACATTGTGCCGGTGCTGTACACCGCCGTCGGCAAACAGACCGTCATGCCGGAAAGCATTGCGGTGCCGGCCATTACTACCCTCGGTTATGCAGGCATTCTCGCGGGCCCAGCGGTGATCGGGTTTGTCGCCCATGGCAGCAGTTTGAGTTTTGCGTTCGGGTTGATGGCGGTGTTACTGGTGGCAGTGGCCATTGGCGGGAGGGTGTTGAAGGTCTGAAAAGCTTCGCGAGCAAGCCCACAGGGGATCTTCGCTGAACACAGAATCTGTGTCCGCCAGAGATCCAATGTGGGAGCTGGCTTGCTCGCGAAAGCGGTGTGTCAGTCACATGAATGCTGGAGGTGCTGGCG
>NZ_JBAGKV010000069.1:0-3282 GCF_037049705.1 Janthinobacterium sp. LPB2021202312-11-4 | reverse complement strand
CTAGGCATTTGGTGGCGGCTGGTATTAAAGAAGTGATTTTTCTTGAGCCTTACCGCAAGAGTCTTGCTACCAGATTGCATCAGGATGCTATAACTGAGAATGAGAGTGATACCTCGAAGGTGCGGGTGCTCCCTTTCGATGGCGTGGCGCCATCGCGGTTCCTCAGATTCTTTTCTGCCCATCCCGCCGGTCGGAAAAAAGATGGACGGATGATCCTAAGAGATGCGGAACCAGTGGCACGTATCTCAATGGAGGCTGTCTCTACTCTTGAAGGATTGGTAGTGAAGGGACTAGAATCCTGCCGCCTTTAAAGGCCTGTAGCGAAGGAGCTGGTGTATGGATCGGTTAGAAGAAAAACGCGAAGCTGAGACAATGGCGCAGCTATCCTTCTGTTTTGAGGCCGTAAGCTCCGCAAAAAATGGCAGCACGGTGGGTGGTTGTGAGGCTGATTTCACTCCGAATAGGACAATCGCAGATGTTGTTCCCGTACGAAGTATCGTGTTGTCTTTCCCGCAGAACCGCGGTTCCTCCGGTGCTCAGGCACAGCTAATCCAACGAATTCTCCAACGATCTCGTTTTTTTTGAGACGTTCCATTTAGAGCAGTGCACTCACGTTTTCCTCGTTTGTTTAACTTGGAAAATGTGGGCTCGCAGCGTGGTCAGGCAATCAAATTTAGCGTGCGCACCGGATTGGTATTACTGTTTCCGCTCGGCCAAGCATTCAAATAATTTCTTTCAGATAGTCCTTGAGCGCAATGACCGGCGCCTCAATCTGCTCCATCGTCTGCGCATTGCTGAAATCAGCCGCCAGCCGATGCAACTCCCGCCCAAGCGGTGTATCAACACCACCTATAGCCTCCAACGCCAACCCCACACAATGCCCCACCCGAAACCGAATCCCTTCAACATCCCCCCGTCGCACCAACAACCCAAAAACCTCCCGCTCATAATCACTCATGATCGGATCATCCCGCAGAATCGGGCTTTCTCCCTCGCGCTCATAAGCCAGTTTGAGGGCGAACAGGGCAACGGTTTCCAGTGGCAATTCCATTGTGTGAATCCTTGATTCGTTGGCTGGGCGGGTTTGGGTGGTGGGGCCTTAAAGGCAAGATCAAAAGATCGCAGCCTTCGGCAGCTCCTACGGGGTGTGGGGTCAGCCCACTTTTCTGTGGGCGAAAAAAAAGGCCTTGCTAAGCAAGACCTTTCTTAATTTTGGTGCCCGAGGGAGACTCGAGACTTCCATATATTCTGTGGCTTGCAGCCAGATTATACGGTTAGGGATACACGTAGGGATACATCGTGCGGGCTGTTGCCTATGAATGCTCGACACAGAGTTCGCTTCTCGGGAAAGTTCCTACAGGATCTGGAGGCTTTATACTCACCTTTTGGAGCTCTTGCTACTGGAAGGAAATTATTGGATGCCGACATTTGCAGATTCTCGTGTTGCTCTCCCCCGTTCGTGGGATGAGTTCGAGGACATTGTTTGCTCTGCCGCCAAGAACCGCTGGAGTAATCCGGATTTCACCCGCCATGGACGTCAAGGGCAGCGGCAAGACGGCGTAGACATTTACGGCAGTGATCAAAAAGGCATGCTGGTCGGGATTCAATGCAAGAACACCTGGTCCGGAATCACTTCAAACATGATCGCGCAGGAGGTACAGAAGGCCGAGTCCTTCCAGCCTCGCCTGACTGCCCTCTACATAGCAACAACTGCTGACACTGATCAGGCGGTGCAGCGGGCAGTCCGAGAAATGTCGGCTGCGCGCAAATCGCGTGGCGAGTTTGAGGTGATGGTTTTGTTCTGGAATGACATATGGCTCGATCTCACGCTTAACGAGGCACGCCTATTCCAGCATTATCCTCAGCTCCGCCCGATCAGTTCGGGAAGCAATCTGCCTACCCACGATCAAAGGTTATTTCAAGACTTTCAGTCAGCTTTTCCCTTTGAGCCTGCCGTGCGTCTTCTTCGAGAACATGACTTTGGTGATGCCTTTTCAAGAGGCGACATCAAGCCGCTGTACCGATTTTATGAGGAGTGGGATCAGCCCGAAAAGGAGTTTCTTGATTCCGATCTCCAGGCAGAGCTCTGTGTTCTTCATGCGGCTGCGCGTAGGTTGTCCAACCATTTGGTAGGAAAAACGGTACCGATATACGGAGGAGATCTTGCTTCTGTGTACTCTGATCGTGATCGCGCATCAGGCCCTCGAAATGCACATGTCTTAGAGGACGCACGTGTACTGAACGAGGAGGCTAGGATCTTTGTACCTGTGTACGAGAATTTTTTCCGGGCGTGCAAGAAAAAGCTCGGGTAGTAAACAATGGTCTGTATTTCTTCCGTAGTTGCAGGAGCGTAGGGCTGGACTTCACCGCATCCGCGATTGGGCAGGGAGTCTCATGGGACTGAAAATCAAAAAAGTCGCTGGGGACCCTGACGATTTTCGATCTACACGGGGTCGGAAACCCGCGAGATCTTGTTAGCGACAGTTCCCTGAGCTTACTGAAATTTCGACGTTGAAATTGAAAGGATATTGAATAGAAAAGGGCATCGTTACCGCAACGGTAAAGGTGAGCCATTGTGTTGTTGATAGCGAACGGTTGCGCCCGCTCAACCTTGGGGATGGTGTCAACCTGTCAACCAACGTGGAAAACTCAGTCGCTAACAAGATGCTGCGGGTTCTCTGCCCCGTACACAATCGCAATTGTCCAGGGTCCCCGACCACCTCCACAGCCATAGGGCAAATGCACAGGTGAACCGCAGTTCACCACGTTCACCTGTTCACTAAGCTGGGCACCTTTCCGCTAACAAGATCGGGCGGGTTACTCGCCCCGTGTCGAGAGGCATTTCTCAGGGGCCCTGCCGCAATCTGGGTGTAACCGATTCTTTTCTTCGGTCAGGCACCTAGCTCGCGGGTTTCCGACCCCGTCTGAAGGCAGCCCTACAGGGGCACTGCCATTTCTCAAAGGCTGCGTTGTTGCGCTGATGGTGTCATTGCCTACGGGGTACAGGGGGACGCAATCCGAAGGGGGCAAATTAGTGGTGTTACGCGTGTTACAGGTGTGACAGTAATTGCCAACCTATTGATTCAGCTGGTTTTTTGTTGTGTTACACAATCGTATTCCTCATCGGGATTCGAGTGTTACAAGTCCCGCAGGTGTTACAGCAGAATGACTTAAGAGTTTATTGGGCGTAGGGCCACACATTGTGTGACAGTAGAATGAGTTCTTTAGGATTCGCTTCGACTAATTGGGAGGAGCGACATTACGATGTATGCTGAAAAAATT
>NZ_JBAGKV010000068.1:0-3304 GCF_037049705.1 Janthinobacterium sp. LPB2021202312-11-4 | reverse complement strand
ACATGTTCAAACCAACACCCAATCCTCCTCGCAAACCCAGCCCCTTCTTCCTGGTCGCCCCCGACATCAGCACCGAAAACCTGCTGGCCCACGCCTGCGAATCACTGGCCTCGGCGAATGTCATGGCCAGCGATTTGGCAGGCTTCCTGGACAGCCCTCACCGCCACACCCTGCTCGGCATCGCGCAGGTCATCATGCTCGGCGAATTGGCGGTGAATCGGGCGCTGGATAATCTTGATCCGCAGGGTTAGCGCGGGATAAAGATCAAAAGATCGCAGCCTTCGGCAGCTCCTACGGGGATCGTGTTAAGTCGAGTGAACACGGTCGGCGTAGGAGCGGCCGCAAAACCAGACGGCGCGGGATGGCTCCCGGCGTTCCGACAAGCCCTCTCGCAACAGAGTTGTAATCACGACCTGACACAGAAATAGAAACCGGACACTCCCCCGTAGGAGCTGCCGAAGGCTGCGATCTTTTGACCTTGATTGTGAAAGGCAAGATCAAAAGATCGCAGCCTGCGGCAGCGCCTACCGGAATCGCGTTAAGTCGAGTGAACGCGGGTCGGCGTAGGAGCGGCCACAAAACCAGACGGCGCGGGATGGCTCCCGGCGTTCCCACAAGCCCTCTCGCCACGGGATTGTAATCACGACCTCACACAGAAATAGAAACCGGACACTCCCCCCGTAGGAGCTGCCGCAGGCTGCGATCTTTTGACCTTGATTGTGAAAGGCAAGATCAAAAGATCGCAGCCTTCGGCAGCTCCTACAGGGATCGCGTTAAGTCGAGTGAACACGGTCGGCGTAGGAGCGGCCGGATTGCTCCCGGCGTTCCCACAAGCCCTCTCGCCACAGAGTTGTAATCACGACCTGACACAGAAAATGGAAACCTGACACTCCCCCGTAGGAGCTGCCGCAGGCTGCGATCTTTTGACCTTGATTGTGAAAGGCAAGATCAAAAGATCGCAGCCTTCGGCAGCTCCTACAGGAATCGCGTTAAGTCGAGTGAACGCGGTCGGCGTAGGAGCGGCCGGAATGCTCCCGGCGTCCCCACAAGCCCTCTCGCCACAGAGTTGTAATCACGACCTGACACAGAAATAGAAACCGGACACTCCCCCCGTAGGAGCTGCCGCAGGCTGCGATCTTTTGACCTTGATTGTGAAAGGCAAGATCAAAAGATCGCAGCCTGCGGCAGCTCCTACAGGTCCGGGTCGGGCCTGGGGAGAGGGGTAATGGGCGGTGACCACTCGTCGCAACTGTCAGATCTGACAGTAGCCAAACCCCCGCCCTTTTTCGTGTGATACCTCCATTCCGCCCTGCGGCAAAGGAGCGTTCCCATGAGCCGTTTACCCGCACTTGAATCCAGCATGACCGTTAAACCTCAGGCCCTGCGTCTGCCATATTTCCCGACCAGCACCTCCCTGATCGACCCACGGCACTATGACGGCGGCATTCCGATTCGGGCCCTTGAGGCGGGGCTGCAATGCATCATCTCGCCGTGGGAGATGATGGACATCGGCGATGAGGTTCAGCTGTATTGGCAAAACCTCACCTCGCCCGTCGCCACAGAAACCATCCAGTTCGACGACGAAGTCGATAAACCGGTGGTGCTCCGGGTCGCGAAAAGCCAGGTGCTGGACGGGGACGCGCGGCCGGTGTTTTATCGGGTAATACGCCGCAATCAGGCATCGGAAGACTCCGAGCCGAAATTGACCTATCTGGTCAAAACCACCCGCCCCGGCGGTTACGACGACAACCCCGAACCCGGCCATTCGGGTTTCCAGTACACCTTCCTCACCGACATTTCCAACGGCATCGACGCCGGCATGGCGGACCTGGGCGTGAAGCTGCGCATCGAGCCCTACGAACACATGACCGCGTTTGACCGCATCGTCTGCCGCTGGGGCAGTCAGGAAGTGATTCATTACCCGGTGACCCAGGCGCAGGTCAATGACCCGCTGAACAACCCGATCGTGATCACTTTCACCCGCGAGGTCATTGAACGGGCCGGCGATGGCTCGCGGGTGGTGGTGACGTATCAGGTCATCGATTGCGTCGGCAATTACCCCGATGAGCGCGATTCCTGGGCGCCGTTCAGCTACGTATTGGTGGATTTGGGGGGCAATCGGCTGGATGCGCCGCTGGTGCTGATGGGCGGCCGGCCCACCAACAACATAGATCTGGAGCAGTTGGGCAACGACGATGTCGAGGTCCGGGTCTACACCAACACCACGGATTTCAAGGTGGGCGACAGCCTGCGCCTGACCTGGACCGGCACCCCCGCCCAAGGCTCGCCCATCGTCGTCGGGCCGCTGGTGGAGTTGGTGGACGCCGTGCCGTTTCATTATGACTTCGCCATCCCCAACGCCGCCGTCAAAGCCATCGCCCAGGGCTGGGCCACGGTGTCCTACGTGCGTGTGCGTGACGGGGAACCGGACCGGCCCTCGAAAAACGCCAGCGTCAACGTGAAGGGCGACATCAGCCGCTTGCCAGCGCCCAGCGTGGCCCAGGCACCGGGCGGCACCCTGCCCTCAAATTCGCCTTATGCGACGATTGCCGTGCCGTATTTTGAAGGTCGAAGAACTGGCGACCTGATCACTATCCACTGCCAAGGCCGGCGTCCTGGCGGTGGCGAGACCTACTACTCGATCCCGATCATCGTCTCTGAAAGTGACGCCACAAACCCGATCACCCGTGACCTGCCCGGCAGCCAAATTGCACCGCTGGATGGCGGTACCCTGAAGCTCTACTACGTGGTCGCCAACGATGACCTGACCGTGCGCAGCGAACGCGAATCCCTGCCGCTGGAACTCAACGTCGGCGTGGCGGCGCCAGACTTCAATGCACCGCAAATCACTGAAGCCGAAGGCGACGTGCTGCTGCCGGAAAACACCCCAAACGGCGCCAACGTCATCGCCCCGTTCAACGTGCCGAGTGACACCCGTGCGGGGGATATCGTTGGGCTACGCTGGGTCGGCTCGGTCACCGGCGCTCATCCGCTGTACGAAATCCCGTTGAGCAACCAAACGGCCGGTAAACCAGTGCCGTTTCTGGTTCGGGCGGAGCACATCCATCCCAACCTCAATGGCACGGTGACGGCGGATTACTACCGTAAGCGTGGGGCTGAGATGACACGGTTTTCCCGGGAACGGGTGTGGCGTGTGGGCAGTGCGCAACTGCACTTGGACCCACCGACGCTGGTCGCACCCGCTACCAACCCGATTGAGGTATTGGCCTACACCAGTGGCGTGACGGTGCGCATAACGTTCACCGGCAACCCCGGCGACAAAGCCCAGTTGAAAGAGCTCAAC
>NZ_JBAGKV010000067.1:0-4222 GCF_037049705.1 Janthinobacterium sp. LPB2021202312-11-4 | reverse complement strand
CAAGAGGCTTTAAATACGAGCTAGCGCAGCGCAATGAAGAAATTTACGCTGCTTGGAAAAGCGATATTCCAATTGTCGATATATCGAAGAAATACGGACTCACATCTGCAACAACTTATGACATCGTTGCCAACTTCGCAAAAGAAGAAGGCTTGAAAAAATCAAAAAATAGGTTTATCAAATGATCGTTACACAAAACACCATTAATGCATTATTCGTTGCTTTCAAAGCAGTATTCCAAAAAGCACAAACAGGCACGCCGACCGATTGGCAGAAAATTGCCACCATCGTACCGTCCTCGACTCGCAGTAACACCTACGCTTGGCTGGGACAGTTTCCAGCATTCCGTGAGTGGGTAGGTGACCGCGTATTGAAGGATATGGCGGCTCACGGATACACCATTGATAACAAGAAGTATGAAAGCTCCATCGTTGTATCGCGTACCGATATCGAAGATGACCAAATTGGGGTTTACTCTCCGCTGATCGAGGAAATGGGGCGAGCGTCAACAGCCCACCCGAACGAATTGGTCTTCGCCTTGCTCAAAGCCGGCCTCACTACAAAGTGCTATGACGGCCAAAACTTCTTCGATACCGATCACCCGGTTTATCCGAACAGCGACGCGACCGGGGACGCGGTCTCGGTCAGCAACTTCCAAGATGGCGCTGGCCCAGCCTGGTATCTGCTCGATGTCAGCCGAGCGATCAAGCCGATCATCTTTCAGAAGCGTCAGGACTATGACCTTAAAGCGATGACCCGCGTTGATGATGAATCGGTGTTCATGCGCGATGAGTACCGCTATGGCGTGGATGCGCGGGTGAACGCTGGATTCGGTTTCTGGCAGTTCGCCTACTGCTCGAAAGCACCTCTCACTGTCGAGAACTATGAAGCAGCTCGCGCCGCGATGATGGATTTCAAAAGCGACGGTGGCCGACCTCTGGGTGTTGTTCCTGGCATGTTGCTGGTGCCGCCAGTGCTTGAAGGTAAGGCTCGTTCTCTCCTGGTTAAAGATGCCAGCGGCGGTAATCCCTGGGCAGGTACTGCGGAGCCTCTGGTCAGTACCTGGTTAAGCTGATTTAGGAGTTGTCACGATGACTAATATTGATAAGCGTTGGGAAGGCTTGACCATCTGCGGTGAGCTGGCTGTCGGTGTGTACTACGCCGGGTTGCGGCACAAGACATTCACCATGCGCATTCCACTGGCAGGCGATCTGATCGACGTTCAAAGCGAGCATCCCGAAGCATCTTTGCATGTTGCGACCATGGCTATTTATCACCGCCAGTTGTTGTCGCTTGGTGACATTCCGACCGAGGCGCTGACGTTCGATTTGTTGCGGGCTGAACTGGCAGAAACCGACTTGGCATTGTTGGGTGCCGCCGACGAAGCACTGGAAAAAAAGCTCGCGCTGCCGAGCGCAGCAAGCACGGCTGGCGACAAGTCGAACACGCCCTTGTCCGATTCGGCTACCGACTCGACGAAATAAACCGAATGCCTAAATCGGAGGTCGAGGCACGTCTCGACCTGCTCATAGGCAAACAAAAAACGGGTACTCGCTACGTAAGTAAACGACGCAAGAAAACCAAGGGGTAATTCATGTCCGCCGATCTACGCGTCGCATTACGTATCCAGGCAAATTCGGGCAACAGCCGACGCGAGATCGCGGGCTTGAATCGTGACCTGCGCCAGGCTGGTAAAGAAGGCGCTCGTGCCCTGGCAACTGAAGGCCAGAAAGCACAAACATCTATTTCAGGTATTGGCCGTGCAGGCGTCGGCAGCTTCAAAGCGATTCGCCAGGCGATGCGGGACAGTACCAAAAGTGGGCGAGAGTTCCGCACCGAGGTCATTCAGACAGGTGCCGGACTCAAGGACATGGGCCAAGCAGCTCGTCGCGCCTCTCAGGAAACCAAGGCAACTCTACGCAGTGCAGAGCGCGAGGGCATCACGCCGCTTCGCACTGGTGTTGATCGTACCAGCACGAGCTTTCGGCAGTTAGCTCGTGCCGCGACCAGCAGTTTGCGCACTATTAAATCAGTGGCCGCTGCCACTCGGGCCGAGATCGGTCGGGTCAGAGGCATGATGTCGGGCGTTAATGGTCACTTAGCTGGAGCTGGGTTGGGTATCGGTGTTGGGCTGTCGGTAGCAAATAGTGCCAAGACTGACCGAAGGATGATCCAGTTGGGACAGACGGCCAACATGTCGCCTGCTCAAAATGAAGATATGCGCAAAGAGATATTCCGAGTATCAAAGTCGTATGGCAATGATCCCGACTCTATTCTGGGCGGTGCAGAAGCCTTGTTGGCTGGTGGTCTCAGTCCAAAGGCCGCGAAGTCGAGTATTGATGCTATCGGCCAGGCTAGCGCCCTGCGCAACGCCGATCCGACTATTCTGGCGGGCGCAGGTATGGCGGCAAAGGAGGCCTACGGATTCGACCTGGAGAACCCGGCAACGATGCTGGATATTCTCCAGAAAATGACCATCGCGGGTGATGCCGCCAAGGCCGAGCTGACCGACCTGGGCGACATCTTTAGCAAGGTTGGTGGCAATGCGAATGCCGCAGGATTTAAGTTTCACCAATCGTTGGGGTTGATCGAGTCTCTGTCGAACGTGGAACCCAACGCCGAAAACCTACGCACGATGACCGGAAACTTTTTGTCGGTGTTCAACACCGGCACCTATCAACAACAAGTCAGCAAGACCACAGGTGTTGATTTTTTCAACAAGGATAAAAGTCGTCGTGATCCTTTCGAGGTGATCGCGGATCTGCGTAAAAAGTACGACAAGATGCCTGATGACAAAAGTCGCGCTAGTTTTTTCAACGTGGTGTTCAAGAGCATGGATCGTGATGCAGTTACAGCATGGCGCTGGATGCTCACGGGGGATCGTCAGAGCAACATGGTTGGTATCTCTGATCAGGTTCATAACGCAGCACCTATTTTCAACCAGCAACTCAAAGAGAACACCGGAAGCGCCACGGGGACGGCTGGGCGTATGCGAGCCACCTTACGGGACGCCACCGACCGCATGTCGCGTCCTATCAATGAAGCCTTTGCCAATATGGGCAGTTACCTGCTCGATGACTTGAACCTATCAGGCGAGCAAATGCTAGGTCTGGGTGCCGCCACCGCGATTGGCGGTTACTACACCGGACGTGGCCTCAAGAAAGGCGCTGGGGCGTTGCTGAACAAGCTGCCAGGAATGGGCAACCCATTGGAAACTATGCAAGGGATCGCAGTCGGGAAGGTGCTGGAAGAGGCCACGGGCGTCACTTCGGTGTTTGTCACCAACTGGCCGGGTAATATGGGTGGTGGCGTATCACCTGACATCTCGCTGGGCTCAACTGGCAAGGGGAAAACACCCTCCAACAGCGCCAAATGGATGAAAGCGGTTGAACCGTATGCCAAGTATGCGATGTACCGGTTTCCTCAACTCGCGGGAGCGTTCGTTCCAGGCTCCACACCTCAAGGTGATGATTCACGGCTTGATCAGGCTCAACGCAGCAAACTGCTAAACGATGATCAGCGCACCTACCAAACAGCCTTCTATCGCAACCGTATAGCCCTGGCCGATAAGAACCCTGAGCAGTCACAAGATTGGCTGTCATCAGAAGCTCAGCGCCTGGCACATCATGAAACGGGCCTGACGGCATCTGGCCTGCCGATTGGTGGTGCCAGTAGTTGGGCGGCAGGGATCGCTGATCGCGCCGTGAGTGCAGGTATGGCAACTCAAGCGGCGAATGCGAGGTTGCAGGCAATGATGACGCAGTCCAGTCCAGCCGACTGGATGTCTTCACAAGCACAACGGCTGACGGGTACGAATGCCATGCCAGCAGGTGGTAGTCAGCCGGGTGGTGCGTTTAGCGGAATGATTGGCACCGAAGGGGCAATGGGCGGTGTAAATGGTCTCAATGGCGCTATCAGCCGCTTGGAAGGCGTCCTCAATCGCCCGTTTGTATTTGAGGTAAGAACCGATACCAATACGGTATTCGCAGAGTTTGAGCGGCGGGTTGGCGTCCAGATGAGACGCGGAGGTTAAGCAGCAGGTTGTTGAGGGGAAGGGATGGTTTAATTCTCCGTTTGCCATCCCGCAGCACTTTGGCCTTGGACGCCTGGTTAGCGCTCCAAGGTCTTTTTTTGCCTAAATTTCGATATCAGTCAAAAAATGGCCAACACCCATGACACCGCGCTACGCTAGCAACGCATTCATGCAAGGACACTTCCCTAG
>NZ_JBAGKV010000066.1:0-4469 GCF_037049705.1 Janthinobacterium sp. LPB2021202312-11-4 | reverse complement strand
TTGCGAACCTTGATATTCACCGAGCTGCTAAACCCGATCGCTGATTGGTCAGCGACCCGCAAACGATAAAACCCGCCCCCAAGGCGCACAAGCCGGCGGATTCTGGCGTAGCTGTAGGGCGCTACGCAAGGATGTGTAGGGTGAGAGAGTTTCTGGAGGTGTCGGTTAAACATCCCGACGAACGGTAGCAAAACCTGTAATTTCTGACAGTAGGCAGCAGTCCTTGACCTGGCATTAAATCGACTCATCGCAACGCTGGGCCGCGACCTTCAAGACTTGATGCTCAGGCAGGCTGATGGCGAGTCACACACTACGCAGGAGTTTGTGCAATGGCAGGCGATGACAAGGAAAAAAAACCGGACCGGGCACAGGACAGCTCCTTGGTTGATCCCGACGCACCCATTGTTCCTGCCATTCTCAAAGAAGACGATGGTACTGAAAACGTTGAGGGCTTGATCCCTCGCTCTGCCCTAAACGAGGACCTGATGTTAATTGTGCCGCCGTGGGCATTTTCTACCGCACCTGATTTACAAGATGCCATCACGGTGGGATGGAGGACGTCAGGAACTGCATTCAGGCCAGTCAGCACCTACACATACGATCCGCCCATTGACCCGACGCCTAAATTCGTTTTCGTACCCATGGCCGAACTGGAGCATGGCGTTTATGACCTGTCTTACAAATTGGATGTTGGTGGCAATGAAGCGGAATCGCAGAAAAAACGCATCACCATCGACAGGCTGCCGCCCAACGATAATCAAGAGCCTAATAGGCTCGACATGCTTGGGGTCGTGGGTGACATCACTGATGACTACCTCACGCAGCATAGGGAAGTGCGTTTTCGTGTGACACCGTATGTAGGCCTGAAGGCCAAAGACCGTGCGATTTACTACTGGACCGACACCAACAATCCGCCCAGTGACGAGGTTGAAATCCGCGAGCAACAATTCAGCCAGCAGGATATCGATACCGGGCAACTGATCATCACGGTCTATGAAGCGGATATCCGTAGTCGCGGGTCGGGTGCGCGCTGGATTTACTATCGCCTGCGGGACTGGGTCGGAAATCTCGGGGCACGGTCAGCCCTGTTGCCCCTGTATGTCGACTTAAGCCCCGGCCCGGGGGGGCTGAAACCTCCGCGCGTTCCTCTCAGTGCCAGAGGGCTGATCGATCGTCAGCATGCCCGCGAAGGTGCTGTCAATGAACGAGGGGTGACTGTTGAAATAGATGCCTACGACAATCCCGACGCATCCCACAAAGTGTTGATCTCGTGGAACGGTGTCGAATTGGACCCCGTGGATGTCGATCCCTTGAGTTTTCCACTCAAAGCGTATGTGCCCTGGCATGTATTGATCCGGTTCCCTGGGCCGCAGGATGTACGGGTGACTTACAAAGTGCGACGTGGTGGCTCTGAGACGCCTCCTTCTGCAGGTGCCTGGGTGCTGGTAAACCTGACGATAGCAGGGCCGGATCACGCTAATGCTCCGCAACTGCTCAATGACAATTTGTTCAAGGTTGATGTGTATGGCGCTGTCTCGAACATCAAAAACACCTTGCTCACTGAAGACTTCGGTCAGGATGCACTGGCCCGACTCGAACTGTATGCCGATCCCAAGCCCGATGAACTTATTGAGGTGTACTGGGGCTCGGTAAGTACGCCGGTTGCACACTACAAAGTGAAGGCCGGGGACGTCTCCGGCACGATTGTGCCGTTCACCATCCCCTGGAGTGCAATTGATACCGATAAGGACAATCCGGCATTGCCGGTTTACTACACCACCAGTAATGGGATTAACCAGCAGCGGGCGCCGCATCAGGACGTCGTGGTTTCTATCATTGTTATCGATGACTTGAAGGAACCCACCTTCCCCCACGCCAATCGCTTCGGTGTACTCGACTGCTGCGCCAAGCCAAGACTATGGGAGGGGGTTTGGGTCGAAGTCCCGGGAAATGTGATGTTTGATGATGGCGATACCGTAGAGTTGGTTTGGCAGGGCTGCCGGAATGAGAACGGAAGCTCATTTATCAGAGGCGTTCGGCAAACATTTTCCAAAGTATTAAGCCTGCAAGAGGCGCGGAACGGTTTTCAGGTGCACGTTGATAACTACGATATGTTGATAGCGCCAATGGTTAATAACGGCTCTGCGCTCGTGCATTACACACTGAAGAAAATAAATGGAGGTGTAGGCGTTTCAAAGTCCGATTTCGTTATTATCAATAGAACCATGCCCAGCGGCGCAATTTGTTCGCCTGATCATGAAACGTGTCAGGAGTGATTTTTAGTAAAGTTAAATAAATTATTCGCTTGGCTAGCGCTTGCATCTTGAATACGGGGTCGAATGACTGTTGGTCTGGCGTTTGTTCGTTGCGTCATTTTATCAATGTAAGGAGCGTTAAAATGTCTAACTTTCAGAAACTGACGCCTGCACAAAAAATACGTCAGAATTATAAGCTCATGCTTCTTAACAGTCCTAAAGCAAAAGATCCGGCTCCGAGGATGCATGAGGATAACCCACTGCTGCCGCCAACCCCTGCTGATTCAAATAATCAATTGCCTGCTAGGTATCGGGGGGTACCGTTAAAAGTGTTGCTTGATGGGTTTGCCGAATCAGGAAGTCCGAAGGAAGACGTGTCGATTCAGTTGAAATGGGGTGGCACCAAAGTGGGTAATCCTATTACGACTGTCACTCCAATCGATCCCGGCGACTTTCCACTTTTACTGGAACTTCCCGGTGAATATACGGAAGTTCAGGGGCGTTATGAACTGTCGGCTGAAATTGATTTTGGTGGCAATCCTGAAGATACAGAATTGCTGATTATTGATATTGATACTACCCCACCCAATCCTAATGGGACAATCGTCCTTCCTCCAGCAGTAGAGAGCGACGGTATTACAAAGGAGTACCTTGCTGACAACGGCGGATTTGTACGTGTTGCTGTTGACAGATATGGAGGTATGAAGATTGGCGATGTTATTGAAGCCTACTATGGTGATGCATTGCCGACGGCTAAAAAATTTGGCACGTTTGAGCGTGTTGATCCAGTTATTCCAGTTGAATTTCAGTTGACCGCTGAAGTTATCGGTTCGCTTGAAGCGAAAACATACTATTTTTTATTACGTGACGGACCGAGTCGGTAACCGCAGCTTACATTCAGATTTCAAATATGTAGAGGTCATCCTGACGGACCCACCACTGAATTTGTTGGCGCCGGACATTCCACTGGCCGCTGACGATATCGACTTCGCTGATGCGTACGAAGGGGTCGGCGTGGGCATTGTGGCGCCGTACACCAACTATCTGCCGGGCGATCAATTGGTTGTAACGTGGGACGGTGTGCTGCAATCGCCTCAGACTATTCCCGTGTTTCCTTTTTACGTCACGTTGCCCTATAGAGTTATAAAAAATGGTAATGAGGGGCCCAAGGTGGCGACCGTCAGTTACCAGATTCTGCGGGGTGGCAAGTATTATCCGGTACCTCCAACGCCTGCACCTTTCGTTGACGTGAATGTTGATTTGAGAAAGCCCGGTCCGGAGGATCCAGATCCGGAAAATCCCGACCCTATAAACCCTAAGTTACTTCCTGTCGTCGTTAGAGGTGGAGGCGCGAATGCAGAGGACGACAAACTAAATCTTGACGATGCAACTTTTCCAGCAACCGCAAAACGATTGATTTATGAAAATTTTAAAGTGGATGATGTTGTGCAGCTCTATTGGAAAGGCGTGGCAGTGCCTGAAGATAGCAGCGCTCGAGGTCAGGGAGGCGTCTGGAAAGTTGAGGCTGGTGATACGGATGCAACCGTTATGGAATTCACTGTTCCGTGGACTATTATCGAAGCAGGTGGAAATTTGAAAGAGTTGCCTGTGTATTACACAGTGGCACACGACATGAATGACAATGTAGCCACTTCCGTTTCTAAGAACGTTGAGGTGTTAATTAGAGATGGTGTCGTTCCGGCGCCGCTCTTCTTGAACTTGCATCCGACATTTCCTAACAGACTTTTTTGCAGCTCAATACGTTTAGACGCTCTCCGTGCGCCTGTTATAGAGGTGGCAGTGCCTGGGGGAGAACCTCAGTTGGCAGATCAAAAGTTGACATTTACCTATCAAGGGTATTCCGAAGAAACCGGTACTTCTCCGATAGCTGGCAACACACTTGATGTTAAATACACACCTACTGCCCAAGAGGCATCGGCTGGTTTTATTGTGAGAATTCCTTATGAGCCTTTCCGGGTAACAAAAAGTGCGTGGGGAGCCATTAGCTACGAAGCAATCATCGATGGTTTTGAAACACCTTCGAGTCGACATCTGGTCAGGGTGCACATGGTGCTGGGAAGTGGGGATACTTGCGCGATTCCGACGTCCTGATTGACAGTTGATTGGCGGGAGGCGATTTAAGCCTCCCGCATTTAAATCGTTATCAAAGTTCGGTTGTCTTTGGCGGAGGATGGATTTTTCGTACGCATTTAA
>NZ_JBAGKV010000065.1:0-4950 GCF_037049705.1 Janthinobacterium sp. LPB2021202312-11-4 | reverse complement strand
GTGAACACGCACGCTTTTCGTCACGAACTGAATACGGAAATGCATCGGGCAGGCCTTTCGCAACTGCTGATCGATGCGTTTTCGG
The DNA here is from genome assembly GCF_037049705.1 of Janthinobacterium sp. LPB2021202312-11-4. Lineage (NCBI taxonomy): Bacteria > Pseudomonadati > Pseudomonadota > Betaproteobacteria > Burkholderiales > Oxalobacteraceae > Janthinobacterium > Janthinobacterium sp. LPB2021202312-11-4. The sequence continues at coordinate 4,865 of NZ_JBAGKV010000065.1, read as the reverse complement.
GACGCACTACCCAAGGATCGGTCTATAACCATATAACTGTTGAAGAACAGCGCCAAGCGGTTGCGTCAGTGCACCCTAAAACCAAGCAGAGTAATGCAGCGAAGTGCCTGGAAAAGATTCATACGAATGAACCTTTGAATCTCAGTGATTTGATTGCTATTGGTGAGGGTAACCAAGATCGAGTTATTCATAAAACTCACCTCGGTCTTTGTATACACTCGTTTGAGAGTGAACCCTGCCCTAAAATGGGTGCGTGTTTGACTTGTGGAAACTTGGCCTGTGTGAAGGGTGATGATGTAAAGCTAGCCAATCTTAAGGAAGAGAGGGCTTACCTAAAGCAGCGCTATGAAAAAGCTGCGACTGCCGAAGCTCAAGAAGATTTCGGCGCCTCTGAGTGGCGCAAAAAAACAGGGCTAGACCTGTTCAAATGCGAAACTTTGATCAAAGTCTTAGAGAGTCCTGAGCTCAAGAACGGGGACATCGTGTGGAATGTTGATAATGGCTGGAACTTGACCAAAAATGCTGCCGCAATGGCGGGACTTATCGACGCAAAAACAATTGAAGCACCGAAACAAGAGGCGTTGTCTTCTTTAGACAAACTGGCGGCTATGCTAGACAGTATTGAGGTATAGATGTGGGACATTTGACGAAGAAAGACGAAGCGCGCATCGTCAAGCTAATTCAAGAATGGTCTGAACCTAAGCTGACCTGGCCTCTTCTAGTCGAGGCCTGCAAAACCAAGCTGAGCATCAATAGGGCTCGCCAGTCCTTGATGAAACTGTCAGCGGTAGACATGGCAATGAAGGATCGTAAGGCTGCGCTCAAAGCGCCAACTGAGAAGCCAGGGTGGGTTAAAGACATTCACCTAGCAAATGAGCGCATTGAAAAGCTGACTGAAGCAAATCAGCAGCTTAAGGCTGTTAATCAACAACTTCTTGCACGCTTCCTCACTTGGCAGGCCAATGCGGATATGCATGGCGTATCTCAATCGATGCTGGATCGACCGCTGGTTCAGTTCAGGAATTAATCAGCTGGTTTCAGACAATTAAGAGTGACACAAGGACACCGGTTGTTGAGGCCGATGCCGCATCCCCGTCCGGCTGATGGGATCACGCTACTATCCGCTATTGATTGGCTAGCAAACAACAGCACCGGTACTACGCCTCAACGATGATGGGCCATACAGTCGCCAGGCTGGCCACTCGACCACAGCACACCAAGGGCTGATTCATCCTTCGTGACGGTCGAGGAGCCAACGGTAAGAAGGGCTCTAACATCGATCATGTGTATTCTGGCAGAAACCGTCCGCGCAGGATAAAAAAAGAGCAATCCCATCGAAAAATACAGCTAGCATAAGATGGCATAATCATATTTTCCGAAGAATTTCGTCACGCGCAGCGTCCAACGCTATCAGCCAACCATTTGGAAAGGATTTCACATGTTCTCAGGCCAGTTTCTGATCGCCAATTGCAGTTATAACTACCTCTTCGCCGCCGACAGCGACAAGAAAGACAATGACCACGTCGTCGAAACCCGTCCCAGTTCTTGTGCCACAATGGCTGCGGACAGCAAATTCCTTTGGGAAATCAGCGACGCAGGGAACGGCTGCTTCCACATCAAAAATGGCAAGTACGGTTATATCTTCGCCGCCGATGGTGACAAGAAAGGAAGCGACCATATGGTGGAGGCCCGGCCCGGTGCCAGCAGCAGCGATTTGGCGCAGGACAAATTCAAATGGCGGATCATTCGGGAAGGCAATTTCTACGCCATCACCAACGTGAAGCACGGGGCCACTTTCGCTGCGGACACCGATATCAGCGACGGTGACCATCTGGTGGAGGCCCGCTCATCGGCGTCTACCAGCGAGCGGGCCAGCGCCAAATTCAAGTGGATGATCTTCAACGAATACAACCTGACTAACTGGATGAGCCAGCTGGACGACAACAAATCACTGGAACAAATTTCCCTGCCCGGCACCCATGACAGTTGTGCCCTGTATGGCGGATATGCGGTTGAAACACAAACCCGCAGCCTGATTGATCAAATGAACGCCGGTGTCCGCTTTCTCGACATCCGCTGCCGACACAGCGAAAGCCATTTATCGATTTTCCACGGCTCGGTCTACCAAAAAATCGGTTTTCAGGAAGTACTTGACCAATGCTACCAATTCCTCAGCGTCAACCCAGGTGAGACACTGGTGATGTCGGTGAAAAACGAAGGCGGTGGCGATCATCCGGTCGGAACCTTCCAGGAACAATTTGAGGCTTATCTCACCACTTCCTTGAATCGTTGGTTCCTCGACAACCGTTTCCCCAAGCTGAGAGAAGTCAGGGGCAAGATCGTGCTCTTGCGCCGCTTCGAAAAAAACAATCCATCAGAGGAATTGGGCCTTGCCGGCAATCCCGGATGGAAGGATGACACCACGTTTGTCATGAACTCTCCCTTGGCTACCATGGAAATTCAAGATCAATACGACAGCAACAATGCAGAGAAAAAATGGAGTTGCATACGCTATCTTCTTGAGAGGGCCAGGAGTGCTAACCAGGAACGCCTGTTTATCAATTTTAGCAGCGCTACCGGTGCCAGCACCCTCAGTCCGATCCCTAACCCGGAAAAGATGGCCAACCAGATCAACCCGAAAATGATCGACTACTTCATCGCCAACCAAGGCCGTTTCGGCATCATCGCTATGGACTTCAACTTGGCTAATATCAGCGGCGTAATCGTGCAAACAAATCTGTAAGCGATCGATAGCCATGAATCGTGGAGCCGGCGTAACGCCGGCTTATTTCTGGCCCCCGGAATTGCATGATATTTTGATTCCTCTCGCCACACGTCAATCGTGAGAAATAAATCGGCTCTAGTGTCATGAGCGCATGCAAAAAAGTTAGATTTTGGACCTAAATTTGATTCAAGGTCGGCAAAAATTAACTAAAAATCCTGCTCTGACACAGGATCGTGATGAGAGAGATGCTGGGAAGACTGGAAAGCCAATGATTATCTGGGCTCGCCAGTGACGCTTAAACGTGACTAAAAACTAATAGCGCAGATGGGGGTATTGAGCCAATATGTGGCACTCCTGTAAAAATGAAAATAAGTAGGCTGGAGATCCCGATTTATGGGGCCAATATGCGATATTGACAAAACTCCAAATTTTTCGTAAAAAATGTTTATTGGGTACCTGACGGAATTGCAAATAATGATGCATTTCTATGTCAAAACTATCCGCTGCGCAAGCGGAGAACGCCTTCCGGCGCTGATAGATCGAGCGAGCGGTCTTCCTCACTTTGACGCAACGCTTTGGGTCGTCTCTGCACTTCGATCCAGTAACGTGGCCAGCGCAACAATCGAGCAAGCGCTCCGAAGCATCGCGATTTTGCTGTCCGTGCTACGTGCTCGAGGGATAGATCTTGCTAGCCGGTTGAGCGAATCAAGATTTCTGGAAGCAGTTGACGCCTCGGACGTTATCGGCTACTTCAGCCGACCGCGCGACTCGATCCAGTTCGAGAGCTCAAGGATGGCTGCTTCGAGGGCGAGTTGGTTTTCGTTGATTTTGGATCAAGGAATCGATGGTTTTCCATCGTTGACCCGTACCAAGCAACTCTATGATCACCGCAGCGATGGAATCGGCCTGAATAGGTGGAACGGATTCGGGGGGCAGCCGTTATTCAGGCGCCGTACTCAAATGGAGATCTCTGATTAGAGCTTTGCGATACCGCAACGGTGTTCCATTGAGCTCGATAAATAACAATCGGTTTGCTGCACTCACCAGCATGGGCATTTGATGGCTGGGAATACACACATAGCCCGTCAACTGTTTGTCATTGATGTGGAGCGAGCCGATGGCCGATGGCTGCTCTACTAAGGTATCCAGCCATGGATCCGCTACTAAACGCAGAAGTGCTTCTGGATATTTGAATTCCTCCGGATCAATAACACGCCCCTCCAAGGTCAAGGTGGCCATCTCCTTAAAGTGGCTTTTCCCTTGCCACCGGTCTGTAGGACTAGATAGGTAGAACGACCAGCTAAAATCCCAACTTGTGATCTGTATTTCATACCTAGCGAACAGCGTCTCTAATCGAGGCCGGCCACGTTTTTTTGAAAGCTTACTTAGAGGAGTTTTTGCCATAGCCTTTCCTTTTATGCGACAAGCGATGATCTCTGTATTCGTTGGCTATGATTTGTCGCGTAAATCTGTCTCGCTGACAGGCTTGCGGAGCTTACGCTGCATCTAGCCACGCCTCACAGAGCGTCTCTGCTTGATTAAGTATCAACTGAGCCGCTTCCTCGGCTTGATCCGGCGGATACTTATACTTGCGCAGAATTCGCCGTACCAGGATGCGCAGTTTTGCCCTCACGCTTTCACGGCTGCTCCAATCGACACTGACGTTGGCTCGCAGGCTAGCGGTCAGCTCGTGGGCAATTTTGGCCAGGATCTCGTCGCCAAGTTCCCGCACCGAAGCCTCGTTGTTGGCTAAGGCATCGTAAAACGCCAGCTCGTCGTCATTGAGCCCCAGTGCATCGCCACGCTGACTCGCGGTGGCGAATTTCTTGGCCATTTCAATCAGCTCTTCGATGACCTGAGCGGTTTCGATGGAGCGGTTTTGGTAGCGTTTAATCACATTGGCCAGTAACTCTGAGAACTTCTTCTCCTGGGCCAGATTAGTACTGTAACGGCTCTTGATTTCGCCTTCGAGCAAACGCTCCAACAGCTCCACCGCCAAGTTCTTCTCGGGAAGATTGCGCACCTCGGCGAGAAACGCGTCGTCGAGCAGGCCGATATTGGGCTTCTCCAGGCCCACGGCTTCAAAAATATCCACCACCTCGCCGGAGACCACCGCATTGCCGATGATTTGGCGAATGGC
>NZ_JBAGKV010000063.1:0-5860 GCF_037049705.1 Janthinobacterium sp. LPB2021202312-11-4 | reverse complement strand
ACAGGAATAACCGGTGCAATTAGAGTCAAGGCGAAGATCACCCGCAGCGGGTAGAAAAAAGCCTCGTTCCCATCTTTTGCTCCGAAAAAATTCCCGTTGTTTTTGAGTCGGAAAATCCCGAGAAATATAGCCCAGGCCGCGAGGGCGCCGAACATGGCTAGGCCGAGTGTTGAAAAAGCGGATGCAAATATCGTCAGTGGTGTTACGTCCTGAGCACCTATTCCAGGGAGTTCTGCCGCATCAAATATCCAACGACCGAAAAGCCATGTCAGTACAAGTGCGGAGAAACTATTCATTCGATAGCCCTCACCCGCACACAGTAATCATTAGGCAGCACTCGCCCTATCAACAACGACGGTCGTATAAAAATCTCTCGCAAAAATCGCAACGGGTGTGGTGCGCTTTGCGTATAAGCCATATGAATGCGGTAGGCATTCTGAAAAAGCAACATCAGCACCATATTCAGAAAAACACCATTAGCGAAAAGAAGCATTTTGCCCTGCCCCCAGCTTGCGACAAAATAAGCAAGCACAGCCGCCACACTAATAACTAATACAAAATTGACAAAAATAAGCGACTTATAAGCCCGCCCCAGTGACTCATTCGTAACTTGACTCTTCAAACAAATATCATCCCACAAAAGCTCATCATCAAGCTCTGCGAGATGGCGACCAGCTTTCGCCTGTATCCGTATTTCACGGACCCAATAGTAAATATTTTTAATAAAATAAATCGGAATAGTAGCGGCATTTTTAAGCTCACGACCAGCATTGACAGTCTGACGGTAACCACTCAGATAACCAAACGCCGTTTTAATCTTACTCATGATTACTACTCCCCAAATAAACAGGAGGAATTGGAGTTTCTGGCGCCTTGATTTGCATCGTGCTTTCGCTTCTATCAAGCTGCGGCAGTTCACGAGCCGGCAAGACCAAGCCGAAATAAATAATTAGAAAAACGCCGATAGCTCTTGGAATCTTTACGCCTGCCTCTTTAAACATAGTTCCCGCCCCCCTTCGAAAGAATTTCCTCTACAGTTCCAGCAAGGGCTGAAATGATATAGCCGTCATGCATGCATGATTCTGGCAGCTCACATGCTTTAACCTGTATCTCTCGCAGTATTGCAAGAACCTTTCTTAGCTGCTCATACGACATAACCAAAGCCTCTTCATGTTCACACACATAATTCTATGACCCTAAAGCTCAGCCATCTAATTAATTGTTCACAAACATGAAAATGCTTTTGCAATTACGTAAGAATAAATTGGATGGCTATTAGCTTGATTTTCAGAGCATAAAGAAAAACCATCATAGAGCCAACCTATATGCCAGCAAAAAGCCCCAACGAAGGGGCTTCTGAACAAGCAACTAAATCAATAACGTCGAAGTATTTGCGCAACACCCGCAAAAAACTCTTCGGGATGGCTGGAATGCGTCTCTATATCGTTTTCCGAAACATACGCTGACCACTTGCCATTTTCATATACAAATTTAAAAGCGTCTGTACCAGCAGTTTGGCGGCTGTAACCGCCGATATTGTCTATCGGACGCACCTTCTGAACGCCATTTATCAGCAGTGACATATATCCAGTGTCGCGATTGCTTGGCTCATTCCAGAAAGTGAGTTGAATACTTTCTGCCTTCGGTCGCCCTACAGCCTTATCCAAGTATCGAGAGGTCTTGTCGCTGTACACAGCATCAGCCGTCGCAGTTGCCGGCATGACCTTATTCATTTTGGGCTCGCCACAGCCGACAAGTGCAGCCAAAACCATGGTGACAACGATGATGCTCAGCTTTTTCATAATCAGATTCCCTCAATTTAATGTGCCAGGATCTCGTCCTGCTGTAACAGCGGGGCGGTATCGAGACCTGGCAAAGGAGCCAGACGTAGATTCGTTACTGCGTCCGCTCCATAGCCACCGGCTGCAGCGGCGCCTTCAGCTTGATCTCCACACGACGGTTCTGCGCCCTCCCCTGCTCCGAGCTGTTGCTTGCGATCGGCTGCGACGGACCGGCACCGAACACCTGAATGCGACTCTTATCAATGCCCTGGCTCATCAGATGCTTCCCGACGCTAATAGCGCGCCTCTGGCTCAGCTCGATGTTGCTAGAGTTGCTACCGACACTATCGGTGTGGCCAGTGACCTCAATGTTGTTTTCTCCGTACTGCTTGAAGGAACCAGACAGCTTGTCCAGGTTAAATTGGGCAACAGGAGACAGTTCGGTCGAGCCATTAGCGAACGTGATCGCACCAGGCATCACCAGCTTGATCTCATCGCCTTGGCGCTGTACGTCTATGCCAGTGCCAGCAGTCGCTTTGCGGAGTTCAGCCTCTTGACGGTCGGCGTACACGCCGTAACCTGCGCCGGCCAAGCCACCAATACCAGCGCCAATAAGTGCGCCTTTACCACGGTTGTCCTTGTTGATCAGCGCCCCTGCTGCGGCTCCTGCGATAGTGCCGATGGAGCCCCAGGTCAGGGTCTGGTTGCGGGAACCATCCTGATCCTGCAACCCAGTACCAGCGCAGCCAGTGAGAGAGAAGAGAATGCTGGTAACCAGCACGGAGGTAATAGCTTTTTGCATGTCGAGGCCTCTAACTGTTAGTCGTAGAATGGAGAAAGTGCGTCCGAGCCAGTTGATAGAGTCAACCGGATATATACGAATAACAGCGAGCACCCGACCGGGCTATTTTAGTTATTGCCTCCCTACCCCTATCGCTGCTCGGGGGTAGTTTGGTACGCAGCCATTAACTGCTACTTACTTCATGGGCATAATTATCTACCAGCACTACTGCACATACAAGTAAAAGACCGCCATTCCCCTCATGATAAATATATATCACAAGACCAAAAGCCATATATAATTAGCGACAACAAATAGCCGCTGCAGACCAACGATGAAAACTTTCGGAAGAGACAGCTCGCTTGATCTAATTAAGTGGATCGCACTATTTGCGATGATCATCGATCACACCTGGTTTGTACTACCAAATGAAATCCAGGAAAATCTGTCCTCGATGCGGATTATCGGTCGACTTGCATACCCCTTATTCTGCCTCGCCATTGCGGCAAATGTTGTACGGCAGCCAATCAGTTGTCCAGTCGGATTGAAATATCTGAGTGGGATATTACTATTCGCCATCCTGAGCCAATGGCCGTATTCGAGATATTTCGATAACGGACATTTAAACATTCTGTTCATTATAGCACTTGGGCTAGTTATCGCTCAGGCGATGCATCATCGAACTCCCGGACTGATCTTCTGCGGGATCCTAGCCCTGATGACCACAGTCGCGCTCCGTCCGATACTGAGCTACGGCCTAACTGGAGTGTTATTACCTACTGCACTAGTAATCGCGCTTCAGGCACGGAAGCTAGAGATTAAAATCGTAAGTTGGTCCCTATCCGCCCTCCTCGCCGCTATCGCAAATGTCGGCAGCTCGATTTTGCTGTTGCCTGATCTGCCCACGATGGATCATGCGGTAATCATCGCAGCCGCATTGGCACCAGTGCTCGGACTGACTCTGCTGCAGGTCCAGGTGCCACCGTTACGCTCCGTCAAAGGATGGCTCTACCCAGTTTATCCGATCCACTTACTACTTCTCAGCTCCCTATCAATATCGTTCTGATGCCACCTAGCAAGCGCTTGGACGTTGAGGCTTCACTAGATCGCGCGGTATCTCTTCGCCCTTCGTCTGCCACTTCACAGCCTCCAGGATGCGTGTCGATGCCTGAACTCACTTCCTTCCCTTCCGGGGTCTCAAGCGCCTCAGGCGCTTGATCAAAGATTGGGCATGCCGCCTCGCAGGCGCGCAGATACCCTGACGATAAACACTCCTATGGGTCGATAGCGAATACGAAAAAATCGTACGCTAAGCGTGCGGCCTGCAGGTTGAGTCCATAGAGCTTGAAGCCTTGAGGGAATGCCAATCAAAAAAAAGGGGTCAGCATTTTCAAGGTCGCGGCCGATTCCCAGAAAAAGCCACAGGGTCAGTGTCCGAAAGAAGTCCGGAACCGGCCCAAAACTTGATGAGAGGAAAATCGGGGGCCAGAAACGGCGAATCCCTCTCTAGGAGGGATTCTCAGCCATCGATTGCGTACGTTCGACGGGGCAGGTCGTTCTTGCGTCGCGCTAGGCGAACTGCTTTCGCAGTAACGGGGTGCGATCCTTTCGGATCCCTGTAACCACCCTGTGGTACACGACTAAGTCGCAAGTTAATTATGCAAGGATCTACAAGCGTCCAAAAGGCCCATTGATCATTTTTGTTCATCATGTTTCACGCTGAATAATGGCCCTTGCCTTGTTCAAAGCTCGCAGCCACGAACTTCAACTCATAGGCCAGAGTCGCTGGCCAAGTCGGCTCACACAGCGTCTCAACCTGACAGGCCGCACGCTTAGCGTACGATTTTATCCAAATTCTGTTGGCTTCCCTTCATAGTCTCCAGGCTGCACGCCGATACTCGAACTCACTTCTTTCCCTTCTAGGGGGCATTTCGGGTTCATAGCTGTTGTCTCGCGCTTGAGTGTTTGCACAATCTATAATCCACTGTTTGGCGTCGTCTGGATTGTTTCTGACCTGTGGTGCAGGGCGCAGCTCTGCCGGGGTCGAGAGGGGCAGAGCCCCCGACCTCCTTGTCTACCCCCACTTCCCGTGAGTTGCTTTTCAAAGCCCACGTCAAAGGGGCGGTTACCTGATGGGCACCATAATTAACATCCAAGGTCGCGCTGGTAGGGGCCGCGGAATGAGTGCATTCGCTTCCTCGATCGTTGGTGCCAGCGACAATTTGTGATTGCATGCAATGGGATTTAGCCGCGCCCAGGACGGCTATGATCTGCGGCCGCGAGACTTCATCCAGGACGTGGCCATAGTTGGCCACTGTCTGCCGAGAGACACCCGCAAAGCTGGATATCGAGGCTTGAGTCAGCTTTTCACCGCGCTCCCGGAGTCCTCTGCACGCCGCTCGGATCTTCGATTCAGTAGCCTTATGCCGCAATTCGTGGGTGCGCCTGGCTGCGAGGCTCTGACGCTCGTTCAATGGTAATGACTTGTCGAGCTCCATAGCCCCCCGGCAACACCTAGCGCTTCCCTCGTAGCGCGTCCACGTCCAACGTGCGACGGATCTGACCGTCGCTCTTACTGAGGACAGCATTAAGTCTTGGGTAAAGCCGTTCCGAGCGAACTTGTTATGGTTGTGAGCGAAGGCTTCCAGTCGCCGTGTGAACGTGGCAAGCGTCCCGCTCTCGCGCTCCTGGTTCACGATGCTGTAAGCGAAATAGCGCAGCTGTTCAAATAGGATGCAGTGTCTGGAGTGGGGGAGGTCTTCCAGCTGTGGCCCCGTCTTCCAGGGCGAAACCTTCAGCTCCACATAATCGGCCAGTTCTCCTAGCTCGTAGACGTGGTTATGCAACTCTGAGGTCGACCACCACGGATGCCCTGGAGTCTTGGCAACTGGGCCGCTGTTGTAATCGGTATCGGCCTTTAAGCGCAGGGCAAAGGCGGTGTAAACCGCCTTCATGTACTGAATCGGCTTGTCTCGGGCGTTCTCAGTCGTACAGACCGGGGGAATGGCGTAGAAAAGGTGGGAATGGCCATTGTTCCTGTTCCGCACGATCAGATTCGGCGGCGGAAGACCTTCGTCGTCCCAGGCAAGTGAATTAATGTGATCGAGGTCGAAGATCAGCCAAGACACCATCCCTGGACGATTGATCTGCATGTATGGATAGCGGATGGCGTGCTCGCGGGGGCGAACTCGCGCGGCGGTTTTGTTATCGCTACAGCGAGCCAGATACGGGGCCTCCATCAACACGCGATTCAACACACTGCCCGGCTCAAAGAATCGGGATGGAGGTGTATCGCTAA
>NZ_JBAGKV010000062.1:0-8299 GCF_037049705.1 Janthinobacterium sp. LPB2021202312-11-4 | reverse complement strand
TTAATTGCTTAGTTAGCATGACTTCGAACGGATTCGAATATGTTCAAACCCACTGTCGGCCCGATTATTGGCCACACGACAACTAATCACACGCGTATTTTCTTGCGCGGCGACATTCAGAACGGCGCTTTGGTATTTGCCGGCATTCGTTATCGACGGGTGGGCGATGAGCGCTGGACTAAAGGCAAGTTTGCCAAACTGGATATTTCGCGGGACATGTCTGACGTCATTGCCTTGAACAACCTGAACGAAGACACCGAATACGAATACCAGGCCGGCTGGTTCAGCCCCATGAGCCCGGTGCACACCGTGGGAACGGTGCAGGAGTTGCCGCTGCAATGGCCCCGGGAGATTTATCGTGTTCGCACCCGTTCCAGCAAAGCCACCCTGCCCCGGGCCTATATCGTCGGGTCGTGCCGCTACCTGCGCATGACCGCCGGCATCGCCTCGGCTCCGCACCTGGGCGACCGGATCTTCGCGTCGATGACGAAACTGGCGGAACGGGCGGCCCCACCGATCAGCGCCACACTGATGACCGGGGACCAGATTTACGTCGACGACTTGAACCGCATAGCCCCTGACCGTGATTACAACGAAATACTCGCTAAATACCGCGCGGCGTTTTCACAACCCAATATCAGTAAGTTGATGGCCGGCACACCGACTTACATGATCCTCGACGACCATGAAATCGAAGACAACTGGCCCGCCAACAAAGGCAAAAACGATAACTACTTGTATAAAAATGCCATGGCCGCTTATGAGCTTTATCAAGCCAGTCATAGTCCGGCCCACCCATTATTGGCCGACGGCCAAGTAGACCGAAAACTTCAGCAGTATTGGTATCAGTTCACTGAAGGCGATATCGAATGGTTTGTCACCGACAGCCGAACCCGGCGCAACCTGTCCGCCGATGACCGACGCATCCTCGATGAAGAACAAGAGAGTGCACTCATTAAATGGCTGATCCATAGCCCGGCACGGGTCATATTCGTGGTCACCAGCGTGATGTTCTACCCCGACCGCAAGCTCAATGGCGACGACGCCTGGAAAGCCTTCCCGGAACAACGCCTGCGTCTGTTGGAGACGATTCGTACGCATCGCGTCCAGAACGTCATCTTCGTTTCCGGCGATGTCCATGGCTCCCTGACGAGTCACCTGACCCACAGCGAGGATTCGGGCTTCAACGTTCACACCATCGTTTCCTCGCCGCTGTGCAACAGCAAGTTGTTGCCGTATGCCCGGGAATCGACGTTCATCCTTGATCAGCCACTGGCGCGTACGGCGGCTGGGGAATATCGACATGAGCTGACGAGCAAAGTGGTGAGTCAGGATAATTTTGCGCATGTGGTGGTGGAGGCGGCGCAGGTTCGGGTGAATTACCACGATCGGGACGGTGCTTTATTGCAGTCTGTGAGCATTCCGTTGCGTTAAAAGTCAAAAGATCGCAGCCTTCGGCAGCTCCTGCGCGCCTGTGGGCGCTGCCGAAGGCTGCGATCTTTTCTCCCAAAACCATTACTTTCTGCCCGCCACTGGAGAAATACCCCCTCCTGCCGACATATTCTTATAGCACTTGGCCTTCATGTCTCTTGTCAGTCGGTGCTGCAATGATGCAACCTTGCCGCAGGCAACAGTTAAGAGGGCGAGAGCCCGGCGCGATCAGCATATTCGAAGCGAGTTCCCCCCAATGAAAAGCCAACCCGATGCCGCCAGCCGTATGGTGGCCGAGGTAGTGACGCAGTTGCCTGTGCCCTCGCGGCTCGGCATGCTGCGTTTCGAACGGCTGAATGAAGCGAGCTGGGCGCTGTTGTTTCTCGATCCCAATTGCGAACGCCAGTTCGGCCTGCCGGCGGTGGAGCTGTGTGCACTGGTCGGTTCGCCCTACGCCAGCCTGATGGAGCCCGAAGCGCGCTATCAACTGCATGACGCCATCCAGCTGCAACTCGCCGACAGCCCGCATTACCTGATCCGCTACACCCTGCACACCACTGCGGGCACCTTGAGCCTGCTGGAACTGGGCGAAGCCTACAAACAACACAATCGTCACCTGCTGCGCGGCTACCTGTTGGTGGTGGATGGCCTGTTCGAGGGCGAGCCGCTGTTGCCGGCCCTCGACCTGGAAACCCAGAACTCGCGCCTGCAAATCGCCCTGGAACTCAACCAGCGTGCCCAGCAAGAACAGTTGCTGCACCTGGACCGAGTGCGCGCCCAGCAAGACCTGATCCTGCTGCTGACCCGTCAGCGCTACAGCTCCGGCAATTCCCTGAAGGAAGCCGCCGAGCTGATCACCCGTTGCGCCTGCGATATCTATGAAATCGACTGCGCCAGCCTGTGGAACCTCGAAGGTTCGACGCTGGTGCCGATCTCGGCCTATCACCGCGCGACCCAGGATTACCAACTGCCGGAACCGATCGACGTCAGTGGCTTCCCGGATTATCTGGAAGCCCTGCAAACCAGTCGCGCCATCGACGCGCACAACGCGATGCGCGACCCACGGACCCGGCACATGGCCGAAAGCCTGCGCCCGCGGGACGTCAACGCCATGCTCGACGCCAGTATCCGCGTCGATGGCCAAGTGGTCGGTGTGTTGTGCCTGGAGCAGACCGGCGTCACCCGCGCCTGGCAGTCCGACGAAATCGCCTTCGCCGGTGAGCTGGCGGACCAATTCGCCCAGGTCATCAACAACCACAACCGCCGCACCGCCACCAGCGCCCTGCACCTGTTCCAGCGCGCCGTGGAGCAAAGTGCCAACGCCTTTTTGCTGGTCAATTGCGATGGCGTGGTCGAGTACGTCAACCCGAGCTTCACCGCGATCACCCAGTACAGCACCGAAGAAGTCCACGGCCAGCGACTGTCGGAACTGCCGGCGCTGGAAAACCTCAGCGAACTGCTGTTCGACGCGCCGTCGGCGCTGGCCAAAAGCAACAGTTGGCAGGGTGAATTCAAGAGCCGGCGCAAAAATCTGGAACCCTACTGGGGCCAGTTGTCGATCTCCAAGGTGTACGGCGACAACCGTGAGCTGACGCATTACATCGGCATCTACGAAGACATCACCCAGACCAAACTCGCCCAGCAGCGCATCGAGCGCCTGGCCTACACCGACAACCTGACCAACCTCGGTAACCGCCCGGCGTTTATCCGCAACCTGGATGAGCGTTTCGCCCGAGACAGCGATACCCCGATCAGCCTGTTGCTGGTGGACATCGACAACTTCAAGCGGATCAACGACAGCCTCGGCCACCAGACCGGCGACAAACTGCTGATCAGCCTGGCCCGACGCCTGCGCAACAGCTTGAGCCCGAGCGGTAGTCTGGCGCGTTTTGCCAGTAACGAATTCGCCGTGCTGCTGGACAACACCGACCTCTCGGCCGGCCAACTCGTCGCCAACCAATTGCTGGCGACCCTCGACAAACCGATGTTCGTCGACAACCAGTTGATCAGCGTCACCGGCTCCGTCGGCCTGGCCTGCGCGCCGCTGCATGGCCGCGATCCGCAGACACTGATGCGCAACGCCGGCCTCGCCCTGCATAAGGCCAAAGCTAATGGTAAGCACCAAGTCCAGGTGTTTACCGAAGCGCTGAACGCCGAGGCCAGTTACAAATTGTTCGTCGAGAACAACCTGCGCCGCGCACTGACCCAGAACGAACTGGACGTGTTCTACCAACCCAAGCTGTGCCTGCGCAGCGGTCGTCTGCTGGGGATGGAAGCCTTGCTGCGCTGGAACCATCCGGAAAAAGGCATGATCCGCCCGGACCAGTTCATCAGCGTCGCCGAAGAAACCGGCCTGATCATTCCGATCGGCAAGTGGATCGCCCGTCAGGCCTGCCGCATGAGCAAGGAACTGACCGCCGCTGGCCTGGGCAATCTGCAAGTGGCGATCAACCTGTCGCCCAAGCAGTTTTCCGACCCGGACCTGGTGGCGTCCATCGCCAGCATCCTCAAGGAAGAAGCCCTGCCGTCGAATCTGCTGGAGCTGGAGCTGACCGAGGGCCTGCTGCTGGAAGCCACCGAAGACACCCACTTGCAGCTCGACCAGCTCAAACGCCTGGGCCTGACCCTGGCCATGGACGACTTCGGTACCGGTTACTCGTCGCTCAGCTACTTGAAAAAATTCCCGATCGACATCATCAAGATCGATCGCAGCTTCATCCACGAAATCCCGGACAACCAGGACGACATGGAAATCACCTCCGCGGTGATCGCCATGGCCCACAACCTGAAACTCAAGGTCGTGGCTGAAGGCATCGAGACCGCCGAACAACTGGCGTTCCTGCGCCGCCACCGTTGCGACGTCGGCCAGGGCTACCTGTTCGACCGGCCCATCCCGGGCTCCGAGCTGATCGAAAAGCTCAAACGCTACCCGCGCGGCCCTCTCGTCTGACAGCAGGACATCGCCAATCCCTGTGGGAGCGAGCTTGCTCGCGATTGCGGTCTCTCAGTGACGTCAATACTGACTGACACACCGCAATCGCGAGCAAGCTCGCTCCCACAGGGATAATTCGGCACACTGGCGGTCTATGTATTTACAACTCAACCTGACTGAGGGGACTGATGATGGTCTTGCGCTCGGAAATTCTGGTGAACAAAAACGTGCTCCCGACTAAAGAACAAGCTCTGCCTGGCCGCGAAACCCCGATGAACCTGCCGGAAAAACACTTCGTCCACGACGCGCCGCTGCTGGGCCCGTTCGTCACCGACGTGGATTTCGCGATCTTCGGCCTCGGCTGCTTCTGGGGCGCGGAACGCAAGTTCTGGCAGCGCGAAGGCGTGGTCAGCACGGTGGTGGGTTACGCCGGCGGCTTCACGCCGAACCCGACGTATGAAGAAGTCTGCTCGGGCCTGACCGGCCATAGCGAAGTGGTATTGGTGGTCTACGAACCGGCGAAAGTCAGCTACGACGAACTGCTGAAGATGTTCTGGGAACTGCACAATCCGACCCAGGGCATGCGCCAGGGCAATGACATCGGCTCCCAGTACCGCTCGGTGATCTACGCCACCAGCCCGACTCAGCTCGCCGCCGCCAAGCACAGCGCACAAGTGTTTCAGGTTGAACTGACCAAGGCCGGCAAAGGCACCATCACCACCGAAATCGAAGAAGCCCCAACGGTCTACTTCGCCGAGGCCTATCACCAGCAGTACCTGGCGAAAAACCCTGAAGGGTATTGCGGGATCGGCGGCACGGGCGTGACTTGCCCGATTTGATGCCGTAAAGCAAAAGATCGCAGCCTTCGGCAGCGCCTACATGGGATTTATGTTCACCCTGTAGGAGCTGCCGAAGGCTGCGATCTGTTGATCTTGCTTGTGACTTGCTGGCAGATCGTTCCCACGCTCCGCGTCGGACGATCAATCGGTGATCAACTCTCGGCAATCAACCAATCCATCTGCCATCCACCCTGGGTCTGCCCCAGCTTCTGGGACAACCACGGCAGCAATTCACGCAATTCCTCCTCCAGCCCCCACGGCGGATTCGCAATCGCCAGCCCCGAGCCGTTCAGGCTGTTCGGCGTATCCAGCGGATGCACCAACAACTCCACGCGCAACAACTTCGGCGCGCCCGTGCCGGCCAGGTCCTGATAGAAACGACGCAGCAAACGCTGGTCCTTCACCGGGTACCAAATCGCCGCCACGGTCTGACGCATCCGGCCAATCGCCTCTTTCAGCGACGCCGCACATCGCTGCATTTCATCCAGTTGCTCGAACGGCGGATCGATCAACATCACCGCGCGCTTCTCCTGCACCGGCAACATCGCGCGAGGCACATGCCAGCCTTCGCCCAGGTGAACCTTCACCCGACGATCACCGGCCATGTTGTCCTTGAGCAGCAAACCGTCTTCTGGGTGCTTTTCGTTGAGCATCACCCGATCCTGCGGCCGCGTCAGGCGCCGCGCCAACTCCGGCGACCCCGGGTAATAGCGCAACTGGCCATCCGGGTTCATGTCGTGCAACACCTTCATGTAATCGGCGGTCAGTTCCGGCAGATCCGGCTGATCCCACAACCGCGCGATCCCCTCCAGGTACTCGCCGGTACGGCTCGCCTGATCACCCTGCAGGTCATACAGACCAATACCGGCGTGAGTGTCGAGATAGGCAAACGGCTGCTCCTTGCGCGACATCAGAGCGATGAGGCGGGTCAAAGTCAGGTGTTTGAACACATCGGCGTGATTGCCGGCATGGAAGGCGTGACGATAATTCATGATTGCTCCTGCGAAGGCCGGGAAGTTTACCTTGTACCGAGCCGAACGTCAGGGCTTCGCGGCCGAGCGGGCATCTGATCGCGCCTGACTCCGCACGGCACAAGCGTGGCAACGATCCCTGTAGGAGCTGCCGAAGGCTGCGATCTTTTGATCCTGCCCTTGTGGCGAGAGGGCTTGCCCCTCACCACAAAAGCCCTTCGCCGCTACTCCGGCGACCGAGCCCGCAACCGCCGACCAACCACATCCAGCACATCACAGCCATCGCGCAACGGAATGGCACAGAGCAAGGCAAAGTCACTGAGAATCATCGAATCACACTCGATCGAACCGCGCATGGACAGGTTCTCAAGCACCTGAGTAACGGCGCGAATTCGATAGTTGGCAGCGTCATACAAAACATCGAGCGGGGCGTGGGTGTCGACGAACAGGGTGGGCATCTCACTGCAATTGCTGGTGAGCGCCATGTAGCGGTTGTCGGGGTGGGGGATTGGTTTTTCGTAGGGTGGGTCGGGGTGAAGAGTTTTCATTTTCGAATTCCAAAGGCAATAAATGGAAACTGCCATCAGCCTTCCTACAGGCTAGGGTGGCAGCTATGCGCGGGGTAGGAATATCGAGGCCTTTGGAAAACTCGACCACGCCGAAGCGTGCCCGCGCACAGCCGCCGCAACTGATCTTACGGACGCACGTTAACGGCCGCAAACCAAGCTTCGACGCCAATACATTTCCAACGGCTTTGAAGGGCTCCTACACCCTGCCACTGAGTTTTCAGCGACCACCAAAGACTATCGATGGAAAGCATTTCGCACCAGTTCATGAAAACCGATACGAGTTGAAGGAAACTTCCGAAGACCTTGCCCAGAAATTTCGCCCCCCTATCAGAAAGCCACATCAATTCTGTCCACCCTGCCCTTGACGAATTTTTCATTAAGCGCTGGATAGTCGTAGTGGATTTCCTGATCCGTAAAGTCAACGAAGGATCTGAGGATACTTCCATCCAAATAGCCATATAGAAAGCATGCAAACCCTCCGTCTATCATTTCAATCTGTGTGTGGATTCGCTTTTCTTCAACGGTAATAAAATCATCATCAGGAAGGACTATCTCGAACTCCACCTTGTAGGACTCTCCCACCTCGATTTTTGCGGGGCAGTAACTCGCAAAGCACTTAACTTTTATGCCATTAACAAGCAATAAAACTTCTTCGCCAACGAGAGGACCTACTGCCAGAATAATCGCAGCATATTTATTTATCACTCAACGCCCCCTAAAAAACGCATAAAGATCGGGACAGATTTATTCAGACTCTACCGAGGCAAAAGCGCTTACCAGTTTAAAAAATCCTCTTGACTGGCTTTATACAGATCATCACGCCACGCCTCGGATAGCTTAATATGTACATCTTCAAAAAACGCCTTTGGATCTATCATTTCACTCCATCCAACAGGAAGCAAAGAATGAGCCATAGGATCATGGTCAAAAATTTTAGAGAACACACTCGAGTCACCATCAAGAGCTTCACTCAGCACACAAAACAAAACAAACTTGTGCCTATAACTTAACCCAGCAAAGCGCTTGATAATAAACCGAGATATTAAAAACTCTCTATCCAAAGTACAGTCAGGATCGTATGCCGCCAATTCAACACCAAGACTCTCCTCGCGGCCGTATATATCAAACCCACCGAGAAAGAGCCCTAGGCTTGGATTGTATGGAGTATCAATAAATGGATGCATCAGCATTAAATTTTCTCTATCGGATACAGCGCGATAGGCTGCAAGGTTTCGAAGTCGAATTTCATCTCAAAGGCGTTCATCTGAGGAATGAAACGCGGATTTTTTGGATCTAAAGGGTTAGGCTCATATCCCTGACCTATATTTTCAGCATCCATTCTTACTACCAAATTCCCTTTACTATCCTCGCCAGTAAAACGAGACATTTTTCTAGCCTCCCTTGTCATCGTTTCATTATAAGCATTCAGCTGTGCTGTATAGCTTATAAATTTAGAGCTTGGAACGGCTCTCCACCTCTTGTTTTCACCATGTTCGCAGCTAGGGAAGGTCTGAAGTACCCACCGTTTTTTTGATACTCCAACCATTTGGAGTTCAA
>NZ_JBAGKV010000061.1:0-8522 GCF_037049705.1 Janthinobacterium sp. LPB2021202312-11-4 | reverse complement strand
AGTGCCAACCAGGCTGTGCACCAAGCCGGACTCAGCGTCGACACCGATGTGCGATTTCATCCCAAAAAAGTATTGGTTGCCCTTTTTAGTTTGGTGCATCTCGGGGTCGCGTCTGCCGTCCTTGTTCTTGGTCGAACTCGGCGCATGAATGATCGTTGCGTCGACCACGGTACCCTGGCGCAACATCAGCCCGCGGTCGCCCAGATAGCCGTTGATGACCTGCAAAATTCCGCCCGCCAGCTCATGCTTTTCCAGTAGGCGACGGAAGTTGAGGATCGTGGTTTCATCAGGAATCCGGTCCAGATGCAGCCCCGAAAACTGGCGCAGGATCGTGGTCTCGTACAGCGCTTCTTCCATCGCCGGATCGCTGTAGCCGAACCAGTTCTGCATCAGATGAACCCGCAACATCGCCATCAACGGATACGCCGGACGACCACCGTCCCCCTTCGGATAGTGCGGCTCGATCAAGGCAACCAAACCCTTCCAGGGCACCACCTGATCCATCTCGATCAGGAAGCGCTCGCGGCGGGTCTGCTTACGTTTGCCGGCGTATTCGGCATCGGCGAAGGACAACTGTTTCATCGGGTTCAACCGTCGTGTTCGGGTCAGGCGAGTATTTCACCAAAGATGGAAGACTTTTTCAGAGTTTCCTTAAATCTATCCGGCGTCCAATTGGGGCTTGCCCCGCGCCACGATGAGAGTCGCGCCTGGCGCTCCTTAAAACTGACGCGGCTTCAAAAGCCGATTTTCGTGTCAGGATCTTCGTCAGGCCGGTTGGCCGTTCACGTCATCTGTTGTTCAGCTATCGCAAAACCTAAAGGGTGAATCGTGGTACAGCAACAACTGCAGGGTCAGGCGCTCAAGGCGTCTGGCCCTGCTTCGTATTGGGTATGGTGCGCGGCAATCGCCCACGCTATACGGGCTAATTTGTTGGCCAGCGCACAGGCGACCACGTTGGAATGACGTCGCGTCAGCAGCGAGCGTACCCAGTCGGCCAGCGCCCCTTTCTGACGCTCAATGTGCTGCAGGTAGACCCTGGCGCATTGCACCAGCAGGCGGAGCAGGTTCTTGTCGCCACGCTTGCTGATGCCCAGCAAGTTTGCCTTGCCGCCGGTGCTGTACTGTCTGGGTACCAAGCCCAGAGAGGCAGCAAAATCTCGGCTGCAACCGTATTGCTGGCCATCGCCCATTTCTACAGCCAGCAGGCTGGCGGTGATCGGCCCCACACACGGCATGCTCAGCAAGCGACTGCCCAGATCATCGTCAGCCAGTTGGCCGGCCAACTCTTTGTCCAGTTCCTTGATCTGGCCGTCCAGATAGACGAAGTGATCGTGCAGACGCTGCAGCAGCACCGTTAACCGAACAGGTAGCTCGTGCTCCGCCAGAACACTGGACAAGCGCTTCATGACGGCCAGCCCCTGCGGCAGGCTGATACCGAATTCCAGCAGGAAGCCATGCATTTGATTGACCGCCTTGGTGCGGTCGCGGATGAGCGACTCGCGCAGCCGGTGCAATACTGAAAGGGTTTGCTGGGCTTCGGTCTTGGGCGAAACAAAGCGCATCGTCGGACGCGAAGCTGCTTCGCAGATCGCTTGCGCATCGATGAAATCGTTTTTGTTGCCCTTGACGAAGGGCCGTACGAACTGCGGGGAAATCAGCTTGGCTTGATGCCCCATGACCGTCAGTTCGCGAGCGACAAAGTGCGCGCCGGCGCAGGCCTCCATCACCACGGTGCATGCGGGTAGATTGGCGAAGAACCGCATCATCTGCTGGCGTGAGAGCTTCTTGCGAAACAGCTCCCGGCCGGGCTTGTCCTGGCCGTGCAGATGGAAGGTATGTTTGCCGAGGTCGATACCGACCAGTGCCAAATCGCTCATGGTGATGGCCTCCGAAATAAAAACACCCTGCGAAAGCGTAGCCCTCGCAGCGTGTCGGGGTGACCATCTCATTACTGACCCACTTGGGCAAAATGCTGCTTTTGCGAGCTGCCCATGCCCCCCAACAAGGTAAATCCGACCAAGAGTTTCATTCTTGATAGATTGCGTTACCCCCGCCACATCAATTGGAGGCTTCAGCTAGCAGGCGAATATGAAGTCTGCGTTAATATGAGAAAAGTCGCATTAATTTCAGAAACCGACTATTGAACCATTGGCTCATTTGTCACTCTGAGACCACCGCAAAACTGTCGTTTTTTCTCGCTCAGTCACGCAAGCGGCTGAACACGTAGTCGTGATCTTTTTGCGGGGTATGGCAGGCAAAGCAGGCGGTCGTCGCCTTGGCACGCACGACGCGATTGGCTGAGTCACCGCTACCGAAGCCTTCGAACCCCCACCCCCCAGTCGCACTGAATTGCTTCGCATCCTTGTGCATGACGCCCACAACCTTGCGCGTTCCTTCGGTCACAGCATTGTCGGCCCGCTTCGCGTCCAGCAAATCGAAAACGATGATCGCGCCATCCGGAAACTTACCTGATCGATAACCTTCCATCGCTTGCTTGTTGGCGTACAGGTGATGGATGCCGCCGAAGGCTTCGTAAAGCGGGTGCCCCTGTTCAATGACCATACTCTTGACGTGGTGCCAGTCGCGGTAGCCGGTCGGGTACGGCACTTCCGCATCTGCCGCTAGGACAGGGTTGACGAGGGTTGCCAGTGTCAGTGCAGCGAGTAAGCGCCTCATGGTTGCCTCATTACTTCAGGCCCGCGAACGCGGCACCGAAGTTGTTGTGAATGATTGGTGGTCGATGCCAGCGCAGGTACCGGCTTCACGCTAAACTCCTCCGCCTGGGCGATGCGTCCTTCCTGATCACCGAGAAGCGTCACTGCAACCTGATAGCGCGCCGGGTCGAGAGCGCTGGAGAACTGCTGCTCTACAGACACTACATCGGAGAGCTGTTGTAAAAAACAGAGCCTTGCTCATGTCCGACTCCTCTATCGCTGGCTTCAGAGCATCGCCACGATGCATTACTTGAATTAGAGCTTGCTACCTCTATCTCGTCAAATTATGCATCGAGCAACACTGGTGTTGAGGGGACCTGCTGCTCAATGGGTTGCCGACCGATACGTTGCCAGATCACATTCCCACTGAACCGCAGTCGCATCACTTGCACACAATCGCCCTTAGCGTTGGGATCAGGAAGGTGTGTTGGCCGCACGGTTATGGGCACACTCCTTGAAACGATTCGTCTGCGGTAAGTTGTTTGGCTGACACTCCCCAGTGATTTTTTTGTAAATCCTTCCCTTCTGGCAGATTCCGTCCGACGGACAGAATATACTTGGAGGGAGTATCAGAGCATTTTCGTAGCACATTTAGAGAGCGAGAGCTTCCGGAATTACAACTTGCCCGAGGGTAGATCTACTACCTTGGGGTCGCTCTGCTTTGCCTTTAGAACACGGGTCTCGGCTATCAATACCTCGTTAATCGAGGCGAGGTTGGCAACCTTTTCGCGTAGTTCCTCATTCTCTTGGCGGAGCATTCGATTTTTCTCGCGCTCAGCCAAAAAATCTTGGTGTTTCACATCTCGCTGAGCACGGCTTGAACGCCCCTGAGCTTCGCGGATCGCCTCGGCGACAGTTGGGTAGTGATTGTGAATCAGAGCGGTTGAAACACCAGCTTCACGCGCCACCGCGGCGATAGTGACCTTGGATTCGCCGCTATGTGCCCGACCGCGCAGAATACGTGCAAGTGCGAGTTGCAAATCCCGCTCGCGGGCGTCCGAGGGCTTGCGTTTAATGGTCATGCTACGTTCTCCTCCGGGTCGTATCCAAGCTGCATAAGCACGTCACGACAGCGATCCAAATCACGCAATACGCGCTGTCGGCCACCGTCACCAATGTCGTTGCAATCCAACAACCTCTTCAGGTTGTCGTAAAGGCGCTGGTAGATTCCAACGTGTGCAACTCCAATCACGGCGTTGTTGCAGTCGCCGCAGCGCGTTCGCTCCATGGTGTTGCCGACGCAACGATCATCGTCGGCGGTACACCAGGCGTGACCATTACTTCGAATCGCAGTGCTCTCAGCAATCGATGTCACCATTGAGGCGTGGCTCTTGAAGATCGCGAGGTTCGCCGAATCGCGCTGCCAATGCTTGATTGATCGACCGTAGCCGCCAGTCAGTGGCGTGTCTCCCAGCCAAGTCCCGACGACCTCGGACTTGATGTCTTCGAGTTCTGACTGGATATCTTCGTACAGTTCGAGATCAAGATGCTGCCCCCAATCTTGATCCATGGCATAGCCCAAGGTCATATCCATGGACCAGTGCGCGAAATGCTCACGCAGGTAACGCAGGTCGCCGAATTGACTGTGTGCGGCATAGTTGGCGAATTTACGGCGAAATTGATGGCTGGCTAAGATCCAGTTCAGACCACAGCTCTTCGCGAACGCTTTGAGGCACATGTTCCATGCCGAACCCGAGAGGATACGAACTTGATTACGTTTCGTGGCAGCCACCCCGAGAAAGAGAGCATGCTGATGCTTCTGTGCCGTGGCGATTTGCGGATCACTCGAATTAAGCTTTCTTCGCTCGGAGATCTCAGCGTCGATCATAGCCTGGTACGGCTCGGCCCAGCGTTCCATTAGGCGCAACACGTGCACAGCAATTTCTGGAATCATCCAGTCGTGCACGCCGGTGTCAGTTTTTTCCGACGTGGAGCGCAGCCAGTGGAAGACCATGCCGTCATCGTCTTCCGTACGGTGGTGCGCGCCAGATTTTACGTTGGCCAACTCATGATTCCGGCAACCGGAGGTGCTGGCCAGAACGATATAGGAGGCGGTTCTCAAATCTTTAATCGCTTGGTTGAATGTCTCAAGCCCGCCTTCCCACCCAAGAGCAGTCAGCTGGCGAACCTTATGCTCTTGGACTGTTCTGACAACCTGTCCCTTGCGCTCTACTGAGACGCTATCGAGAGTGTCGCGCAGATCGAGCAGACTCTCACCACGCTGAACCTGTTCGTAGGCCTTCTCGAACAACGTACAAAACACCTCATCTGGTATCAACGGCGTTTTGCCGGCCTCACTGTTGAGGGAAGCTCTACCGGCCAGGGCTCTCGCCGATGTATCAGGCCAGGGATGCCTTGCGATCGGGTCGTTGGTGTACTGACTGAGTTCATGAAGCGCCTCGACTGACATAAAACGACGCTCAAGGGCCGCCGGAGACAGCGCCTGCCCCCGATTGCGACGCGTCTGTCGGATCTCCCTACATTCGGCGACGTAATTTGCACAGATCATGGGCGTTACAGCGCCGAATTGACCGAGCTGAAGTGCGCTTAGATATCGTAGAAAGGGCAATACATTTTCAAAGACATTGCGCAAAGTACTTGCCACGGGACGCTTCTGCCCTGCGCGACCGCGTCGTAGGTAGCGATAAAAGAGCGACTTCATCACCGCTACAAACGCAGCGGGTACTCGATTGAAATCCAAGTTCCTCATGTTGTCCGGTACATTGCTCGTCAACCCTTCGAGCTGCCAAATGTTATCGCGATAGCGACTGAGGATGACCCAGTAGCCATCAACATGAATGGCGCTGACAATGAGTGCTTCGCGGTCGCTCTCGGGCAACTCACGTATATCCCCTGGCTGTAGTTCGATACTTGCCCAGGGCAACATGGTCACATTGCTTTTGCTCATGCAAACATCTCCAGACTTTCCACTACATCGGACGACCAAAACGGGTGCGGATCGCGGCGAGCCTGTTCGCGAGCAGCTTCAACGACGGCCGATTTGAAGGTTCCACGCCGCAGCCCTTCAGCCACGATATAGTCGTCAATCAATCGAGGAATATGCGCGTATTCCTGCGCCCAACGCCGTTTGTTCATGCGGGGACGCTCCGCAAACACACGAAAGTAAAAACTAAATAGCCGGTGTAAATCGTCTCCCGTGATCGCGTAATGTTTGCATCGCAGACAGTTGAGGAATGAGAAGCACGCTTCCCCCTCACGTTTTGGCGCATATTGGCCGTTCACTGGATCACCGCAGCGCCCCATTGGGGTAGGTTTGTAAGTAGCTCCAATAGTCCGGCTGAGTAATTCCTGAACCATTATCTCGCCCATAAACTGCCAGTTGCGCCTCGCGTCTGTGCTAGGCGCCAAGTAATTTCGTCCGGCCACCTGTGGGGTGTTACCAAGCGCGATGGCCGTGGTCATCAGGTCACCCGCGAGCAATTCGAATATTCGGTTGGCAAACGTTTTACGTAGTCGAGAGATGTTGATGCGAAGCGGCTGACCATCCGTATCGACGAGTCCATAATCACTTACCAATTTACTGGTCGCTATCTTCAACGTTGAATCCGTCAGCGCAATGACCCTGCCACGGCCTGGCCCACGGTGCACGCGATACAGCCAAACACAATCCTTGATGTCGTTCGGAGCCTCCACACGCAGCGATTCACTGTGAGCAAGGACACGACGGATCAGGCGTTCGATATTGGTTTTGATGGTTGGGGTAGACTCCAGACGACGCTCAGTGGCGCTCTCTGCACGCAGAGCCACTTTACTGCTGCTGTGTCCGCGACGTTTCCAGAGGACCAAAAAGACACTGTTGTCTTTGGGGTGAGCGCGCAGGCAATCGTGCCCCATCTCCAGCAGCGGCGTGGCGTTACGCCCGGTGTGCAGCGCAACGGTCAACAAGGCATAAGCCAGTAGCTCACCTGTCACAAAGACGTCTTCATTCCAGATTGGCAGGGTCGCCTGTTTTAATGCTGAGGTGAACGCTTGTCGCTGGCGTTTCGGTAGTGGCGTTTCCCCCTTACTCTTGCCGCTGTTTGGGAACGGGTTTCGCGGAAACGTCGCATCGTCCCCAGTGGTGACCAACGAAATTATCCCTCTGCGGCCCAACGCGTGAAGGACGCACTTCATACCGGTGTAGTGAGTACTCTGGCTAAGCGTGGTAATGCCCAATCCAGCAAGGTAGCCAAGAAAATCGTCAATCAATGCACGATCGATGTCGTTCAGGGTCAACTCACGGCGGAGCGCGGTTGCACGCAAAATCATGAAGTTAAGGAAGTGGCGTAAACCGCCTTTACAGAAACTTGCTACGGTACTCGCTTCGACCCCAGTGTCCTGCCGGGCTAGAAAGCGTTCAGTCTGTCGGTGGCAGGCATAGGTAATCGAATCGATACCCACGCCATACCAGAAAGCGAAGTCGATGCCTCGGGAACGCGTGGCATTCCTTCCGAAGTCGACTCTGGTGTGGGCAGGTGGAATCACCTCGGGGAGAACAATGACAGAACCCGCTGCGTCGAGACTATGCTCGACTTGCGGAACGCTGAGGTCGGTTTTAGTGAAGACCTTGCGCTTACCCATTAAACCGCTCCCAAGTCTTCAGATAGTTCATCGTCGTAAGCCAGCACCGCGTTGTCGGCCAATTCGTTGACCAAGTGCAGGTACACCATCGTCGTCTGGATCGAACTATGACCGAGTTGCCGCTGCACAAACACGAGCGGTTCCAGGCTGCTGCCATTGCGCTGAAGAGCGACCAGAGTATGGGTCGCGTAGGTGTGGCGAAGCATGTGCGTATGAACCTTGATGTCCGCTCGCTTGCCAATTTCTCGGACAATGCGTTCGATGCGTTTACCATCATCGGCGTAGGGCTCACCGAACTGATTCAAGCACAGCGGTTTGTACTGAGTACGACTCAGTGAAGCCCGCTCACCACGAACCTGCACTACATACCGGTACAGATCCGCGAGAAAGCGTCGACTGATATAGATGTCACGCGGCTTGCTTCCCTTCGTTCGAATTCCGTGACCATCATGTGGATCAAGGCGAATCCGGATGTTGCGCTCGTGCCTACCGGCTTTGTCCGGATCGAAGACATACGCCAACGGAAAAGAGGCAATTTCCGCCCGCCGCAGGCCAGTCTGAAGTCCAAGTCGAATCATCATTCGGTGATGCGGATTTTCCGCCTTCTCCAGCAACTCCTTAATCTCATCCATGCTGAGGAACTTCGGCAGCACCCGATGCTGACGCGGCATGACGTCGTTCACCATTGCCTTTCCGCCGCTGGCATCGATGTGTGCAAGAAAGCCGTGAGCCCGCTTGATCTTCCGCTCCTCATAACCAAACGGCAGTCTGTTCACCCATTCCTGCTGCTGGGCATACTCATAAAACTTGCAGATAAAATGGAGTCGTTGCCGGGTTGTTGATCGGGCCAACTGACACTCCACCAGGCAGTAGTCCCGGTAACCGGCAACGACACTCTTGGCCTCGCCACGATCTACGTCTCGCCAGTCGAGCTCATGTGCCTGAAGGAAACTGAAAAAGTCGTAAAGAGCACGCCCCGTGCTTGGCCAAGATTTCCGCGACCCAATGGCTCCCCGCAATAGAAAGTGGCGCATGAATTCATTGGCAGGAACGCAACTGTCCATCGTGTCCCAAAGCAAGATCGGAAAGCCTGGATACGGGCGACCGCCAATCACCAAGAATTCAGTAGCCCACACAAGCTCCATCAACCGCCCCCCCAACCTATGATCTAAACCAATGCTTCTATGGTTTCTTTCTAAATTACTGTTTATAAAGTACTTACCTTCT
>NZ_JBAGKV010000060.1:0-10445 GCF_037049705.1 Janthinobacterium sp. LPB2021202312-11-4 | reverse complement strand
ACCTGGGCGTCTTCAAAGTCGCGTTTGTGATGCCAGCGATGAATTTCGGCAACACCGATAATGTGGCGCAACCATCCCACCCGGTAGTCCAGGTTCGAATGCTGGAAGGCCAAGTGCACTGTTAGAACTCCAAACCAGGTGGCCACAACTGCGGAGGGTGCGCCTGATGCGAACAGGATCGCCAGCCCCGGACTCGCCATAAGCACCGCATGCAAAGGATGTCGTCGCTCCCCGTTCATCCAATACAACCGCTCGGCGCTGTGATGAGGCATGTGAAAACGCCATAGCCAATACACTCGGTGACTGATCCGATGCATCGCATACAGGCTCAGATCGAGCACGGCGATGACTAGTAGCAACTGCAGCCACAGCGGGCTCTTGTTCGGAAAGAGACGAACCGAAGCTGGCACCGCATCACCAAGCTCGACCAGGACTCCAGCTGTGAATTGAATGACGGAAAGGTTCACCAGCATGTGCAGCAGGTCTGTCGCGGTGTCTTGATGATCCTCAAGCCAGGCTTCGCGGAAAGGTTGGATGCGCTCCAAGCCAGCGATGAGCAAAAGTCCCACTGCCGCAACTAGGGGAGTCGTGGGCCAATACGGTACGCCGGTATACAGCGTCCAGATCATGAAAGTGGCAGAGCCGCCAAACACGAGTGGATAGCTAACCCACCGTAAGGCGAATCGGAGAAAGGAAGGCATTGCTCAGCTCCTGGATATGGAACCATCACAATATGTGTAGAAGCCAGCTTTCGGCTTGAACGAAAGAGCTAAGTCTCCTGGAGATGAACTTCAGCCAAGGCGGATGACGGATCGATACCCAGTAGCGCCCGGAATGTCCGGGAGAAATGAGCCGAGTCTGAAAAACCCGCCTGATGAGCCGCGTCGGTCAGCCGTGCACCTTTGGCCAAATGCTGCAGGGCTTGCGTGAGACGTAACCATCTCGCGTAACTGCGAAGCGGCAGCCCCGTATGCTCCACGAACCAATGAGAAAACCGCGTGGGGGATAGATGCACCCCCGCGGCCAACTCTTCGCGTCCCATTTGGCCTCTGCTCAGCGCCTCAAATATCTTGATCAAGCGAGGATCTGGGGGCGGGAGATCGGGCAGTCGCAGCGCCTGGCGCACCCCGGTCCTAACCTGGAGATCAGTGTGTCCTGGCTCGTGCAGTGCGTCGACTATCGGCGCTACGTCCGCCGGAGTGATCAAAATCACCCTCGCGTCTTCCGCACCCCGCAGAGTGCGGGCTTCCTCGGACAGCGCATCCACATAGATCGACAGAACGTGACCGGCGCTCAGCTGGTGTTTCAAACCGGCCGGAATGAAGATGGCGCCCCCTGTTTGAATACCCATCGGGGTTTGAACCGATACAGTTGAGTCGAGGCCAACTGAGATCTGATGCGCATGATGGAGGTGCCATTCTTGGTGACCGGCATGGCCATAAAAGACACCGATACCAGGGCCAACCCATGCATGACCTGCCCAGCGCACGGTCTCTGCTGTAACCCAGCTCTTCATTCTCTAGCTCGGCCTACTTCCACTTTTGTCCGTGCCGACTGCACACGTATAGTCATTCGGCATCTGACTGCGGCATCGTATTGATGCTGGGCCATGATGGGCTATTCGTGCGCCGACTCCCAATTTCTTTACCGTGCTTTCGCACCTGGGTACTTGAAAATTTTTGCCGACGCCGGTTCGACCGGTTTGTCACCGTTCGGGTAATGAACGTTTGTGATTAGTTTGCCGGGTACTCAGCGATCACTTGGTCAGTACCTGCTTTGCTCAGACCGATGACCTGATAAGCATCCTGCTTCCCACCGACCTCCATACCAGGCGAGCCTGCCGGCATCCCCGGCACAGCAATCCCGATAAGGTCATCGCGCTTGCTCAAGGCAACTATTTGCTCGGCGGGCACGTGGCCTTCAACAAACTTTCCATTGATCATTGCTGTGTGGCAGGACGAGAGTCGTGGAGCAACACCGAGATCCTGCTTGACCGCGCTCATGTTGGTTTCTACATGATCAACGACGGTGAAGCCGTTAGCTTCAAGGTGCTGGATCCACTTCTTGCAGCATCCACAGTTAGCGTCACGATGGACGTCGATCGTCAGCGACTCTGCTGCATGACCAGTTGAACTGATAAACAGAGCCGCGAATGCAGCGAGGCGAAGTGCCCGACCGGGACGAAGAAAGTTATTTCGCATGGGTATGCTCCTTCCCATCAGCGTGGGTATGAGTTTTTGGCTGAACGGCCAGAGTTGCAGGAGCGTCATGTGAAGCCTCCACAACCTGAGGATGGGCGTGTTCGGTACTTTCATCCTGAGAAGGCGCTGAGGCCGCTTCATGGGCATGGGCGCTGTTTCTCTCGCCATGATGGTCGCCTGCTTCTGCTATCTCTTCGGCTGCACCCGCATCATGATGCCCCGCGACAGCCCCTCTTTGGCCCTCATGCTGGCCTTCATGGTTATGCATTTTGCTCTCGCCGCCACCGTGTTGATGACCACTGCTGCTGGTTGCTAGAGCGTTGTATTGCTCTGCATCCAATGAAGGCAGCTGCTGGAGAAAAGCGACCATTCCCCATATGTAGGGATCGGCCATGCTTTTACCCCAAGCGGGCATGCCTGTGGATTTGATTCCATGCTTGATGATCCAGAAAGCTGCGGCAGGGTTTCCATCAACGCCCAGTTTTGAAAGATTCGGAGGTGCAGGGTAAAGGCTATTACTTAACTCGGTTCCTGCAATACCCGGAGCCAGATGGCAACCGATGCACATAGAGTTGTAGTTGCCAGCACCTGCGCGGATGAGAGCTTCTTCGCTCAGGTCGGGGACTTTAATGTCGCGTGAGCGCACTTCGATCGAGCGATCCCGAGCGGTGGAAAGTAGCGAGTGAACGGGATAGGAATGTGGATCATCCGCCCCAACATTAATT
This sequence comes from Janthinobacterium sp. LPB2021202312-11-4, assembly GCF_037049705.1. Taxonomy (NCBI): domain Bacteria; kingdom Pseudomonadati; phylum Pseudomonadota; class Betaproteobacteria; order Burkholderiales; family Oxalobacteraceae; genus Janthinobacterium; species Janthinobacterium sp. LPB2021202312-11-4. Next base: position 7,519 of record NZ_JBAGKV010000060.1, on the reverse strand, counting down.
ACACCAAAATACACCACGCCGGCACCTACTATTGCGGCGACCACCCCGGCAGCAGTCAATGTTTTCAATGTTCTTTTCATGTCAGGCCCTCAAAACCACATCCGAATACCGGCGACAAATCGCGCCTCGTTCGCATCCTCTCCTTCATCGCTGGCCAGGTCTGCCGTATTGCCGTAGGAGCGGCTCCAGCTAACCCCAATGTAAGGGGCAAATTGGCGAACAATCTCATAACGCAATCGGAGCCCTACTTCGGTGTTTGCCAATCCAGACCCAATGCCGCGCTGAGGATCATTTTTCCCGTAAAAATTGGCTTCGGCCGTCGGCTGCAAGATCAGGCGATTGGTCAGCAGAATGTCGTAGTCGCCTTCCAATCGAGCAGCGGTTTGACCGTTCTCACCGATGTAGGCAGTCGCTTCGGCTTCAAAGTTATAGAGGGCCATGCCCTGAATACCGAGCGCTCCCCAAGTTTGTGGTGACCCGGGCTTGAAGTCTTGTCGTACGCCGGTGACGACATCCCACCATGGACCGATGGAGTGCCCCCAAAGTGCTGAGAGTTCAGCGTTTTCCGTTACGCCATTGGTACGTTCGCCTTCCGAGCGCAACCACAGTCGATCAACGTCACCGCCGATCCATCCTTTTGCATCCCAGGCCAATGCACTACCGTTGTCAGCATCCTGGTACTCAAACTTATCCAGCAGCATGAAGGAGTTGATTTTTTTGTCGTGGACACCATGACCAGCGACATCTGGAAAGGCGGCTGCACGGTCAGCGTCGGTAAGTACGGGGACTGGGGTTCGACTGGTGGTAGTCGCCCCTCCGTCCATACTTTCCATTCCGTCCATTTGCCCGTCATCCATACTCATCTTGCTGTGATCCATAGCCCCCATCTTGCTATGGTCCATAGCTCCCATTGAGCCGCGGTCCATCTTGGAGTGATCCATCTCTTCAGCGGCGTGAGCCACGACAAAGAAAGCAGGACTGGTAGAGACTGCCAGTGCCATCAACGTTGGGCGTAAAAACTTACTGGTCATGATCTCAATCTGCCTTTTTGGTTTTTTGGTCATGATCCATCGACTCATGGCTCATCTTGCTGTGGTCCATTGACCCGTGATCGGGCTTTGACTCGTTTGTCGTAGTTGCAGGCTTGTTCGTTGCTTTTGCAGGAGTAGCAGGTGAATGATCACTACTATCTTCGACTGCCAGCGCCAAGGACGAGAGTCCACCCATCAAGCCGACGGCAAAGAGGCAACCGACCAGCGATTTACGATTTAGGTATGTGCTCACAGATCGTCTCCTTTACTCATCAACCCGTACTTCACGGAACATGCCCATTTCCATATGGAAAAGCAGGTGGCAGTGATAAGCCCAGCGACCTAAGGCATCAGCGGTGACTCGATAGCTACGCTTGGTACCTGGTGGCATGTCGATTGTGTGCTTGCGCACCATGAACTTGCCGTTCTCATCCTCAAGGTCGCTCCACATGCCGTGAAGGTGGATGGGATGGGTCATCATGGTGTCGTTCACCAGGGTGATGCGAAGACGCTCCCCATACTTCAGACGAAGCGGCTCGGCGTCAGAAAATTTGATGCCGTTGAAGGACCACGAAAATTTCTCCATGTGACCGGTCAGATGAAGCTCAATGGTGCGATTGGGTTCGCGACCGTCAGGGTCTTGGAACGTGCTTTTCAGATCTGAGTAGGTGAGCACTCGACGACCATTGTTCCGCAAACCGATGCCTGGATCGTTTAGCTTTGGCGTTGGGCTCATGGCTTGCATGTCAACCAAGGGGTTGTTGGTTTCGGACGCTGGGTGAGTCTGCATTTCGCCCCCCATACCGCCCATCCCTGCCATCTTGCTGTGATCCATGCCGGCCATGTTGGACATGTCGCCTTTGTCCATTCCCGCCATCTTGCTGTGGTCCATACCGGCCATGTTGGACATGTCGCCTTTGTCCGTGCCCGACATCTTGCTGTGGTCCATGCCGGCCATGTTAGTCATGTCACCGCTGTCCATGCCGGTCATGTCACTTTGGTCCATTCCCGCCATCTTGCTGTGGTCCATGCCAGCCATGCCTGACATGTCACCTTGTTTCATATCGCCGCCGCCCATACCAGCCATGCTGCCATGGTCCATGCCCGCCATACCGCCCATACCCATGTCATCCATGGTCAAAAGCGGCCGAGGATCGATCGCAGGTACCTTTGCCTTTAATCCTTCGCGAACTGCCAAGGTTCCACGTGCATAACCGGTTCTATCCATGGACTGGGCGAAGATTGTGTAAGCCTCTTCGCTGGCAGGTTCTACGATCACGTCATACGTTTCTGCCACGGCGATGCGGAATTCATCGACGCTGACTGGTTTGACATGTTGGCCGTCAGCCGCCACAACGGTCATTTTCAAACCAGGGATGCGGACGTCGAAATAGCTCATAGCTGAGCCGTTGATAAAGCGCAGGCGCAGCTTCTCGCCCGGCTTGAAAATACCGGTCCAGTTACCGTTAGGCGCCTGGCCATTCATGAGATAGGTGTAAGTATCCCCACTGACGTCTGCGAGATCAGTGGGGTTCATTTTCATTTCAGCCCACATCTTCCGGTCGGCCACGGCAGCAGACCAACCTTGCTTGCTGACGTCGTCGATAAAGTCGCCCACGGTACGTTTGTGGTGGTTGTAGTAGTCCGATTGCTTCTTGAGCTTGGCCATGACGCGACTAGGATCTTCATCGGTCCAGTCAGTCAACATCACCACATAGTCGCGGTTGTATTGAAAAGGTTCAGGCTCTTTCGAGTCGATGACGATTGGACCGTAAACGCCTGCCTGCTCCTGCAAACCAGAGTGGCTGTGGTACCAGTACGTACCGTTCTGATGCACCTTGAATTTGTACTCGTACATGCCATCGGGCGCGATGCCATGGAAACTTAAACCCGGTACACCATCCATGTTGGCGGGCAGAATGATCCCGTGCCAATGAATGGAGGTGTCTTGGTCTAGGCGATTTTTCACACGCAGTGTGACCGTCTCGCCTTCGCGCCAGCGCAGCAAAGGTCCGGGCAACGAACCATTGATGGTCATGGCTGTGCGCGGCGAGCCAGTTATGTTTACAGGGGTTTCACCAATAAACAGATCAAATTCGTTGCCGGTGAGTACGTTCGGCAGACCAGGACTGGTCACTGCCCATACAGGAGTGCGCCATAGGCCAAGGCCGCCGAGAATGCCACCAGCGGCCAAGCCTTTAACGAATGTCCGTCTAGAGGTTTTGGAATGCATGCCGTTTACGTCCAATCAATCAAAAGGGAAGCCGTGCGAAACAACCAATGAGTTGCCCGGATGAGCTTCGCCAACCGTCACAAAAGACGAACTGTTACGGCAAGCGAGCTCAGAAATTGCCACATTTAAACCACCACAGTGATTACATTTCTGTCAGCTTGGGGATGTACCCAGCGATTTAGCAATTCTTGTGGTCCATCGCTTTAGCTTTACTTTCTGCGACGGGAGGTTGGGAGCTTTGCGTTTGAGCTACTTGGTACGATTCCATCGAATTATTCCTAGCCGCTTCCATGCGTGTGAAAGTCCGGTCACCACCGCCTTCAGCCATAGCCAATGAAGATACGGTCAGAGCAGCGATGACGAACAAGGTTTTGATAGGGTTCATTTGGGTTTCCTCGGATGAGTATTGGTAACCCCTGAATCGACATCAAGCGTTGATTCTTCGGGGTGAGCTTAAGGCTCAATAGGACTATAAGACTCATCCCCTGTCAGGAACCTTAGGTCAATATTACAGTTGTGTCAGGTTGCAATATTTCTCTTGAGAAACACACTACTTAATTCGTAAGGTCTCGATCCGGAATCACATGCCGCTATTTATCGATTAAAAGTTTTAACGATGCGGTTTTGTAAGCTTCCTTTTAGGTGGCATGGCGATTTTTTAGCACCTGTAATGGAATTGAATACGTCATCATGTAAAACAGTGCGTTTAACACTTGAGTATTCAATATTAGCGGTAATAGCAGCGCTACTGAGGATGGTGGATGTGAGTATTAATTTTGAAAAAGCGTTTGGCTCCGCAGAAAGAGCGCTAATTTATCGTAGCCAAAGAGCTGAGGTACTGAGCAATAACATCGCTAACGCCGATACACCGAACTTCAAGGCCCAGGATTTAGACTTTTCTGCTGTGCTTGCAGGCCAGACAAAAGGAGCTCTTGCTACGCCGTTTTCTTTGAAAATAACAAACCTAAAACATATTTCCGACCAAAACTCAGCAGATGACCATCATGGCGGTGTTTTGCTTTACAGTATGCCGAACCAACCCTCCATTGATCAAAATACTGTAGATCAACAGGTCGAGGTCGCAAAATATGCAGAAAACGAAGTACATTTTGATGCCGCGTTTACCAGATTGAATGGCGCATTTAAAAGTTTGCTTAAAGTTCTTCGAGGTGACTGATAAGTAAAAGGGCAAGCGCTTGTTGGCAGTAATTTACCGGGGAATTCACCGGTCCGAAATGGCTCATCTTTATAGCTAAGATTTGCCTAAATGACTCCAACACTAAGCGCGAAAGGCTCGCATAATTTAAGTGGAGGCTGTTTTAACTCATAAGCGTTGGCACCAGGAAGGCGTATTGGCCTGACGGTTATTGATATTACCCACGACCGGATCACTGACGTCTGCGCTGGACCATCGCCATTATCATTCGGGTAGTTTGTCTCGTTCCATCAAGGTAATGAATCCCTTCCACATTAAGAACTGATTCATCTGAATATGAATATGAAGCGGTTGCGAGTCTGCTTGGGTCTGTTGGCGGACTCGGCATTCGCGAAAGTCATCTATTCTATCTGGGCTCAACCATAGTTTTTTAGGCTTTCCCTACAGCATATTCGCGACGAAATGCTAACCGACTGAAACCTGACAAGAATGTAATATTCATTTCTGTCGACTGTCCGCCTAGCGTGGTCTAGGGTGAAATATGAGCCCTTGAGTACGTAGGTGCCGGAACCCCATGAAACAGTTTCCTGCTCACATCACGTCTGGCATCTATTTGCCATATTCTCATTCGCTATCTGCCGAAAAATGATCAGATGTTTTTAATCGAAAATGTCGCAGCCGTATGTATATGCCAATCTTCCGCCTTTTAACCAGGAGATTCACAATGTCACAGCATATCAAGCACAGCAGCACTAACCGGTTCACTTTATCAGTGAGGGCGGTAGCGATGGCTGTCGCTGTCATGGCGACAGCGCCGACGTGGACCAATGCCGCAGAACCCGCGAAAAGCGAAACAATGCCGATGCCTTCCGAGCAGATGGATCACTCGAAGATGGACAGCATGAAAAAAATGGGTGGTATGTCCAAGACCGGCGATGTGGATTATGACTTCGCGGCCAACATGCGCATGCATCACCAGATGGCAGTCAAGATGGCGCAAGCCGAACTCAAGAACGGGAAAAATCCAGAGATGCTCCGAATGGCCAAGGACATAATTGCCGCACAGGAAAAGGAAATCGCCGTATTCGATCAGTGGATTAAAGCGAATAAAAAACCATGACCATGGTGATGTCGATCTGTGCGTTGCATCTTTGACAGAAATTTCCGCACCGGTTTAGCCGGTGATTCTCACCCGTGCGCATCACATTGAATGGTAGGAGCAAACCCAAGCTCCGCTTGGACCATGGATTTCCAGAGCATTCGCGCTTGGTCAAAGGTCTGCAAACAGGGGCACTGATCTGAGCCCGAGACGATGATCTGTCCTTGCGCCTGTGAAGCCCGACCGGCTTAGGAGAGGAAGTGATAGAACGTAACCAGGACGTGGGCCAAAGCGTTCTGTCCGGGCTAATTTCGATAACAGCATGATGGTCGATATTACCCTGCTATCACTACTCCTCAATCTTCGGGTAAGTGCTGCGTGGTCTGCCAGACAATCATGCCCCGCTGCGACCCTGGATATGGCCGCTGGTTTCGCGCGAACTGGAGGGCCTCAGTACACTACGTTAGGGCTCTGGCATCCGACAGCATTGGCAAAACTGGAGCGCTAGATGACAAGCAAACAGGCTCAATATCATGCGGTGGATTGCCTTATCGTCGGTGCAGGCCCTGTCGGGCTGACGGCGGCTATCTATTTGGCACGCTATCGTCGACAGGTTTTACTGGTCGACGCCGGCCAGAGCCGTGCAGAGCTGATCCCGATCACGCACAACTATCCGGGTTTTCCTCAGGGTGTTTCGGGTGCCGAGTTATTGACACGGCTGCGCAAGCAGGCAGAGCGCTACAATGTTCATATCCGGCGAGCCACCGTAAAATCGCTAACAAAGCGAGGGAATGACTTTATCGCCAATATCGACGATGACTACGTTGTGGCGTTGACTGTGATTCTTGCCACCGGCGTTGTTGATAAACACCCCGATATTCCCAATCTGCGTGAGGCCACTATTGGTGGCTATGTGCGCTGGTGCCCGATTTGCGACGGATACGATGTCATCGATCAGGACGTTGCTCTTCTCGCCTCCGCCAAGGAAGGCTTCAGACATGCACTATTTCTTCGGACCTACACCCGCCAGCTCACCTTTTTTGTGCAACCGGGCGACACGGGGCTAGACAACGACGAACGTCTCAGAATTGCACAGGCAGGGATCCGGATCATCGAGGATCCGATCGCACATATCCGCAAGATCAAAGGGCATCGTTTGTCGCTACGCTTAGCGAGCGGCGGCGAACTCAGTTTTGACACCCTATACCCGATGCTTGGCTGCAACTCTCGGACCGAGTTGGCGAAAAGTCTAAGCGTAAATGTTGACAGCAAGGGCGAGCTGTTGGTGGACACCAATCAGCGGACGTCAGTCCATGGATTGTATGCCGCGGGCGATGTAGTTAATGCGCTCAATCAGATGAGTGTTGGAGTCGCCCATGCGGCGACTGCGGCAACCGCGATACACAATACCCTCAAGGATAATTATCGCTAAAAAGTTGATATCCAAGGACGATCTTGCCGGGATTGGGCTAGAGGCAATGACTTCCCGTACCTCCTCGACGATCGGGGCATCCATCTCGGCATCCAGCAGTACGCGGCTTGTTTGACGGATCAAACCACATGCCCAACTGGCTACAAGACCTGCGCCAACGATACCCATCACAGGGGCGAGCCAGGCGGCTCCCCAAAATTTTCCCCCAATCAAAGCTAGAATAGCGAGTACCGAAGTAGCCGCGTCAGCCAGTAAATGCATGTAGGCAGAACGTAGGTTTAGATCATGATGCCCATACCCATACCCATGCCCATGATCATGCGTGTGGGAATGGCAGCGGTGAGGGGCGCGGTGAATGGATTGATGGCAGAGGTGCTCGAAGGGCAGATCCGTGAGCATCTAGGCGCTGAAGCTGTAACTCCAGAGCAACGTCAAAACGACCTGGATCAGGTCATCTCGGCTCTGCGTTCATATTTGAAATGAACCCAAAGGGAGCCCGAGCATACGGCGCTCTTACCTTCGGAAGGAATCTGCGCTCTCAAGCGCTGATTTGGGAAGGAAAACCTAA